>JANMDK010000194.1:0-9236 GCA_031376265.1 Pseudomonadota bacterium
GCTGCGCTGAAGACAGCCGCCGCCTGCTTCACCTTGACCTTGGCCTGCTGGTAACCGCGCCACGCGGAAAGCTTGAAGATCGGCTGGGTCAGCGACATCGTCTGGCTCTCGGTCGTATACCGCGAGCGACCGGAAGCGAACACCGCGTTGTTGCTGCTGAGGATGTTCTGGTCGGTCCGGGTACGCAGGTATTCCGCCGAGATCGACGGCAGGAGCGCTGCGCGAGTCTGGGGCTCGACGAAGGAGGCTGCCTCGAATTCGTACCGCGCGGCGCGGTACTTTGGATCGCTCTGCCGCGACGCGTTGAAGATTTCGGTCAGGTCCTCTGCATGTAGAGGCATGGCGCTGCCGCACGCCATAAGCATCCCGGCCAACCCCGCGGCAATCCTGCCGCTCCCACTTGCCTTTCGCATTTCACCCCCGAGCGCTTATTGCGCGTCTTTAGACTTCTTGCTGGCTACTGCCTTCCCCAATAACCGGCTGGTTCCGGCACGCCCCCGTGCCTTTACCAGCCAGTGATTCCTAGCGCTTTTTCTTCGCTGCTGCGGTTCCGGCCGCCTCGGTACCGGCGGGAGCTACCGCCTCTGCTACCGGCTTGCCCAGCCGGGTGTTCAGGCGCTCCCCAAGTGCCGGCACGTTGCTCAGCGACATCAGGTGCGCATGCACCCACGCGAGCAATCCGCTGCGCGCGAGGTCCAGCAAATCTGCATCGGGCAGGGACTGGAGTTTGGCCTCGTCCACGACGCTGAATCCCTGCAGAACCATCGGCTGCTCGTTCGGGCGCACCACTTCGAGCACGCGCGGAATGAGCAGGTTCAGCGCCTGGAGCTTCTCGACAAACAAGCGCGTGCGCTTGATCTCGCCCTGGTAGGTGCCAAGAAACTCGAGCGCCTGCTTGAGGAGCGGCGTGTGCTCCCCGCTGTCGGTAAACAGGCGCTCGCCATCGGCTGCGCCAAAGCCGGGATAGGCCTCGTCGAGGTAGACGTTGAAATCGTCGGCGTCCTGCTTCTCGGCGAGAACGAAGGGGTAGCGGCGGACGAAAGCCGGCACGTAGCGGCCCTCCCATTTGCCCTCGCTGTTGACGAAGAGGTTCTCGTTCTGGCGAACGCCGACGAGTGCGATGGGGAACAGCGCCCCGCCCTCGCGCCCGGTAAACGCGATCGGATATTCGCGCGCGGTGTCGAAAAATTCGACGGCCGCAAGCGGGATCGAATTTGTCTCTTTCGAAAAGCTGAAATCGCCGGTCAGCGCGCCCAGGCGGGCGTTTTTATGGACGTCCGAATTGAGCTGGACGGGTTTTTGATAGAAGAGCAACGTTGCCAAATGAGTCCCCCGGATTACGTAGTTCGAATGGTAATTTTTGGACAATCGATTCGGCCTGGTTTGGAAGCGCGTTTCCGGCCGTTTTTTTAATGCATTCAGCACTATAAATCAGGGGCTGTTACAAATGCAGGCTAAAAGCGGAACTATTACCGCTTTTCGGGGAAAATTTCGACGCAAGTTTTTGAAACCCTAGCGTCTTTTTTCCGGCCCGGAATCGAGCAAGAATTTATCCCTTTGTCCTATTTCTTATCTTTTCGGAGCATTCGGGCACGGCGGCGGTGAATGCCGCGCCGCAACGCCCTTGCAAAGGGCGTATCAGGGCTGCGGGAAAGGGCTCAGAAAATCGGCGTGATCGCCGAATTTTTTGCGGTACGCGCCGTTAAGGCCCAGGCATTTCGTCGACGCGCACTGCTCGCGGTAGACGCACTCGTAAAAGCCATTGCGCGCGAATTCGTCCCAGAACGCGGGATCGATGTAGAGCTTGGGTTGGTCGTTGTAGAGCGCGCCGCGGTCTTCGCCGAGAAGGCACTCGGGAAAATTCTTCACCTCCACTCCGCGCCCGAGCGAGCGTGCCGCGTGGATCGCCTCAAGCAGGTACGGGCGGGCCTCGACGTGGGAGGCGACGAGCCCTTTTTCATCGCTCTCGCTCATCGGAAAGTAGAACCAGAACTCCATCTGGACGAGATTTCGAAGCCCTTCGAGGCGCTGCACCAATGCGGGGAGGTGGCGGAAGCTCTCCGTGGTGACGACCGTATTCGTAATCGATGTCACACCTTCATATTTATCAAGCACTTGCAAACCGCCCAGCGTCTTTTCAAACGACCCGGGAATGGTCGTGATCGCATCGTGCGTCGCAGCATCCGCGGTGCAGATGCTGACGAAAAACTCGTCCACGCCCGCCTCGACCAGCTTTTCGGTGAAACGCTCGTCCGACAGTTTCATGCCATGGGTCTGGATGCGCACGTGCTCGAACCCGTGCTCCCTCGCCATCCGCGCCCAGAGCGGCAAGTCGCGATGCAGGGTGATCTCGGACCCGGTGAGGATCAGCCCGGTCCACTCGCCCGTCCGCTCGTTGTACTCGAGCAGCCGCTTGAACTGGTCGAAAGTCTGCGGCTCGAGGCGTTCCATCGTGCCCTCGATCATGCAGTGCACGCACTTGAGGTTGCAGCGGAACTCCATGGTCATCGACACGTAGCGCGTGTGGTCGAAGCACCCCATCGAAGGACCGGCTGCGGGCTGTAGCGCGCGCGCGCCGCCAGCCGGCCGCATGAACCGCACCGGCCGGACGACGCTTTCAGAAGACGCCATAGTAGGCACTCTTCAAGATCCTGAGCCTTCCGTTTTCTACGCGGTAATCGAACCCGACATCGTACAACAAGTGGTCGAGTTTCCCCCTGTTTTTAGAGACAAAAGCGACGTGCTCGCGAGGGTAGTCGAGCCTCTCGAGGAACACGAGCAGCTGGTCCACGTCGACGCGCGAAAAATAGATCCCGTCGCGCTGCTGCTTGTTGGAAACGACGATGATCTGGCACCCGCGCAGGTCCGGCCAGAGGACCGAGTCGAGGTTGAGGCCCGGAGCGTCGAGATGGATCGAGGAAGTCATCTTGCCGACGATGTTCTCCATCTCGGTGCGGGCGTCGAAAAAATAGTAGAGGTTTTTCAGGCGCGTCTGCTCTCGCGTCACTTCGTAGCAGATGCCGGACGAGACCGTGCCGCCGATGTTGCCGATATACACCTGCAGTTCCTCGAGCGGCCGGCCTTCGGCCAACTGCGCGCGGCCGAGGTCGAGCGAAAACATGAAGTAAGGCTGGCGCTCGCTGAAAGGCACCTCGCAAGGCACCCACGGACGGATGAGGCCCAGCACGCGCTCGATCGAGCGCTCGCGCTGCAGCCTTTCGTAGTCGTAGAAATAGAACTCCCAGCTGATCTGCCCGCCCTCCTGCTTGACGCCCCAGACGCTGCGCGACTCGCCCAGGCCGCCGCGGATCGCCGAGACCACCTCGAAAGCGCGCTCGCCCAGCCCTTCGGATTCGAACGTATTCGCCAGCAGGTTGAACGAGCGCAGCTTGCCGGCCGAAGGCGCGGGCGGCTGGTATTCCCAGAGGCAGAAGTCGTACTGCGGCTCGTTGCCTTTTTCGATTTCGGGCGCGCGCTTCACCGGTTGGCCCGCTTCTTCGCGGTGACCAGCATGAAAGGCATGTCGAGATCGACCCGGCGGGCTTCGAAATCCACGAATCCCGCCTGCGAAAGCGGCTGGCGATAGTCCTCGGCCGCGCGGTAGGAGCGAAAGAAGAGCAGCAACGGGATCGCCGGGTAAGGCGGCAATTGGTCGACCACGACCGGGCTCCGCTCGAAGATCAGCACTGTGCCCCCGGGCTGGAGCGCGTCGTGCGCGCGATCCAGGAAGGCCTGCATCGGCTCGTCGGGCCAATCGTGCAGCATCGATTTGAAGGTCACGAGGTCGGCGCCCGGCGGCAGCAGGCCGCGCTCCGGCGTTGCGCGGACGAAATCGATCCGGCTTGCCTGGGGGTGTCCCTGGATGTGCCGCTCTCCGATGTCGCATACCAGAGGAAGGTCGAAGACCGTGGCTTTCAGGCCCGGGGCCGCCGCGCAGGCTTTCAAGGCGAACTCGCCGCTGTTGCCGCCGACGTCCAGCATCCGCCGGTGCTTGGTGAAATCGTGGTTGGTGAAGCAGGCGGCGGACTCATAGCGCGTCAGCGCGGTCGTAAACCGCATCCAGCGGGCGGTGGCGGCGATGTTCTCAGCCGTCGGGTCGAAGCAACGGTCGTACGAGAACAGCTCGAACAGCTTGGCTCGCTCGAAAAAGGCGGCCGGATCCTTCAATAGCAGCGTGAACAGATCGAGGAAATCCGGCGCAACCGCCGCTGCGAAATCGAGCTTGGCCTCGACCAGGTCGCGAAATCTGAGCGCCGAGCGGAATTCGCCGGTCAACGAAAAGCTTTCCCCTTGTGCTTCGACAACGCCGGCAGCATTGAGCAAGCCAAGGAGCAGATGCAGGCCACGGGCGTCGGTGCCCGCCCTCGCGCCGAGTTCCGCCTGTGTGCTCGCGGGCCTGGAGAGAAGCTCGTCGACGATCCCGAGCTCGAACGCGCTCGACAACGCCCGTGCGCCCACTGCGTCGCGCATGAACGCGTCGACGCAAAGGTAATCGCGTTCGGTTCCCGGCGTGCCCTCCATCCGCAATGCCTGCCTGCTATCGAGCATGGATTGCTAGTATTGGGGCCATGAAAGATTCCATCAAGAACATCCTGATCGCCGGCGGCGGTACTTCGGGATGGATCGCTGCCGTATTCCTCAACCGTTTTCTCGACCCGACCCGCTGCAGCATCACGCTCGTCGAATCGGCGAACATCGGCACCATCGGCGTCGGCGAAGCGACGGTGCCGCCGATCGTCCCGCTATTGAGGATGCTCGGCATCGAGGAAGACGATTTCCTGCGCAAGTGCCATGCGACGTACAAGCTCGGCATCAAGTTCGTCGACTGGAACCGGGGCGCCACCGCGGGCGCCAAGGATGAGATTTGGCATCCGTTCGGGCCCATCGGCGCGCCCGTGGTCGAGAGCCTGCCGGTGTTCCATCATTGGCTGCGCGACAAGCGCGCCGGCCAGGAGGACGCACCCTACACCTCGTACTCGCTGACGGCGCTGCTCGGCGACCTCAATCGCGCGCCCCGCACGCTGACGCAAGCCTCCGTGGTCACCCAGCAGGGGGCCTATGCCTACCACCTCGACGCGCGCGCATTTGCGGACTACCTCTCCAAGCTGGCGATTTCGCGGGGCGTTCACCATGTGGTCGACGAAATCCGCAACGTACAGCTCGACGCCCGCGGCTTCATCGCCTGCGTCGAAACAGAAAACCACGGCCGCCTTGCCGCCGATCTCTACATCGACTGCACCGGATTCGCCGGGCTGCTGATCGAGAAAACGCTCGGCGACCCGCACGTGGACTGGTCCAATCACCTCTTTTGCGATCGCGCCGCGGTCATGCCGGTCGCGCTTGAAGGCCCGATGCCGCCCTACACGCGGGCGACGGCGCTGAGCGCCGGCTGGGCGTGGCGCATCCCGCTCTCGCACCGCATCGGTACGGGCTATGTGTATTCGAGCCGCTTCGTTGCCGACGATGCAGCTGCGCGCGAGCTCATTGCGCATGCAGGCCAGGACCCCGACAAGAGCTCGCCCTCGATTATCAGGATGCGCGTCGGGCGCCGCGCCAACTTCTGGGTCAAGAACTGCCTGTCGATCGGCCTTTCCGCCGGGTTCCTGGAGCCGCTCGAGTCGACCGGGATTTTCCTGATCCAGAAGGGCGTGGAGCTCCTGCTCGACTACTTTCCCGACACCCAGTTCAACGGCGCGCTGGTGCGCAAGTACAACGACCAGATGGGCGCGGAGTTCGAGCAGGTGCGCGACTTCATCATCCTGCACTACCTGCTCAACCGGCGGGACGATAGCGAGTTCTGGAAAGCCAACCGGCACGCGGTGCCGCCGGACACGCTCGCGCAGACGCTTTACTTCTATCACCAGACCGGGCTGCTCGACTGGGTCAACCCGTCGCTCTTCCGCGAGCCGAGCTTCTATGCGATCGCGACCGGCTTCGACCGCCTGCCGCGCACCCCGCACCCGATGGCGCACCAGGTCGACGTCAAGAAAGCCCGCAAGGTGCTTGAGCAGATCAAGGCGCAGAACGACGCGATCGCGCAGCAACTGCCGGACCATCGCGCGCTGATCGAGGCGATCAACGCCGCGGGCATCGCCTCCGCGCGGTAGTCGAATCACTCGTTGCGTGTCAGTCCCCGCCGCCGGTCACGACGGCATTGAAAGACATCGACCGCCTTTCGCCCTGTCCGCGGAAAGGCTCGGCGCCGTGCAGGAGCCAGCCGGGGAACAGGTAGAAGTCGCCCACCTGCGGCTTGAAGCTCATGATCGACTTCGAGAACCGCTGCTTGCCGCCGATCATGAAGTTGATGTAGCCCGCGTGCCGGCCGGAAATGTAGGTCTTGTCTTCCTCGCGGGCATCGATTTCGGGCAGCTTGAGGTAGATCACGCCCGCCAGGTCGGCCGAGTGGAAATGCACCGGGCTTGGCGTGCCCGCGTACTGGCTCACTACCCAGCACACCTCGAAATCGATCGCGCTGGGATTCGTACCCTCCAGCCCGCCGAGGTAGCGGCGGATGGCGCGCTCCGCATGCTGCAGGAGCGAATCGGCGCCGCCTTCTCCAAGCAGGCCGGGCGGCAGCAGCATCTCCTTGCCGACGCCGGGCTCGACCAGCGCATCGACATGGCGGTTGATGCGATCGAGCACGCTTTCGGGCAACCGCGTTTTTGCGATCATCGGCCCGAACGGCGAATAGAAATCCATCGCCGGGGACGCGGCATCGGTCGCGCAGGCGATAGCCGCAGCCTCGTACTTCTTCAGCAAGCGTTCCTTCGCGGCCATTCGCTTATTATTGCGTGAATTCCATTGGAGGATCCATGCCCACGCAATCCGAGAAGGCCGAGCGCTTCCTGGCGCTGCATCGCAAGCCGGGCGCCTTCGTCATTCCCAACCCGTGGGACGGCGGTTCGGCACGCGTCCTCGCCGCGCTCGGGTACGAAGCGCTGGCCACGTCCAGCGGCGCTTCGGCCGGCGTGCTCGGCAAGCGCGACGGCAAGGTCACGCGCGAGGAGGCCCTAGCCCATGCGCGTGCAATCGTTGAAGCCACCGACCTGCCGGTCGCGGCCGACCTGGAGAAAGGCTTTGGCGACTCCCCGCAGGCCGCAGCCGAGACGATCCGCCTCGCGGCCGAGGCGGGTCTCGTCGGCGGGTCGATCGAAGACGCAAGCGGCAACAAGGACAAGCCGCTCTACGACATCGGCCAGGCAACCGAGCGTATCTCGGCCGCGGTGCAGGCGGCGCGTGCGCTGCCTTTCCACTTCATGCTGACCGGGCGGTCCGAGAATTTCCTGCGCGGCAATCCGGATCTCGACGACACGATCCGCCGGCTGCAGGCGTTCGAGAAAGCCGGCGCCGACGTGCTGTTCGCGCCCGGCCTGCCCGACCTCGCGGCGGTGCGCACCGTCTGCGCCAGCCTGTCGAAGCCGTTCAACTTCATGGCCGGCATCCGCGGAAAGTCCTTCTCGGTGGCCGAGCTCGAAGCGGCCGGCGTCAAGCGCATCAGCCTCGCGACTTCGCTCTATCGCGCGGCGATGAGCGGCCTCGTCGCCGCTGCACGCGAAGTGAAGGACAAAGGCAGCTTCGGCTACCTCGACCAGACCCTTTCCACCCCCGACCTCAACGGATACATGCGCAATGACTGAGCTTTCTCCCGCTGCGCAAGCGCAGCTCACGCCCAAGGGCAAGCTGCGCGTCGCGCTCAACTTGTCCAACTTCCTGCTGATCAGCAAGCCGCCGGTGCCGGGGCCTGCGGCGGGCATCGTGCCCGATCTCGCGCGCGAGCTCGGCCGGCGGTTCGGGGTCGAGGTCGAATTTCTCGGCTACGAATCGCCCGGCAAGGTAGCCGATGCCGCCAGCACCGGCGCGTGGGACGTCGCATTCCTCGGTGCCGAGCCGGCGCGCGCCAGCGAAATTGATTTTTCCGCCGCCTACCTCGAAATCGAGGCCACTTACCTCGTGCCTCCGGGCTCGCCGATCCAATCTGTGGACGAGCTGGATCGCAAGGGCGTGCGTATCTCCATTTCCGGGCGCAGCGCGTACGACCTGTACCTCGCACGCACGCTCAAAAACGCCGAGCTCGTTCGGGTCGACGGGATCGAAGCTTCGTGGCAGCAGTTCAAAGGCGGGAAATTCGACGCCTTGGCGGGGCTCCGGCCCCGCCTAGTCACCGATGCCGAGCAAATGCCCGGGGCCCGGGTGCTCGAAGGCCGCTTCACCGCGATCCAGCAAGCCATCGGCACCCCCAAGGGACGGCCGGAGGCGGCCAAGTACCTCGCCGCGTTCGCCGAGGAAGCCAAGGCCTCGGGCATGGTGGCCCAAGCCATCGACCGCAATGGGATTCGCGGCGTGACGGTGGCGGCAATGGCCGCGTAGACTGCAGGAAAGGCTGGGGAGAGCCAATGACCGACGCAGTCAGCGTTCCGTTCGTGCTGTTCGCGCTCATGGCCGCGCTGGCCGCGCTTGCGGTGCTCGAGCACGTCCTGCTGCCAGCGTTGCGTTTCGTGGCGTCTTCCTCGGCCGAAAAGCTGATCGAGGAAGTCTCTGCGCGCCTCAAGATCGGCATCCGCCCTTTCCAGCGCACCAAGCGCCGCGTGCTCATCGACCGGCTGCTCTTCGACCCGAAAGTGCAGGAGGCGGCGACAAATTTCGCCGCCACCCACAAGGTTCCGCGCGAAACCGTGCAGGCGATCGTCGAGCGCTACGCGCGCGAGACGGTGCCTGCCTTCAACGCGTACCTCTATTTCCGCATCGGCTACTGGATCGGAAGGCGGGTGGCGCAGGCGCTTTACCGCGTGCGCCTGGGCTACGTCGATACCGAAGGCCTCGCCGCGATCGACCCGGATGCCACCGTGGTGTTCGTCATGAACCACCGCTCCAACATGGATTACGTGCTTGCCGGCTACCTCGCTGCCGACCAGGCTGCGCTTTCGTACGCGGTCGGCGAGTGGGCGCGCATCTGGCCGCTGTCGCACCTGATCCGGTCGATGGGCGCGTATTTCGTCAGGCGCAACTCCAAGGACGACCTCTATCGCAAGGTACTCGAACGCTACATCGCGATGGCGACCGAAGCCGGCGTCCCGCAGGCGGTATTCCCTGAAGGCGGGCTTTCGCGCGACGGCCGCATGCGCGAGCCGCGCCTTGGGGTGCTCGACTACATGATGCGCGGCTTCAAGACCTCCGGCGAGCGCGATGTCGTGTTCATTCCCCTTGGCATCAACTACGACCGCGTCCTCGAAGACCGC
>JANMDK010000198.1:0-14942 GCA_031376265.1 Pseudomonadota bacterium
CTGCGCCTTCGTGTCGAGCATGTCCGGCACCCAGTCGGGCAGCTTCTTCGAGCGGATGCCGAAAGGGTAGGCAGGATCTGTGTGGCGGAATCCGTAGCTGCCGTGGAAGTGCCACATGTGCGAGAGCTCGGCGCCAAGCGCCTGCGCCATGCGATAACCGTCTCCGGTGTTGCCGCGGGTCGCGCTGGGCAGCACCGGCCGCAGCTGCCAGTAGCGGCGTTGCATGTCCGGGCTCGACTCGAACCCTCCGCACGCGAGCACCACACCGCAGCGCGCGCCTATCTGCCGCACGCCGTGCGGGCCGTCGACTTCAACGCCCGAGACCGCGCCGGACTCGTCCTTCAGCAGCCGCATTGCGGGAGTTGAGCAGCGCACCTCGATCCGCGGGCGCGCGCGGATGTTGTCGTCGATGACCTTGAAGGCGTTGATGCCGGCGCGCAGCGAGCGCACTTTCGGATAGGCGACCTTCGCGTCGAACCCGGGGACTGCGTCCACCTCGAGGAACCGGAATGTATCGCAGCCCGGGAACGGGTAGCTGCCGGGACGCTCGAGCGTGACGAGCGTGGCGCCATTGATCGCGGCGAGCTTCTCGACGAACTGCGGCAACGCGACCATCTCTTCCGCCATCGCCTGCAAGAGCGCCATGTCGATCGAGCCCGCGTTGGTGGCGACAAGGTACTCGAGCGCGCGGGCCGCATCGCGCGCGACCCGGAAGCCGCCTCCCGAGCAGATCGAGATGCCGCCGGGCACCGCCATCTTCTCGAGCAGCAGGACGTCCCGGCCCGCGTCGGCCGCGGTGATGGCCGCAACGCCGCCGGCGAACCCGTAGCCGGCGACAATGACGTCGGTCCACTCGTCCATGGGTGTATTGCCGGCCGCTTGCACCTCAGGCGCGCGCAGGGGCCCTGGAGCCGACTTCGACCACCACGCGGCCGACGGTGCTTGCATCGAAGAACTTGTCCATCGTGCGGTCGAGGTCCTCGAAAGGGATCGGGCGCGAGATTTCGGCAAGGTTCCTCGGCTTGAGGTCGGTCGCCATGCGCTCCCAGAGGCGGCGGCGCTCCTTCATCTGGAGCTGTCGGGAGACGTTGATGCCGAGGATGTCGATCGAGCGCAGGATCAGCGGCAGCACCGTCATAGTCACTTCCGCGCCGACCGCCATGCCGGCCACGGCCATTTTCCCGAACGGCTGCATCTTGGCGGCCAGGCGGTCGAAGAAGATCCCGCCGACGTTGTCCAGGGCGCCGGCGAAGAGCGGCGGCGCCAGAGGCGCGCGGTCGCGCAGGAAGTCCTCGCGAAGGAGGAGCGTTTCGGCGCCGATCGACTTGAGGAAGGCTTCCTGTTCGCGCTTGCCGGAAATCGCGACCACCTTGTAGCCGAGTTGCGCAAACATGTTTACCGCAAGGCTGCCGACTCCGCCGGTGGCGCCGGTGACGCCGACCGCACCCTGCGCAGGCGTCAGTCCAACGGCTTCGAGCCGGTCCACCGCGAGCGCTGCAGTGAGCCCAGAAGTGCCCAGGCCCATCGCCTCATACAGGGAAAGCCCGGCCGGCAGCGGCACGATCCAGTCGCCGGGCACCCGCGCGTAGTCCGCATAGCCGCCGTCCTGCTCCACGCCGAGCTTGTAGTTGGTCACGATAACCTTGTCGCCTGTCTTGAAGCGCGGGTCCTCGGAGGAAACGACTTCGCCGGACAGGTCGACCCCGGTGACACAAGGGCGGTCGGTGCGCACGTTCTTGCCGACGCCGCGCGCCGCCATCGCGTCCTTGTAGGTGATCGCAGAGAACGCCACCTTGATGAGGACGGCGCCGGGATCGAGCTCGGCCAGGGTGAGCTTTTCGAACTTGCACACGGGCTTGCCGTCGACAGTATGGACGCGATACGCCTTGAAGGATTCCATTGGGATGCCTTGTGGATGTGGGGAAGGGCGAAGGAACCTAGACGGTCTGGCCGGTCTCGCGCAGTGATTCGGATTTCGGGTCGCAGTACACCACGCCGTCGGCCACCAGCCGGTCGACGTCCGCGTCAGAGAGGTGCGCGGCCTCCTTGAGGAACTCGCGCGTGTCCTGCCCGATACGGTGCCCGGCCCAGCGCAGCTTGCCGGGTGTAGCCGAGAGCTTGGGCACCACGCCCGCCAGCGTCACGCTGCCCATGTCGTCGTCGGGCGTCGGCACGAGCATCTCGCGTGCACGGTAGTGGGGGTCCTTGAAGATGTCTTCCATCGTGAAGATCCGGCTGGCCGGCACGTCGCCCTTGTTGAGGACAGCCTCGAGTTCGTCGATGTCATGCGCCATGGTCCATTCGGCGACGAGGCTGTCGATCAGCTCCTGGTTCTGGTTGCGGGCCTTCATTTCCGCGAAGCGCGGATCGCTGCCGAGCTCGGGGCGCTCCATCGCGATCGCGAGCCGGCGGAACACGGTATCGGCGAGCGCGGCGATGTGGATGTAGTTTCCGCAGCGCGTGGGATACAAGGTGTTGGGCGCGCTGTCGGCCAGGCGCGGGCCGGTGCGCACGCCGATCTTCCCGGCCTTCTCGTAGGCAGGGACGTGGTACTCCATGAAGCTGAACGCCGACTCCACCAGCGACGCGTCGATGCATTGCCCGACGCCGCTCTGCTGGCGCGCAACCACCGCGGTGACCGTACCGAAGGCCGCATAAAGGGCGGTGATGTAGTCGGTGAGCGGGATCGCGGCGCGCGAGGGCGGCCGGTCGGGATCGCCGATCATGTGGCGCAGGCCGCTCATCGCCTCTCCGATCACGCCGTAGCCCGGGCGGTCCTTGTAGGGGCCGGTCTGCCCGTAGCCGCTGATGCGGGTCATGATGATGCCGGGATTGAGCTTGCGCAGGTCCTCGTAGCCCAGGCCCCATTTCTCCAGCGTGCCCGGGCGGAAATTCTCCACCACGATGTCGAATTTCGGGATGATCCTCTTGATGAGGTCGCGCGCCTCGGGCTTGCGGAAATTGAACGACGCGATCAGCTTGTTGCGCGCGATGCTCGAGCCATAGAGCGACTTGCCGTTGACCGCTTCGCCCATCTGCCGGATCGGGTCGCCCTCGATGGCCTCAATCTTGATGACCTCGGCACCGAAATCGGCCAGCAGCCTCGCGCAGAACGGGCCCGCAGCCGTCGAGCCGAGCTCCAGCACGCGGTAGTCGGAAAGGGGGCCGTTGGCGTTCATCGCGAGGCAAGCTTACCTTGCCGGGTGAGATTGTGGTTCCGCTATGTAAAACCCGCAACGCAGCATTCGGCATAGGGCAGCGGAGACAGTATCATGAAGCTGTAATCAAGGTTCTGCACAGTAGAACCCATTCCAATGCGACGCGGAGGCCCCGTATGCCCGCCCCAGGCAAGACCAGGAAGCGTGAAGGCAAGGCGCCGGGCCGCAACCACCTGATCGCCTCTGCGGCCGGGACGCTCGAGGTGCTCGAATTCATCGGCAGCACCGGCGGGCCGGTCCAGCTGATGACGGTCGTCGAGGCCACCGGCAAGCCGAAGGGCACCGTGCACCGCATACTCGCCACCCTGGTCAACACGGGCTTCCTTGCGCAGGACCCGAACACCAGCCAGTACAGCCTCACGCTCAAGGTCTGGCGCCTGGGCGCCGCCGTCGTAGGCCGGCTCGATGTGGTGAAGGTCGCGCGGCCTTACCTCGAGGAACTGGTGGCAGCGACGGACGAGACGGTGCACCTGTCCATGCTCGACGACTCCGGCGGGATCGTTTACATCTCCCGGGTCGAGAGCCCGCGCTCGATCCGGGTGCAGACCAGGGTGGGGCAGCTCAGCCCGGCGTGGTGCACATCCACGGGACGCAGCATCCTCGCATTCAACCCGGCGGTGGCCGAGCGCGTGCTCGCACAGCTGCTTGAGGCGCGCACCGCGAAGACCGTCACCAGTCCGCAGCGCCTCCTCGCGATCCTGCGCGAGACCGCGGCGAAAGGCTATTCAGTGACGCGTGCGGAAAACCATCCCGAAATGGGCGGCATCGCGGCCCCGATCCGCGACCATTCCGGTACGGTGACGCTGTCATGCGGCATCGGGATGCCGGTGTTCCGCATGACCCGCGAGCTGGTCGATGCGTGCATCCCGCACGTGGTGCGTACTGCGGCGCGGATTTCCACGGAGCTCGGGTCCCAGCCGGTCGCGCCCCGCCTGGTCGCCTGAGCCGAACACCAAACAAAGGAAAGCGAATCCATGGATTTTTCCCTCAGCGAAGAGCAGCGCATGATGGTCGACGCGGCGCGCAAGCTGGTCGACAAGCACATCCAGCCCCTGCTGGACGCGAACGACAAGGACCGCGCGCTGCCCAAGCCCGTCATCCTTAAAGTGATGGAGAAGGCGGCCGAGCTGGGACTGACCGCGGCGCGGATCCCGGAGGAGAGCGGCGGCGCGGGCCTGCGGATGCTCGACTACGGCCTGATCACCGAGCAGATCCCGCCGAACGTGACGCTGATAGTGCAGCCGCACGAGGCCACCACCGCGCGCGTCTTCTTCGGCTGCAACGACGAGCAGAAGGAGCGCTATCTCGCCGACCTCATGAGCGGGCGCAAGATCGCGTGCACCGCGAGCACCGAGCCGGACGTCGGCTCGGACCCGCGCGGCATCAAGACGACGGTGACCGAGGACGGCGACCACCTCGTGCTCAAGGGCAGGAAGCAGTGGATCTCCAACTCCACCGTCTGCGACCTGATGAACGTCACCTGCCGCAAGGTCAATGCCGACGGCACCACCAGCCTCGCAAGGGTGCTCGTCGACCCGGTCGAGTCGCCTTTCGAGGCGCGCGAGATCCAGATGCACGGGTTGCGCCAGGCGCCGCTCGGCGAGGTGGCGTTCGACGGATGCCGCGTGCCAAAGCGCAACTTGTGCCCCGACACGGGGGAAACCGCGAAGCTGCTGACGCTCACGTGGCTCGCCAACCGGCCGCTGGTAGGCCTGCTTGCCGTGGGAGCGGGCCAAAAAGCGCTGGATGCAGCGCGCAAGTACGCGGGCGAGCGCAAGCAGTTCGGGCGCTACATCGGCGGCTTCCAGCTGATCCAGAAAGACCTTGCAGACATCGAGACCGCGGTGATTGCGAGCCGCCTGCTTTGCTACAGCGCGCTTGCCGCGCTGGACCGGGGCGAGCGTGCAAACGGCTTGTCGGCAATGGCGAAGCGCTATGCGGTGGATTCGTGCGACCAGGCTATCGCGCTTGCAATGCGCGTCCATGGCGCGATGGGGTTGAGCCGCGAGCTCGGACTCGAGCAGTTGGCGCGAGACGTGCGGAGCCTGACGATCCCCGACGGCACGCCCGGCATCCTCACGCTGATTCAGGGCCGCGAGCTCACCGGGATCGATCCTTTCCGCTAGCATCGGTCCTGCAACCGGGAGCAGAATCCATGACCGTCGGCTATATGCAATCGATCGCCGAGCGCTACCAGCGCCTCGGTTACGCGCCTTATCGCTGGTTCAAGGCCGACGAGGCGCCGGCCTGGCAGCCGCTCGCCAAGCCGCTGTCGGCCTCGCGCATAGGAATGCTGTCGACGTCCGGCGCGTACGCGCTCGGACAGCTGGCTTATCACTACAAGGACGACGCCTCGATGCGGGAAATCCCCGCTGCGACCGCCGAGGGCGACCTGCGCTTCTCGCACCTGACCGAGAACTATCTCATGGACGCGAGACGCGACCCGAACTGCATCTTCCCGATCCGCGCGATGAACGCGCTGGCCGCCGAGGGCTTGATCGGCGAGGTCGCGGGCGATTTTTTTTCGTGTATGGGGGCCGTGTATTCGCAGCGGCGCGTGCGCGAGGAGCTTGCGCCGGCGCTGCTGGCCGCATTCCGGGACCGGAAGGTCGACGCGGCGCTCCTTGTAGCGATGTGACCCGTCTGCCACCAGACCGTGAGTCTGGTAGCCCGGCACCTCGAAGCCAACGGCCTTCCAACGATGTGCCTTGGCAGTGCGCTAGACATCCTCGAGAGCGGCCGGCCGCCGCGCGCCAGCTTCGTCGACTACCCGCTGGGCCACAGCGCGGGCAAGCCGTTCGATCCAGCCGACCAGCTCGCCATCGTGCGCGCTGCTCTTCGCGGGTTCGAGACCATGACGCAGCCCGGGACGGTCCAGCGCCTGCCCAACCGCTGGGAAGGCGAATGGCGGCAAGCGGCGGGGCAGGCCACCGGCGGGGATACGCGCCAGCCGCGCGACGAAACTCCGCGGTTCCAGGAAGAGGCCGACCGGCTGGCGGCGTACGCAAAGCGCGCGCCTTGAAGGTTGCAGGCTTGTGTAGCTTGTCACGCAGTCTGCAGATTTAGGCGACTGTGCAAGCGACTGGCACTGCCTCCCATGAGCGAATTCATCGACCACCTGAAAGACGTCTTTCGCCTGTTCGGGCCATTTGCCGCAAAGCGGATGTTTAGCGGCCATGGCCTGTTTCGCGATGGCCTCATGTTCGGCCTCGTTTTCAAGGACACGCTGTACCTGAAGGCCGATGCGGAAAGCGTCCCACGTTTCACGCAGCTCGGCTTGGCCCAGTTCGAGTACCGGCGCAAAGGAAAGGTCGCGAAGCTCTCCTACTACACGGCCCCCGAATCGGTGATGGAAGACGCTGCGCAGGCCGCACGCTGGGCGCGTATCGCGTTCGAAGCTGCGCTGCGCGCAAACGCGGCCAGGACAAAGACAAACACCCGCGAACAAGGCTGATTTTCGGAGTTGGCGATAAAGTATCGTTCCGTCGGAAACTCTCCAAACAAGGGATGCGAACGCCATGAAAGAATGCCAATCCCTGTTCATCGATGTGCGCGGCCTGAAGTACCACATCCGCACCTGGGGCGCTGCCAGCGCGCCCAGGCTGTTCATGCTGCACGGCTTCCAGGACGTCTCGGCGTCCTGGCAGTTCACTGTCGATGCCCTGCAGCGCGACTGGCATGTGATCGCGCCTGACTGGCGCGGCTACGGCCTGACCGAATGGAGCAAGGCCGATAGCTACTGGTCCCTGGACCTGGTGGCGGACCTCGATGCCGTCCTCGACGAGTTCGAGCCGGCCCTGCCTGCGCTGCTGGTGGCGCACAGCATGGGCGCGAACATCGCCGCGATCTACTCCGGCGCCAAGCCCAAGCGCATCCGCAAGTTCGTCAACGTCGAGGGCTTCGGTGGCCCGCCCTCGCGTGCCGAGGACGCGCCGCGGCGCATCGCCAAGTGGCTGCAGCAATTGGTGCGCGGCGAGAAGCAGCGCCCGTACGACAGCTACGAGGATTTCGCCGAGCGCATGATGGCCGAGAACCCGCGCCTCACCGAGGAGCGCGCCGCGTTCCTGGTGCAGCACTGGGGCCAGCTGGAGCCCGATGGCACTGTGGTGCGACGCGCAGATCCGGCGCACAAGTTCGTCTCGCCCGTTTCCTTGAGTTTCGAGGAATCACGCTGCTGCTGGAGCCAGATCGCGGCGCCGGTGCTGTGGGTGGAGGGCGCCGAATCGGCGGCGGCGTTAAATGCCGCACGCGACCCGGAGCGCCATAAAGCACGCCTGTCGGCGTTCCAGAGCCTCGCCGGCGTGGAGCGCGTGCAGGGCGCCGGACACAACGTCCACCACGACCAGCCGGAAGCGCTGGCAGCGCTTGTCGAGGGATTCGTGTAGCAATGAACAGAACTAGCCGCGCAGGCGGCAGGAGACCAAGATGAAGACACCAGGCAATTTCAATCATCGCCGGCGCGTCCTCTTGCAGGCCGGCGGCGCACTGGCGCTCGTGGGCCTCGGCCCGGCAGCTCGCGCCCAACAGGGCCTGCCCACCGGCACCATTCGCATCCTTGTCGGCTTTCCGCCGGGTGGCGGCTCCGACATCATGGCCCGCTATGTCGCCGACAAACTGCGCGAGCGCACCGGCGCCAATGTCATCGTCGAGAACCGGTCGGGGGCGAGCGGTGCCCTCGCCATCGATGCGCTGAGGAAATCGCCGCCCGATGGCACGGTGCTGATGTACGGCACCAGCGCGACCACGGTGGCGCTCACGGTCACGCGCAAGTCACCGGGTTTCGATCTCGACAAAGACCTCACCCCGATCGCCCTGACCGGGGGGACCGCCACCGCGTTCGTGGTGTCGTCGACGCTTGGCGTGCGAACCCTGGGCGAATATGTGGCCTGGCTCAAGAAGAATCCGGGCAAGAACGCCTTCGGCACGACCGCGCCCGGAAGCAACACCCATTTCTTCGGTGTGCTGCTTGGTCAGGCGATCGGTATCCCGCTCGAAGCGGTGGCCTACAAGGGGGCCGCGCCCTTGCTGACCGATCTGTACGGCGGCCATGTGCCGTCAGGCTGCGGCGGTGTCACCGATTTCCTGACGCAGCATCAGGCCGACAAGATCCGGATCGTCGCCGTGAGTTCACCCAAGCGGCTTTCGTTCGCGCCTGACCTGCCGATCGTCAGCGAGCTCGGCTATCCGAGCCTGAACTACGAAGGGTTCTACGGCTTTTACGGGCCGGCGAAGATGAATCCGGCAATCATCGATGCCTGGAATCGAGAACTGAGCGCCGCGACCGAATCGGCCGATCTGCGTGGCAAGCTCCTCACTACAGGACTGGACGTGCAAACCGGCACCCCCGCCGAATTTGCAGGCCGCCAGGCCAGGCTCGTGGTGTCGTTTACCGAGATGATGCGCAAGGCGGGGTATTCGCCGGAATAGTCTCAGCAACTCCACGTTAGGTTTCCGAACGCAATCTCGGGCGAGGCGATAGAGGGCGCGATCCAGGCGGTGATGCCGGAGCCGGTGCCGGATGCCTTGATCGAAAAAACCGCCGCGGTACCCGCGTCCGGATAGTGCAATATCACCTCGAACTCGCTGCGGCCCGTAGGATAGCCAATCGTCCTGCCCGAGCGCGTCACACCATCGGCGTTCCTGCCGATGCAAGCGGCGACCTCGCGCGGCGTCAGGCGACTCGACGCCGTTTGCCTGATCCCCGTCTGCATCACTTCGTTCGGCGTGAGGGCGCAACCGGAGAAGGCGAGAGCAGCGACAAGCAGGGCGAGAGCCCTCCCGGCCAAGTACGTTATCCTCAATGTTTCTGAATAGGGCATTCGCAATTGATCCTCCCGACCGACCTTGCCTCGTTCCTCGAGCTGTTACGCCAGCATGGCGATGCGGCCTACGGCCTCATTTTCGCGTTCGCTTTCTCGCACAGCCTGCTGCTTACGCTTTTCGCCGGTTATGCCTCCAGTTCAGGCGCGCTCAACCTCGGCGTGCTGATTATGATCGTGTGGGCAGGCAGTTTTGCGGGCGATGCGGTTCGCTTCTGGATCGGACGGCGTTTCGGCAACCAGTGGCTCGCATCTTTTCCAAGGTTGCACCGCATGAGCCAGATCGTAGTCCGGCTGGTGGATCGCTACTACGTCTGGCTGATCCTGTTCCACCGCTATCCGCACGGCATTCGCGGCGTCGCCGGATTCGCCTACGGCATGTCGCGTTTGCCCTGGTCCACTTTCCTCGCTTTCAATTTTGTCGCCGCCGGCCTTTGGTCGGGTGTCCTTCTTTCGGCCGGTCATGCGTATGGCCACCTTTCGGAGAAGCTGATGAACGACGCTTTCTCGGGCCTCGGCATGGTCATGCTGCTGGTGTTCCTCGTGCTGTCGTGGATGCTGGGCAGGAAACTCGAGCGAATCGCCGAGCGTAGCTGAGCCTGGGAGCCTCCGCCGGCGGCCAGGCTGCCGGAGCCTCGATCGCGGCCGTGGGCCGATTGAGCGAGGAATGGCACGGCCTAGGGGCGCGGGCCAGCTGAAGTAGCATTACCTGGCACGAGCTGCGAAGGACACCTCTGCAGGTTAAAGAGCGAGCCGGCTATCTATGGAGCCACCAATGCTGTTTGACGACGTTATCCTCGGCCGCCGCAGCATACGCGGCTATAAACCCGACCCGGTTCCCAAAGCGCTGATCGAGGAAATCCTCGGTTTGGCGATGCGCGCGCCTTCTTCGATGAATACCCAGCCCTGGAATTTCTACGTCATCACCGGCGAACCGCTGGATCGAATCAGGGCGGGCAATACCGAACGAATGGTGGCAGGCGTGCCGCAATCGCGCGAGTTCCGCACGGGTCCGGCCTTTGCAGGCAAGCACCGCGAAAGGCAGATCGGCGTAGCCAAGCAATTGTTCTCCGCCATGGGCATCGAGCGCGAAGACAAGGAGGGGCGTCAGGACTGGGTGATGCGCGGTTTCCGCCAGTTCGACGCGCCTGTATGCGTGATCGTGACTTATGACCGGGTGCTGCACGGAAGCGACGATGCGCCATTCGATTGTGGCGCCGTGGCAACCGCTCTGGTCAATGCCGCCTGGTCTCGCGGGCTGGGCGCCGTGATCAACAGTCAGGGCATCATGCAATCACCGGTGGTGCGTGAGCATGCTGGAATAGCCGACGATCAGGTCATCATGAAAAGCATAGCGCTGGGCTGGCCGGACTACGACTTCCCTGCGAATGCGGTGGTATCCGAGCGCAAGTCTGTCTCGGAGGCTGCGGTGTTCGTCGGTTTCGAGAAGCAATAAAACCAGGATGACAAAAGCGATGGACCATGCCGCTGAGACAGACACCCCGTTGGTAAAGGAAGCGCGAGTGTGGCGCGACAAGGGCTGGACCGCTCGCGTAATCAAGAACGAAGACGATGAGGGCTGGGCAGTCGAAATGATCCTGGACGGTGAAGTGGAGCCCGTGTTGGTCGGCCCTTGGACGATGGGTCGTGACAAGAGAAACCCGAAGCCGATTGACTCAGCCGCATTCAACACATTGGTCAAGACAGCTTCGGAATTCCGGCTGCGCCAGGAGCAACAACTGTTTGCGGCCCACCGCCAGAGCGTCACCGTGAATGCGCAATCCGGACAGTTCAGCGTTACGCTGGAAATCGTTGCCGACGAGGACGATCCCCATGCTCTTCTGCGGGCTCATGATGCCAACGGCGATGTGTTGGCCCAGGTGCGCGTAGGTCCCGGGTTCAAGCTGAGCAGGGCCAGCGCAAGCGCGTGGATCGCGGATGGTTTTCGCAAGCCTGCGTAGTTCCGGCCGCTGTGATGCGGGCACTGGAAAGCGATGGAAAATATGACCGAAAATTCAGTCCACCCGAAGAAGCTAATGCTGACCAAGTGGACGGCGCTGAATCCGGTGGCCAGGCAAAAGCACTTTCTGGTCACCAAGGTCGTACTGCCCGAGATACCCGACGGAAAGATTGAGTGGATCGAAATCGAAGCGGTCTACACCAAGAAGACCCAGCGCATTCACTGGCGGGAGCTGCGGGATGGATCGGTATGGCGCCAAGGCTGGGTTTAGGAATGCGCTTTCTGCAAGTTCGCAATTCGCCGCCACAAAGCTGACGCCATTGACTGCTTTTCCCCTACAGTGAGAAAACAAAAAGGGCCTAGTCTCGCGACTGGGCCCTTGTAATTCTTGGCTCCCCTATCTGGGATCGAACCAGGGACCTGCGGATTCACGCATTCTCCCTTGCATAAGTGGGCTATCGAACAGAGTTTGCGGCACTTCCGGCGAACAATGAACCATGCTTCCACTGGATCGAAAACCATGAGTATGCAAAGTAATACGGCCGGAATGAGCCGCGACGCGGCTTGGGCTGTCATCAGTGCGGTGCTTCTGCTTTGCCCGGCGATCGCGTTTGCCCAGACCTCCAATCGCCCCTCGACCACCCGCTCCCTGACAAAATCCGACGCCAAACCGGCGTGCGTGTACAAGGGAGTCATGAGCGACGCGGAGATCGAAGCGTGCACAGGGCATAGGGTTCAATACGACTACCGCGTCTATGAGACTAGGCAGCGGTCCGATCCCGTACCTACTGCCCGACTATCGCGATAAAGCCGTGGCCAAGCGCCTCATTTCGCGCGGCGTTCTCGGCTGCCTTTTTCTTTCTCGGCTGCATATTCTGCGTTTCTTCGTTCAGTAGAGCCCGCTTCGCGGACTCGCGTTCCCCCGAGTCCCCCTATACCGACCGCCGGACTTTCGCTATATCGATCCCAGAAAGCAAAAAGCCCAACCGCAATGGCTGGGCTGAGTGCAAGACCTGCAACAAAATTCGGTGGCTCCTCGACCTGGGATCGAACCAGGGACCTGCGGATCGATTGAACAACTAAGTTGTACACGCCTCACTCGCCCAACTGTAGGACTGCTATTGCTGAAGAACTTCATCCGCCCGTGCCAGCAGAGATTGCGGGACCTTGATCCCTATGCTGGCAGCCGTCAATTGATTGATAACAAGTTCATATCTTGTCGGCAGTTCCACAGGCAGGTCGGCGGGACGGGCCCCGCGCAATATTCGGTCGACCTGCCTGACCGACTGTACGATCATCTCCGCGGTGACTGGGCCGTAAGAAAGTAATCCGCCAGCGTCGGGAAACCCACGCCAATCCCCAACTGTCGGAAATCGATTGGCGTTCGCGAAGTCGACGATTTTCTTGCGCGCTACGACGGTTGGCGGCGTTGCATACAAGATCAGTGCCTGCGCGCGCCACGCAATGATGGCCTTGAAGGCTTCATCGAAGTCTTCCTTGTTGACGACCTGGAACGCTTGCATCTCGATTCCCGCGGCCTTCGCCGTGGACTCGATTTGCCGGCGGGTTCCGGCGAATAGCTTGCCATCGAGCGTGCGCATCGCCGTCGGCAGGATGAAGTGCGCGACCCGCTTGGCGCGAGGAGCGATCTCCTTGACGAACTCGATCTGCTTTACAAAGGCGGAATGCCACGCGACGCCGGTAACGTTCCTGCCGGGCCGCGCCAGGGAATCAACCAGCCCCTGTTCGACCGGATATGCGGTGCCAAAGAACACGATCGGGATCGTCTTGGTTGCAACGGCAGCCGCGACTGTTGCGTCAGGGCCGTGCGTAAATATGATATCGACTTGCCTGCGCACTAAATCTGCGGCCAGCGCCGGAAGGCGGTCTACGTTCCCTTCGGCAAAGGACCGCTGAACGGCAACGTTCTTGCCTTCGATCCAGCCGAGTCCCTTCAGCGTGCTATCCCACGGGGAACTCGGCGCGGGAGCCAGGGCGAGATAACCGATCATCGGTATTCTCGATGAAGTCTGCGAGGAGGCGATGCGAGGGCCGAGCGCAGCAAGAGCCAGCAGTGCAAGTGCCGATTCGCGCCTGTTCATAAGATGGAAAGCCCTTCTGGAATGTACTGGTACCGGAACAAAATGTCCTTGCGATGCGCGCCAACACTTGAGGTTTCATAAAAATGTTCTGAAATTGGACCGGCAATCGCTCTTTCCCCCGGTTTAAGCCTGCGTGAATCATACCTACGATCGGCGCGTTGGAATGCCATTCTGCGCATAATGGGCGCCTTATCTCGGGGGGAAGGTTGAACACGCGTCGTACTTTGCTATTTGCGCTTGGCGCAGGTGCGCTCACTGCGCCGTTTCGAGCATTTGCCCAGCAGCCTGCAGGCTTGCGCCGTATCGGGATCCTTGGACCGTCTTCCTTAAAGGCGGCCGGAGGACGGTGGCCGGCTTTCTTTTACGGCCTGCGCGACCTCGGCTACGTCGAAGGCAGGAACCTGGTCATGGAGTCCCGCTGGGCTGAAGGCAGGTATGAGCGGCTGCCCGAACTGGCCGCCGAACTCGTGCGGCTCAAGGTCGAGGTGATCGTCACACATGCTGCGGGATCACGGGCTGCCCAACGGGCCACGACATCGATTCCTATCGTATTCGCCGCTTTAGGAGACCCCCAAGCGTCGGGGATTGTCGACAATCTGGCGCGGCCGGGCGGCAATATCACCGGGTTGAGCCTTTTCGGTCCGGAAATCACTGCCAAGCGGCTGGAGCTAGCCCTGGAAGCAATGCCGAAGGTCCGGCGCCTCGCATTCCTAGCCAATGCCAACAACGTGGACCTCGCGTCGTCCGGTCGGTTTCAGGCGCTGGAGCAGACGGCCAAGTCGCTCAATGCGTGGGTGCAAAGGGTAGACGTCAAGGATGCCAAGGAGATCGAAACCGCCATTGCGGCGATGGGGAAGCTTGGGATTGGCGCCTTCGTGGTCGATGACGATCCCATGTTGCTTGGCAACGCCGCAGCCATGGCGGCTTCTTCAGTTCGTCATCGTATCCCGGCGATCGCAGCGGTCGAATTCGCGGACGCCGGCGGCTTGGTCGGGTTCGGTGCCGACTTTCCTGCAATGTTCAATCGTGCCGCCACGTTCGTCGACAGGATCCTGAAGGGCGCGAAGCCTGGTGACTTGCCGGTCGAGCGGGCCAGCAAATTCGAACTGGTGATCAATCAGGGCGCGGCGAAAGCGCTAAGGATGAAGGTGCCGCAGTCGCTGCTGTTGCGCGCAGACCGGGTGATCGAATGAAAAGCTTCAAGGAAGTTCTAAGCCGATTCGTTTTCTGTGCGCTCCTGCTGCCCGCGATGGCGGTAGCGCAGGATTCTGCGAAAACGCTGCGCGTTGGCTGGCTTTCGCCAGGCTCGGTCGAATCCCAGACCGTGTTGCTCGACGTGCTGCGCGCAGGGCTGCGGGACGTGGGGTATGTCGAAGGCAAGAACCTGGTGATCGAGAAGCGCTGGGCCGACGGCAAGGCGGGGCGTCTGCCGCAACTGGCCAAAGAACTTGCCGCGTCGAAAGTGGTTGCCATCGTCACCGTGTTCACCGCGACCGCGGTGGCGGCGAAACAAGCGGTGAGTGACGTGCCCATCCTGTTCACCATGGTGAGCGACCCGGTCCATGCCGGCCTCGTGAAGGATCTTGCGCGGCCTGCCGGGAACGTGACGGGCCTTGCCAGCCTGAATATCGAGCTGGCGCCCAAGCGCCTCGAGATCCTGCACGAAATCCTGCCGGCGGTGAAGAAGGTGGCCTTCTTTTACCGCAGCAACCTCGAGACCGATCGCGGCAAGCTCGAGGCGACGCAGCAGGCAGCCGGCAAGATGGGCGTGCAGATCCTGCCGGTCGACGTCCAGCGCGTGGCGTTCCCCGAAGCGTTCAAGGGCGCGGCAGCGGCCGGAGCC
>JANMDK010000208.1:0-8800 GCA_031376265.1 Pseudomonadota bacterium
CCCCCCCCCCCCACACCCCCCCCCAACAAAACACACAAACACACTAGCCCGGTGGAAAAATATTGCAATGGCCGCGCTCGACCGCAAGATCCTCGAGATCCTCCAGCTCGATGCCGAGACGCCGGTGGCCGCGATCGCCGAGCGCGTGCACCTGTCGGTTACGCCTTGCTGGCGCCGGATCCAGAAGCTTCGCGATGCGGGCGTGATCCGCAAGCAGGTGGCGCTTTGCGACCCGGCCAAGCTCAATGTTGGCGTGACTGTTTTCGTTTCCCTGCGCACGAACCAGCATTCGCAGGCCTGGCTGGAGAAATTCGCGAAGGGCGTGAAGGAGATCCCCGAAGTCGTCGAGCTCTACCGCATGAGCGGCGACGTCGATTACCTGCTGCGGGTCGTCGTACCGGATATCGGCGGATACGACTCGGTCTATAAGAAGCTAATCAAGGTGGCTGACCTGTACGACGTGAGCTCGTCGTTCGCGATGGAGCAGATGAAATACACCACCGCACTGCCGCTGAACTACTCGGCCTAGGCAGGCATTTCATTCACTTCAACGCTTCGGCTTCGCCCCACAGTTCCGCCGCCTTGCGCTTGAGGAGATTGCGGTCGAACTTGTTGGTGCTTGCCAGCGGCAGCTCCGGCAAGAAGACGACGCGGCGGGGGTGCTGGTAGGCCGGCGCATTGGCCAGCGCGTATTGCTTGACCTCATCCTCGCTGAGGTTCGAGCCCGGTCGCAGGACGACGAAAGCGAAAGGCTTCTCGCCCTTGAGTTCGTCCGGCACCGGCACCACGCACGCCTGCAGGATCTCGGGGTGGCGCTCCAGCAGGTGCTCGACTTCGCCGGGGTAAATGTTTTCGCCGCCGCAGACGAACATGTCGTCGGCGCGGCCTACGAACGAATAAGCGCCCGACGCATCCCGCCGGAAAACGTCGCCGGAGATGTACCAGCCGTCGGGCGTCATCACTTCGCGCGTTTTCTCCGGCAGGTTGAGATAACCGGTCATGTTCGCCGGCGTGCGGATCCAGAGCTCGCCTTCGTCGGTTTCCTTGCCTTTGGCGTCCGGCATGCGGACCTCCACCTGGGGCAACGGCCAGCCGAGCGTGAGGTCGGGCTTGGGGCGCCCGTCGGGATGCGGGCCGAACATCACCGGGCCGGCTTCGGTCGTGCCATAGGCGTTCGAGACAACGGCCTTGGGAAAAGTGCGCTTGACGGCGTCGATGAGTTTTTGCGTGGTCGGTGCCGAGCCCATGCGCACGTAGCGCACTTGCGAGAGGTCGGCTTTCGACAGCGTTTCACTCTCGCGCATCGCCATCGCGAGCATGGTCGGCACGGAGGTGAGCCAAGTGACGCCGAAACGTCCGATGGCCTCGATATAGCGCTTGGCATCGAACTGCGGCATCAGCACCATGCTCGCGTGCGCGGCGAAGATGAATTTCGTCGTGCCGAGCGCATTCATATGGAAGAGCGGCGCGGCAACGATCAGCCGGTCCTTGTCGTAGGGTCCGCCGCGCAAGCGGCTCGTTACAGCCCAAAGGTGGCCGGCATGCGAGAGCGGCACGCCTTTGGGGCGGCCGGTGGAGCCCGACGTGTAGAGGACCATCGCGGTTTCCCCGGCACCTGGGATCACCGTGGCGAATTCGCCCGCGTCGAGGAATGCCGTCCAGTCGGAGGGCGCATCCGATCGGGCGCCGAATTCCACCACCGGCAGGTCCGACGGGACTGAGGCGCGCCTTTCCTTGTCGCAAAACGCGAGTCGCGTTGCCGAATCCCGAAGCACGAATTCAATCGTGTCGCGCGGAAACTTGTGGTTGACCGGCACGGCCACGAGACCGGCGCGCATGATGCCGAAATAGGCGATCAGGAATTCGGCGCGATTGGCGGAAAGGATTGCGACCGATTCTCCGCGCTTGAGTCCGTGCTTCGTCAGCCCGCGCGCGCAAGCGTCCGCAAGGCGGTCGATCTCGCCATGCGTGTATTCGCGGGGATGATCCCAGTCGAGGCAGTCGATCAGCGCGACGCTCGCCGGATCGCTGTTCGGAGCGGCGAGATCGCCGAGGTTCACTAGCATCGGGCAAAGATAGCGCAATTCGCGCCGGGGAACGCGCCGATTTCGCAACACGCGCTGGCGACGCTCGTGCCGCACCCGGCGATTTGGTGTTCAATGTGCGCCTTCCATTTCGCCTTGCCACTGGAGCCTCGAATGTCCGATCGATCCATCTTCTCGTCCAGTTATGCCGAGGCGCGCCGCAAGTTCCTCGACGCCGCGGGAAACGCCGGCGCAGCGATCGCTCGCTACGAGCATCCGGCGCAGAAGGGGCCGGGCGGCGAATCGCTCTACCTGGATGTCGCGACGCTCGGCGATCCGAAAGCGCCGAATGTCATGGTCGTCGGCTCGGGCACGCATGGCATCGAGGGGTATTCCGGGTCGGCAGCGCAAACCGCCTGGATGCTCGACGGCGGCGCGAAGCGGGTGGCGCCCGGGACGGCTATGGTTTTCTTCCATGCGCATAACCCGTGGGGATTCGCGCATTTCCAGCGCGTCACCGAGGAGAACGTCGACCTCAACCGCAACTTCGTCGACCACTCGGCGCCTTATCCGCCGAACCCCGGCTACGCAGTGTTGCATCCCGGGATCTCGCCAAGGCAATGGGGCGATGAAGCCATTCGCGGCGTGTTCTCGGCGCTCGATTCGTTCCGCGAGAAGAATGGCGAGCAGGCGTTTTCCGATGCGTACAACGGCGGCCAGTACGGCCATCCCGATGGCGTTTTCTTCGGCGGCCAGCGGGCGCAGTGGTCGAACGAGGCTTTTCGCGCGGCGGTGAGAAGGCACGTCGGGCATGCGAAGCGCGCGGCGCTGATCGACTTGCATACCGGAATCGGCCCCTACCTCGACCATGTGTTCCTGTGCTTCCACGCACCGGGCTCGCCTGCGTATGAGCGGGCGCGGCGCTGGTGGGGCGAGCGCGCGGTGAACCGCCAGGGATCCACGCACAAAGCGCTTGCCGTCTACAAGGGCCTGCTGATCGATGCCTTCCAGGCCGAGCTGAAAAATGCGGAGACCACCGCGGTCGTCATCGAATTCGGCACGCGTTCCCGCACCGACATGCAGCGCGCCAACATGTCCCTGCGATGGTTGCGCGAGCACGGCAAGGAAGATCCGGCGCTGGCCGAGGCGATCCGCGCCGATTACGTCGAAGCTTTCTATCCGAGCGACCCGCGCTGGCGGGACGCGGTGCTCGAGCAGTCCCGCGTATTCCTCGACCAGGCGGCCGCTGGGATCGCCGCAGCCTGATCAGGCGTGCGCGACGACCAGCGGGATATACATCTCGTCGGCTGAAAGGCCGCCATGGTTGCCGATGTGCAGGTGGCGCGGCTCGCCCGGGAGCCAGTCCTTGATCGTGTAGGGCTCGCGCATCATGAACACGAAATCGCCCGCGCGGTCGGCAATGTTGGGGTGCAGGTCGCCTCGACCGAACCAGCCTTCGTCCAGCGGGACGCGGCCCGGCATCACTTCGGCCTTGCCGTCGAGCCACGCTTTAGAGAGCGCTTCGAACTCGGCTTGTTTTCCCGGCTTCACGTGGCAAAACGCTACGCGGCGTTCGCCAGTCAGCGGACGTGCAAGCAATTCGGCTAGCCCAGGACAATCGGCGATATCGAGCGCGTATTCCGACGGGCAGTCGATGAACCCGTGGTCTGCGGTCACGACGACCGTCGTGCCGGTGCCCGAAAGCCGTTGAATCAAATCACTGAAGGCCGCGTCGATGGCGGAGAACACTGCCGCGGTTTCGGCGCTGCCGACGCCATGGCGGTGTGACGTGGTATCGAATTGCGGATAGTAGGCGTAGACGAATTTCCTGCCTTCGCCGGATTTCACAGCGGCTTCGGTTTGCGTCACCAGGCCCGCAAGGTCATCGTAGGCTAGCCGTTTAGCGCCGCCGCAGAAGAACTGGTTATAGGTGGAATCGACGATGGGCCGATAGGACACCACATAAGATTCGTCGGCGAGCGAATCGAAAAACGGCGCGCCTCGATAGATCGACGAGGGCTTGATTCCGCGGGATTCGAGCGATTCTCCGGTGCCGCGCGGCGTAAATGGCAGCGCGGCCGCGATCGTGTTCGCCTCCGCGAACCACGTGAACCAGCCGGTGAGCCCATGCTCCGAGGGTGCAAGGCCGGTAAACGTCGTCGTTATTGCGCTTGCAGTAGTCGACGGGAAGACCGACGTCATGCGCCCGGCGAGGCGGGATGCCATGCTGCTGCCGGCGCCTGCGCCGGTGAGGTAGTTGTAACCGAGCCCGTCGATGAGCAGGAGGACGAGGTTGCGGGCCTCCTTGAGCTCGCTCGCCGGCAGCGCGCCAAGTTCCGGATGAAGCGCAACCGCGCCACGCGAGGCGGCACAGCTTGCAATCAGGTTGAGGAGGCTCCCACCGCCATAGTCGGGCAGGACGCGCTGCAGATTGTTGTTCGTATTGTCTTTCATGGGCGCTTGCAACAGCGCGCCCATGCTAATGGAAACCGGCGCCTTCCGCGCTTTTAGTGCAGCACTACCGGGTTGTTGAGCAGGGCATCGTAAGCCTCGAGGAATTCGTCCACCGACTCTACCGAAGGACTATCGGAAAAGAGGCTCAGCATCGACGCGCGCAGCTTGAGCGCCACATCGCCCTCGAGGTAACCGACCCTCCCGGCGGACTTGTCGACCAGTTCGATGCCTTCCCAGCCGGGAAATTCAGCCATGTAAAAATGCTTGCTGTCGTATAAGACATTCATGGCGATCATGGCCTTGCTCCTGTGGTCTGTCCTTGGGGCCCCTTGGCGGCCCCACGAAGACGCTTGTTGGCAAGCAATGTTTATGCCGTAATCTTTACGCGCTTGCTAAGGGATATAACGGCCGGCGCCCGAGGGGGTTGACCGGGTCCGGGAAGGGCGCCGTGATAGAATTCACGCCCTCTTTCCTCCATTCGAGGTCCCATCATGCGGATGGAAGTTCACGTCCACGCAGACATCCCGATCCTCGAGGGCGTCGCCCGCAAGCAGCTCGAAATGGCGCTCGCGCCGTGGCTCGATTATCTCGACGCCGACAGCCTGGATGACGTCAAGAGCCTCGAGCCCGAGGAACCCGGCATCGAGTACGACGAGCCGAACCGCATGCTTTACCTGTGCTGGACCGGCGAGATCGGCCGCAGCTTCCAGAAGGTGCTCGAGACTGCGCTTGAAACGCTCGGGCCCTACTCGGAGGAAGCCGTAGAAGTCGACGTCACGATCTACCAGGACAGCGGCGAGCAGGAAGGCCAGCTGCTTTTCGTCGGCCCGACGCCGTTGGCGATCCACGAGGCGCAGCGCCGCTGCATGCTCGAGGACGTCAGCGCCATGCTTGGCCGCCAGTTCGAGAAATCGCGCGTCGACGAGGCGCTCGCCGTCGTCAACGACCTCTTCGATCGCGACTGGAAAGAGAAGGCCGGCCAGCCGAAGAAGTCCGAGCGCGCGTTCGAGACGTACACCCGGACGCCCAATCGCAAGAACCTGCACTAGCGAACAGGCAGCTTTTCGCAGGGAAAGTCCGAGGAGGGGTTCTGCCCCTCTTCTCTTTTTGGGGGAAGCATGGCAGGCCCGAAATATCCCGGCTTCGACACGCTCTCGCTGCACGCGGGCCAATCGCCGGATCCGACGACCGGCAGCCGGGCGGTGCCGATCTACCAGACAACGTCTTACGTCTTTCGCGATTCCGAGCATGCGGCGTCGCTCTTCAACATGGAGCGCGCGGGCCACGTTTACTCCCGCATCTCCAACCCCACCGTCGCGGTGCTGGAAGAGCGCATTGCCGCGCTTGAGGGTGGCGTCGGCGCCATCGCGGTTGCTAGCGGACAGGCGGCGCTGCACCTTTGCGTCGCCACCATCCTCGACGCGGGCCACCACGTAGTTGCTTCGAATTCGCTTTACGGCGGCTCGCACAACCTCCTCGGCTACACGCTCAAGCGATTCGGCATCGAGACATCGTTCGTCGATCCGCGCGACCTCGGCGCGTGGAAGGCGGCGATCAGGCCGAATACCCGGTTGCTGTTTGGCGAGACGCTGGGCAACCCGGGGCTGGACGTCCTCGACATCCCTTCGGTTTCGAAGATCGCGCATGACAACGGCGTGCCGCTGCTGGTCGACTCGACGTTCACGACGCCTTACCTGATGCAGCCTTTCACGCTCGGCGCCGACCTCCTGTATCACTCGGCCACCAAGTTCCTCGGCGGGCACGGCGTCGCGATCGGCGGCGTAATCGTCGATTCGGGCCGCTTCGACTGGGATGCCTCGGGCAAGTTTCCGCAGCTGACCGCCCCGTACGCCGGTTTCCACAACATGGACTTCGAGGAAGAATCGGGCACCCGCGCTTTCCTGTTGCGTGCGCGCCGTGAGGGACTTCGGGATTTCGGTGCCTGCCTATCGCCGATGAACGCTTTCCAGATCCTGCAAGGGGTCGAGACACTGCATTTGCGCATGCCGCGCCATGTTGAAAACACGCGCAAGGTCGTGGCCTTCCTCGCGTCGAACCCGATGGTGGAGACGGTCGGCTACCCGGAGTTGCCGACGCACCCGGATCACGCCCTTGCGCAGAAGATGCTGCCCAAGGGCTGCGGTGCAGTGTTCTCGTTCGACATGAAAGGCGGGCGCGTGGCCGGCAAGCGGTTCATCGAAAGCCTGCGCATCTTTTCGCACCTCGCCAACGTGGGCGACGCCAAATCGCTCGTGATCCATCCGGCTTCGACGACGCACTACCGCATGGACGACGAAGCCCTCAGGCGTGCCGGGATCTCCGCCGGCACCGTGCGGCTTTCGATCGGCCTCGAGGATGCGGACGACCTGGTGGACGACCTTTCGCGCGCGCTCCGCGAAGCGCAGCGCACGATGAAATAGGCGGCGGCGATGGATTTCAAAGTCGACGGCAGGAAAGTATTTGCCTATACGGCCGCGCACGAGCTCGTTGCGTCCAAGCCGACCATGCTTTTCGTGCATGGCGCAGGGCTCGATCACAGCTGGTGGGGACTGCAAAGCCGCTATTTCGGGTACCACGGCTGGAACGTGCTCGCCTGCGACCTTCCGGGGCATGGGCGATCGGAGGGCGCGCCCTTGGCGAGCGTCGGCGATTCTGCCGATTGGGCGATCCGCCTGCTCGATGCCGCGGGGGTCGAAAGAGCGAGCCTCGTCGGGCACAGCATGGGCTCGCTGATCGCGCTGGAATGCGCCGCCCGGAATCCGGCGAGGGTCGAACGGATTGCCCTGCTCGGCACAGCTTTTCCCATGAACGTGTCGGATGGGTTTCTCGAAGCCGCGCGCACCAACGACCAGAGCGCTTACGACATGGAAACGATCTGGGGCCATGCGCCGCAGGTGCCGTTCGGCGCGAATCCGAACCCCGGGATGTGGATGTACGGCGACACGCTCGCGCGCCTCTCGCGCCTGGCGCCGGGGGTGCTGCACGTGGATCTCAAGGCGTGCAAGGACTATTCGAGCGGCCTCGAGAGCGCTGCGAAAGTACGCTGTCCGGCACTGGTCATCATGGGCGGGCACGACATGATGACGCCGCCGAAGGCCGCGGCTGCGCTCGTCAAGGCGCTGTCAGCCGCGACGACCGTGACGATTCCGCCCTCCGGGCACTCGCTGATGGCCGAGGCGCCGGACGCAACGCTCGATGCCCTCGTCCGTTTCTTCGCAGTGACTCGATAGAGCAAAAACCGGCCGTTGCGGCGGCGATTGTGAAGATTGGTCGCGGTACGCCGCCGACGATCGGGGATGCGCCATAATCGCGAGTGCCACTAGGCCCTCGTGGCCCAGTCGTCAGGCGGAGAAAGCGCTTCAATGGCCGTGATGCAACCGCAACTCGCTGCTGCCGGGAGTCCCGGAATGCCTGCCCCGCAGGCGCCGATGGTCCCGAGGCTCAGGCAGGACATCAAGCTTTATCCCGGGCCGCGCCATCGCGACGGCTCGCCGAGCTGGCGCATCCTCGATCCGGTGCGCAACCGGTTCTTCGAGATCGGCTGGCTGGAGTTCGAGCTCCTCGCGCGCTGGGGCGACCACTCCAGGGTCGACGAGCTGATTGCGCGCGTTGGCGCCGAGACGCCGCTTCGCCCGACCGAGGATGAAGTGCTCGCTTTTATCCAGTTCCTCGATTCGAGCCAGCTGCTGGTGCCCGCCGACAAGGAAGCCCGGGGCCGCCTGCGCGGGCGGTGGATGAAGGGGGTGAAGCCCTGGTACGAACAGATGTTCCACAACTACCTGTTCTTCCGTGTCCCCCTTGTCCGCCCGGATAAATTCCTCGAGCGAACGCTGCCATTTGCCGAGCTGTTTTTCACGCGCAGCTTCTTCACGATCGTGGTGGGCGTATTCCTCGCCGACCTGTATCTCATCAGCCGGGAATGGGATGAGTTGCGCAGGACGTTTTCGTATTTCTTCAACCTGCAGGGTGGCCTGTACTTTGCCATCGCGGCGACGTTTTCCAAGATTCTCCACGAGCTGGGGCACGCCTATGCCGCCAAGCGCTATGGCGTGCGGGTGCCTGCGATGGGCGTTGCGTTCCTCGTGATGTGGCCCTTCCTTTATACGGACGTGGGCGAAACCTGGAAGCTCGCCGATCGCAGGAAACAGCTCGTCATTGCTTCGGCCGGCATGGCGACCGAGCTGGCGCTCGCGTGCTTTGCGACGCTGTTCTGGACGATCACGCCCGAAGGCCCCACCAAGCAGGTGCTGTTCATCCTTGCGACGACCACGTGGGTGATGACGCTGGCAGTCAACGCAAGCCCGTTCATGCGCTTCGACGGC
>JANMDK010000234.1:0-23518 GCA_031376265.1 Pseudomonadota bacterium
ATAAACGTGGTCTGTCCCCTATAGCAGTTTGCGCAGCTCGTGCTTCTGCACCTTGCCCATTGCGTTCTTCGGCAGGCTGTCGGCAAAGATCACGCGCCTCGGATGCTTGTAGCGCGCCAGCCGATCGGCGAATAGGGCAAGCACGCCGGCTTCGTCGATCACTGCGCCCGGCTTCAGCACGACAACAGCGCAGGCCGCTTCGCCCCACTTGGGATCCTCGATGCCGATGACTGCGCTTTCTGCGATCTCCGCGCAGTCTGCAAGCACGCTTTCCAGCTCCGCCGGATGGATGTTCTCGCCGCCGGAAATGATGAGGTCCTTCGAGCGGCCGTCGATCCAGAGGAACCCATCCGAATCCCATCGGCCGAGGTCGCCGGTGCGGAACCAGCCATCCTGCGTAGTGGCGGCCGCAGTGGCCTCCGGGTTGTTCCAATATCGCCGCATCACGTTGGGGCCGCGCACCTGGACTTCGCCCTCGACGATGCGCCCCTCGCAGTGCAACGCCGGCTTGCCTGCGCTGCCGGCCTTGGCATACGCATCCCCCGCCATGAGTACCGTGGCGAGCGGCGCGGTTTCGGTCGCGCCGTAGATCTGTCCGACGGGAACGCCGCGATCGAGGAAAGCGCGGATCAGCGAGACCGGCACGACCATCGAGCCGGTATTCAACAGGCGGAGCGACTTCAAATCCGCACCCGCCCACGCCGGATGCCCGATGACCGCCTGCAGCGTGGCCGGCACCAGCAGGGAAAACGTGGGCTTGCGCTCTGCGACATCCCGCAACCACAGGCCCGGCTCGAAGCGACGATGCAGCGTGACCGTTGCGCCGGCAAGCAGGGCGGGCAGCGTCTGGTTGTTCAGCCCGCCGACATGGAACATCGGCAAGGGCGAGAGCACGTGGTCGGACTGGCCGAGGTCGTGCGCATGGATCGAATTGAACCCGTTCCAGAGAAGCGCCGATTGCGAGAGCACCGCGCCTTTCGGCGTGCCCGTGGTGCCCGAGGTGTAGACGATCAGCACATCGTCTTCGTCGTCGCCGGCCGCCACGGGCTTGGCATCGGGAAGCGCATCCCCGACGCGAAGCCGCCTGGCAACGGGCAAGTCCTTCGAATGGGCTTCGAACTCGCGCTCGTAAAACAGGACCGCCGGCGCGCAGTCGGCCAGTATCGCGCGATGCTCACTGCCTGTCAGCCGCCAGTTGAGCGGCACGAGCACTGCGCCGAGGCGTGAGAGCGCGAACAGCAGTACCAGCATCTCGGGATTGTTGTAGCCCAGGAAGGCGACGCGATCGCCCTTGCCGATGCCGAGTCCCGCCAGCGCGCGCGTAATGCGCTGCGTGCGCTTCCACAGGTGCGCGTAGGTGGAATCCTCGCCGTGAAAATGAACCGCGACGCGGTCAGGCGTATGCGCGGCCCAGCGCTCGATGAATCTCGAGAGGTTCAATCGTCGGTTTCGCCCGGCTCGTAGAGCGCCTCGCGGCCGATCCGGTCGAGGCAGAGCTCCGCGGTCCACGGCAGCATCAGCGCCCCGCAGCGCGAGTCGCGGTACAGGCGCTCGAGCGGCAGGCTCTTGAGCATCGACTGTCCGCCGCAGGTGCGGATCGCCAGGCGGCAAATATCGTTGGCGTTCTCCATGATCGTGTACTGGCTGGCGTAGGCGCGAAGGCGCGCCTCCTTGGGCGGGTCCACGCGCGCATCCTCCAGCATGCGCAGGAAGAGGGCGCGCGTCTGCTCCAGCTTCACGAACATCTCGGCGACCGCGATCTGCTTGGTCGGGTACATGCGCCGCTTGACCGGAGGCGTGCCCGGCACTTCGCCGCGCAGGTAACGGACCGTGAACTCATACGCCGCAATCGCTATCCCCATATAGGTCGGCGAAAGCGTCGTGAACATGTGCGGCCAGCGATTCGCCGCCTGGAAATACACGCCGCGCGGCATCATCGCGGCCTCGTCCGGCACGAAGAGATCCTTGAACAGGAGCGTGCGCGAGACGGTGCCACGCATGCCGAGCGGATCCCAGTCGCCGGTGATCGTCAGCCCCTTGGCGTCGCCCGGCACGGCCAGGTAAAGCGTGTCGCGCATCGAGAGGTCGGGCTTGTCCTCGGTGCAGAGCACGCCGTAAAAATTCGCAGCGCCCGAGAGCGATGCGAAGATCTTCTTGCCGTTGATGACCCAACCGCCATCGACTTTGGCCGCGAGGGTGCCGAACGGCGCCTTGCCCGCAGCCGCGGCGCTGCCTTCCGAAAACGGTTGCGCGTAAACCGCACCGTCCGTAACGACGCGCTTGAAGTGCAGGGCGCGATAGCCCTCGTGCTCGGCGCGCTGCGCCGCGGTCATGTCGAGATCGTCAGCGAGCAGGCCGGGCCAGAGCGTGGAGCAGGCGTGCATGTTGAAGGTGAGGGCGGTTGCGCCGCAGTACTTGCCGAGCGTGGCCGAGACGATCGAGTACGTTCGCAGGTCGGCCCCATGGCCGCCGAATTTCTCGGGCACGCACAATCCTAGGAGCCCTGCCTTGCGCAGGTCCGCGTAGTTCTCGAACGGGAAACTCGCTTCGCGGTCGTACCGCTCGGCCCGGCTGGCGAAAGCAGGGCCGAGACTCTCCGCGATCGCGATGAGCTCGGCCTGCTTTGGGGTCAGCGCATAGTTCGAGCCGACCACCGAGTAGCGCGAATCGCTCACCGATTGGCTCACAGCGCGTGGCGCTTCAGGAAATCGAGCAGGGCGTTGTTGAAGGCCCCCGGCTGGTCCATCGGCCCGAGGTGGCCGCAGCCCGGCAGGCAAATGTACTCGGCACCCGAAATCTTTTGAGCCATGCGCTCCATCATCTTGGGCGGCGCGACGAGGTCGTCGCTGCCGGAAAGCACGAGCGTCGGCACGGCGATTTTTTCCAGCGCCGCGCGCCGGTCGAAGGTCGTGAGCATCGCCACGGCCTTGCGATAGGTCTCCGGCGGGACTGTCGCCATGACGCTCGCCGCCAGCATGAGGCCGGAGGGGTCGGAAGCGAATCCATGCATCGTGGGCATCAGCTTCGCGGAAATCTCGGCCATCGTGCGCCCCAGGTCGAGCGGCCCGATGCGCATATCGATGAACTGCCGCGCAAAATCGCTGGACGTCCCGCCGAATGCGGAGCTCGTGAAGGTGAGGGCGAGCGCGAAGAACTTTTCCGGGAAGAGGGCGTAGGCCTCCTGCAGGATCATGCCGCCCATGCTGTGGCCGACGCCGACCACTGGTTCGGTTCCCAGGTCTTCGATGGCTCGCGAAAACGCGGCGGCAACGTTGACGAACGAGTACGGTTCGACCGAAGGGTTGCCGCCGTACCCGGGCGCATCCCAGGCAAGCGTCTTGTAGCCGTGCGACTCGAAAAACGGGAGTTGCCGCTGCCAGGCCGCGCGCCCGCCGCCGATGCCGTGCAGGAAGACAAGCGTGGTCATGCGAGGTCGCCCTGCAGCACGCCTTTATCCACCACCAAGCGCCCGTCGAGCGCGATGCTGCAATGGCGCAGCGGCAAGTCGAAATGCCCGAGCGTGTGGCGGCCCGCGACTTCATTGGCGCCAGTGGAATACAGGAAGTTACCGGCAAAGGCGCGCTGCTCCGTGCCGTTGCAGTCGCGCCGGTCATACATGGCCATCGCTTCCCAGCGCGCGCGGGGATTCATGCCCCAGCCGACGTGCGACACGGCGTACGCCTCTCGATCGCCCCAGGCGGCAAAGTATTCGCGCATGAGCTCTGCATCGAGGCCGGTGCCTTCGATTTGCGTGACGAAATCGCTTTCGATCCTGAGCCGTACCGGCGATTCGACGTAGCGCTTGAAAGTCAGGTTCAGGTCGCCCGGCGCCAGCACCAGCGTGCCGTTGACGCTCGCGGCTTTCGGGAATGCGAGGCACAAGCCTCCGGGCCAATGCGAAAGCGTTCCGGGCTTCACGGTGTAGCCCCAGACGCCGCCGACTTGCGCGCCTTCGAGGTGGATCGCGAGTGCCGTGCCCGCAGGGGAGGTGACCTGCATCGCCTTTCCACCCTTCATGAGGCGCATGCCCGCCCTCACCTTCTGCTCGTCGGCGGAGGAGGGGGCGAGCCGCTCGAGCGCATCCGGATGCTCGTTCGAGATGTAGAGCACGCGCGCCCCGCCCTTGAGGATCGCGGGCAGCTCGGCGGAATGCATCAGGCCCTCCACCGTGCAGTCTGCGATGAAGACGGAGGACGAAAGCGCTGTCAGTGCGGGCGCCAGGCCTTGCAGTGCGACGGACGCGCCGGTGGAGCGGATCGGGACCGGGGCCGCTTGGCGCGGCGTCGGAACGATCACATGGAACGGGCGCGCCTTGAGTTGAAGGAGGGCAAGCTCGGCCAGCTGGACGTTCAACGGGCGGGACTGGGTTTCGGAAAGGATTGCGCAGGCGTCGCCGGGGCCCACCTTGCACCGGGCGAAAACCTCGGCGAAGAGGTCGATCCACTTGCCTTCGATGCGGTCTGCCAGCATGCGGGCGATTGTAATGCCCGCCCCGGCGCTTTCAGGCTTCGAAACTGCGCTGCCAGGCGCCGGGCCGGTCTGTCCCATCGGGTACACTCGGTTCATGATCGTTTACGACCTCAAGTGCGGGACCGGGCACCGGTTTGAAGGCTGGTTTTCTTCAGCCGAGGATTTTTCGCGCCAGAAGGACCGCAGCCTGCTCAATTGCCCGACTTGTGCGGACGCGACGATCGAGCGCATGCCCTCGGCGACGCGGATCAACATCGGCGCCGTCGAAAAGCAGGCGCTGCCGGTCCAGGCCGAAAAGAAGGACGCGTTTGCGATCGCCCAGATGCTCTATTCGCGGATGCTCGACGAGTTGCTGACCAAGAGCGAGGACGTCGGCCAGCGGTTTCCTGAGGAAGCCCGGCGGATCTTTTATGAGGAGACGCCGGCCCGGGCCATCCGCGGCATCGCCACCAAGGCCGAACACGATGAACTCGTGGAGGAAGGCGTCCCGGTTGCCCGGTTGCCGGTCCCGCCGGCTGACCAGCTGAACTGATCCGAGGCTGCCTGGCTGGCCTCTTTTGGGACAAATCTAAAGGACACAATCTGTATTATGTTAAATAAAGGCCTGAAGTAATGCACTTGATATTCATAGCATTACCAAATTGCCGTCTATCTGGAACCTACTCCACCGCCCCGGCTCGCTTCAATAAGTCCACCACCGGCATGAACCCCCGCTTGGTCGCGACCGTCAACGCCGAATCCCCGGTGCTGCGGGTTTTGTAGTTCACGTCCGGATCGCCGTACAGCAACGCCCGTGCCGCTTCCTCGTGCCCGTTCCGGACCGCCAGCATCAGCGGCGTGAATTCATTCGGAGCGACCGCATTCTTGGAAGCCCCTTTATCGAGCAGGAACTTGACCATCTCAGCGCGCCCGTCGAAAGCCGCGTAATGGAGCGGCGTCCAGCCCGGCGGATTCAGCTCTGCGCCGTTCTCCAACAACACTTTGGCCACGGCCACCTGGCCCTTGAGGCTGGCGGCCATCAGTGCAGTGTCGCCGAATCGGTTTCGCGCATTGACTGAAGCCTTCTGGCTCAACAGATAGGAAACCACCGGCACGTGACCTGTACGGGCCGCCAGCATCAACAACGTGCTGCCTTCGCGATCCGAGCTGTCTGGGCTGGCGCCCCGTTCCACCAATCGCTGAACCGTAACCAGATCTCCGTCCAAAGCAGCCCGCCAGGAGTCCTCGAGGGCCTGGGCTACGGCCCCGCCCGAATTCAGCAAAGCCGCACCGGAAAACGCGAGAGCGGCGAACCGGAGGGCGACCGCCTTAGTGCTGATAATTTTCATGTGAAAGATGAGAATCCAGAGTTATGTAATTGTTCCTAAACGATCTAGGTAAGCACACAGTGTTGGACTAAGCAATCTTTACGAACGTTCCCTGCAGCGCCGAATTTCAATCTGCGGGCATCCTGCCGATCAGGTCTGAAGCAAACAATTTCGGGTTCAGCGGATGCTTCGCTGCGACCCTATACCGGTTCGCTTCGCGGGCAAAGGCAACCCAGGCTCGGGCCTTGGAAATCGGGGCCGGTTTACCGGTTCCCTTGTAATTGAAGTAGCGGCCCCGCCCGGTCACCGACCGCATGGCCTGGTCATAGGCCCATTTCTGCAGCACTTCAGCAAGGATCTCGATCTGTTCGCGATCGGGCACCGGCCAATTCAGGAGCATTTCCCGGGCGCCGGAGCCCTGCCTCAGGATTTTCGTGAGCCCGGCGATCCGCTCGCCGCGGTCGGCCTCGGCATTTTCCTTCGCCAAGAGCGGTGCGCCACCCGTAAAGGCCAGCCAGTCTTCGGCATCGGCGACCTGCGCCTTCCTCAGCCACGCGATGCTTTCGGGCGGCTCCGGGATCCCAACCGGCAGGCTGATGCAGCGGGAACGGATCGTAGGTAGCAAGGACTTTGCATTGTGAGAAACCATTAAAAAGCAAGCCCCTGAGGCTGGATCTTCCAGTGACTTAAGAAGTGAATTCGCGGCATTCGGATTCATGCTTTCCGCCGGGTGGAACAGGGCAATCCGGCGCTTTCCGCGATGCGAGCCGATGTTGAGGAAGTCCGCCAGCACCCGGACCTGGTCCACCTTGATCTCGTGGCTCGGTTTGGTCGTCTTTGAAGGGGCCGGCGTGTCCTCGTCGTACTCCTGGGGTGCTGCCAGGAATTCCGGTTCGATCTGGCGAAAGTCCGGGTGCTGGCCGGCAAGGAACCAGCGGCAGCCGTCGCATTTGCCGCACGCGACATTGGCCCCCGCGGTCTCGCACAGGATCAGCTGCGCAAAAGCGCGCGCCAGCTCGAGCTTGCCGACGCCCTTGGGGCCATGGATCAGCAGGGCTTGGGGAAGGTTCTCGCGGCGCGCGAGCAGCTGTTGCCAGGCATTCTCGGTCCAGGGATACACGGTCAAAGCCCGCCGGTTATCGCCCGCAATTCCTGGCGGATCGCGTCGAGCGTGTGGGTCGAATCGATGACCCTGACCCGGCCCGGCTCATTTTTGGCGGCGGAGAGATAGGCCATGCGCACGCGCTCGAAAAACGCCTGCCCTTCCCGCTCGAACCGGTCGAGCGCGCGGCCGGATCCGGCCATTCGTGAATGGCTGATGTCATAAGGGCAGTCAAAGACCAGCGTGCAATCCGGTGTCAGGTCGGCATGCACGATCTTCGCGAGGCTTTCGATGGCCGCCTTGTCTACGCCTTTGCCGCCGCCCTGGTACGCCATGGTCGAATCGGTAAAGCGGTCGCAAACCACCCATTTGCCGGCTGCGAGCGCCGGCAGGACGCGCTGCTTGAGGTGATCGTCGCGCGCGGCGAACATCAGCAGCGTTTCGGTCAGCGCGTCCATCGCATCGTGCAGCACGAGTTCCCGGAGCTTCTCCGCGAGCGGAGAGCCGCCCGGCTCCCTCGTCACCAGCACCTGGCGGCCATCCGCACGAAGCAGGTCCGCGAACCATTCGACATGGGTGGATTTTCCCGCGCCGTCGACGCCCTCGAACGTGATGAACTTGCCGCGCATCGCCGATTATCGCTTCAACTGGTACTTGCTGACGGCGCGATTGTGCTCGTCGAGCGTGCGCGAAAACTGGCTGGTGCCGTCGCCTTTCGAGACGTAGTAGATCGCTTGCGTATCCGCTGGACGCATCGCTGCGCGCAACGAAGCCTGGCCCGGCATCGAGATCGGCGTCGGCGGCAGTCCGGCCCTGACATAGCTGTTGTAGGGGCCATCCTCGAGGAGGTCCCTTTTGCGCAGGTTGCCGTCGAACCCGGCGCCCAGCCCGTAGATCACGGTGGGGTCGGCCTGCAGGCGCATGCCGATGCGGATCCGGTTGACGAGCGTGCCGGCGATCTGGTCGCGCTCCGCCGGGCTGCCGGTTTCCTTCTCGACGATCGAGGCCATGATCAGCGCCTCGTAAGGGGTCTTGAACGGGATCTTCGGGTCGCGCGCTTCCCACTCGGCCGCGAGCTTCTTCTTCATCGTGCGATAGGCGCGGCTGAAGACGTCGAAATCGCTCGAGCCTTTGCTGAACAAATAGGTATCCGGAAAGAAGAGACCCTCGGGATGGTCTTCGGTTGCGCCGATGCGCTTGAGGATCTCGGCGTCCTGCAGGCCTTTCGAGTCTCCGCGCAAGTCTGCGGTGGCGGCCATCGCCGCGCGGAACTGGCGGAAATTCCATCCCTCGATCAGGGCCAATTCACCCTGCGTGACATCGCCGCGCGTGAGCTTGTCGAGCAGCTGCAATGGCGTGGCCGCTTCGCTGAGCTCGTAGCTGCCGGCCTTGATGTCGCGCGACTTGCCCAGCACGCGCGCCAGCGCTTCGAACTGGAACCGCCCGACCGGGATGCCGCCCGATTCGATCTGGCGTGCAACCGAGCGCAATCCGCTGCGGGCGGTCACCTGGAACTCGGCCGGGTATTTCGCCACCGCGATCGGCGTCAGCGCGTACCAGGCTGCGTAGCCGCCGAGTGCGAGGACCGCAAGTAAAGCCAGCAGGAAGAGAGTGCGGAGGAATTTCAGCAAAGGCGATTGTGGCGCGCAGGCGGCGGGAGAGAAACGCGCCGATATAATAGCGGCATTCCATGGATGCCGACCTGATCGCCCGCGGCGACGCTGTCTTCGCGCCGCTTCCCCAATTCGGACTGCTTTCCGTCACCGGCGAGGACGCGCGCAGCTTCCTGCACGCGCAGCTTTCCAACGATGTCGAGCACCTTGACGCGCACACTGCGCGGCGCGCGGGCTATTGCTCGCCGAAGGGACGGCTGCTGGCCACCTTGCTGGTGGTCGCGCGGCCCGAGGGTTTCCTTCTGCAGGTTTCGGCCGACATCGCGGCAGCGATCGCCAAGCGCCTCACGATGTTCGTCTTGCGCTCGAAAGTGAAGATTGCGGATTTGTCGGCGGCCTCGCCGCAATTCGGCGTCTGGGGTCGCGGTTCAGCCGCTGCGCTCAAGGACGCCGGGTTCGAAGTGCCGGCGAATCATCTCCAGTTTTCGGAATCGCCGAGCGGCGTCGTGATCGCCCTCGGGGCCGAGCGCTTTCTCGTGATCGGCACTGCGCAAACCGCCGCCAGCCTGTCCGCGAAATTCCCTCAGGTCTCCGGCGAGTGGTGGACGCTGGCCGAAGTGCGCGCGGGCCTCCCGTCGGTAACGCTGCACACGCAGGACCAGTTCGTGCCGCAGATGGCGAATTTCGAGCTCATCGGCGGCATCGATTTCAAGAAAGGCTGCTATCCCGGCCAGGAAACCGTCGCGCGCGCGCAGTATCGCGGGCAGGTCAAGCGGCGCATGTATCGAGGCGAGGTCGAGCACTCCGGCGCTGCGCTGCCCATGCCCGGCCAGGACCTGTTCGGAGCCGAGCCCCAGGCGATCGGCACAATCGTCAATGTCGCGCCCCGGCCCGGCGGCGGCTACGAAATGCTCGCCGTCATCCAGTCCTCGTCGGTCGAGAAGGGCGACGCCCTGCACGTGGGTGCGCCCGACGGGCCGGCGGCCCGCATCGCTTCCCTGCCCTACGCGCTTTGAGCGCGCTGCAGTACTACGTGTATTACAAGTTCGATCCGGTGCGGATCGGAGAAGTGCGCGAGGTGGTGCAGGCCGTCTTTCGCGAGGTGCACTCGGCCACCGGCGTGCAAGGCGAGTGGCAGCAGCGGCGCGACGACCCGTCGACCTTCATGGAAATTTACCTGGACGTTGACGATTCGCGCGCATTCGAGCGAACGCTCGAGGAAGCGCTCCACAAGGCGGGCTTTCCTAAGCTCGGCATCCAGCGAATCACCGAAATCTTCAAATGTGCCTGATCGCGATCGCGCACAAGGTTCATGCGCAGTTCCCGCTCGTCGTCGCCGCGAACAGGGACGAGTTCTACGGGCGCCCGACGGCGCAAGCGGCATTCTGGGAGGACGAGCCCAGCATCCTCGCCGGGCGCGACCTCGAATGCATGGGCACCTGGCTTGGCGTGACCCGCAGCGGCCGGTTTGCCGCGGTCACGAACTACCGCGACCCGGCCGACCAGCGCAACAGCGCCGAATCCCGCGGCACCATCGTCAGCCGGTTTCTCGCCGGATCAATGCCGGCTTCGAAATTCGTCGACAACCTCGCTTCGAACGCCGGCGTTTATCGCGGCTTCAACCTGCTGGCAAGCGACGGCGCAGAGCTCTACGCTTATTCGAATCGCGACGGCGGCCCCCGGCGCCTTGAACCCGGCATCTACGGGCTCTCCAACCACCTGCTCGATACGCCCTGGCCGAAAGTGCGAATGGTGCGCGAGCGTCTCGCCGATGCGCTTAAGCCGGCGCCGGCGACCGAGCCCCTCTTCGCGATGCTTGGCGACACCGGCATGGCGCCCGAATCCGAGCTTCCGCAGACCGGCGTCGGAGTGGATCGCGAACGGATGCTCTCTTCGGCGCGCATCGTTTCGACGACCTACGGCACTCGTTGCTCCACCGTGGTCCTGCAAGGCGTCGATGGCCGAATGCAGTTTGCCGAGCGCACTTACGGCCCCGAAGGCGTCGAGGAAGACACTGCGCGGTTCGACTTCCGCCTGAATGCCTAAGCAGCGCCGCGGCTAGAAGTCGCAGCGCATCGACCGGTGCGGAATGCCGGCGTCCAGGTACTCCGGCCCTTCCTCGACGAAACCGTATCGCCGGTAAAAGCCGACCGCATGGATCTGGGCGGAGAGCACCACGCCTTTGTCGCCGCGTACGCGTGCCGCTTCCATGAGCACCTTGAGCATTGCACCGCCGACGCCTTTGCCCCGTGCTTCTTTTAGCACTGCCATACGGCCAATATGGCCATCGGGCAGCAGGCGGCCGGTGCCGACCGCTTTTGCGCCGTCGCTGGCAATTACGTGCAGGCAATCGGCGTCGTGCTCGTCCAATTCCATCTCGAGCGGCACTTTCTGCTCGTCGACGAATACCGCAAATCGGATCGGGCCAGCCCGCGCCTTGGCTTCGTCCCACCTCATCGTCCGCGTCGTGACCATCTCGGGAGTATAAAATTGCGGCCCTCGTTCGACCAACTGCCCCACCAACTGCCGAGCACGCCCGCCGAATGAAAAGCCTCTGGAACGACGCCGAAGCCGCCGAATACAAAGGTCCACTGGGCCCGCGCGTTTACACCTCGCGGTTACTCGGCCGAGATAAATCGCTGGTGCTGCATGGCGGGGGCAACACTTCGGTCAAGCTCCAGGAGGAAAACCTCTTCGGCGAAACCGAGCCGATCCTCTATGTGAAAGGCAGCGGCTGGGACCTCGAAACCATCGAGCCGGCAGGCTTCTCGCCGGTGCGGCTGGACTACGTGCGGCGCCTTGCCGCGCTGCCGGCGCTCTCCGACCCTCAGATGGTCAACGAACTGGCCACGCACATGACGAAAGCTGGCGCCCCTGCGCCGTCGATCGAAACGATCCTGCACGGCCTCCTTCCAGCGCGCTACGTCGACCATACGCATGCGGACGCCGTGCTGTCGGTGACCAACGCGCCCGATGGCGAGAAGCGCATCCGCGAGATCTTCGGCGATCGCGTCGTCGTGGTGCCTTACGTGATGCCGGGTTTCGATCTCGCCGCCGTCTGCGCGCGGGAATTTCCAAAACAGTCGACCAGAAACACCGTCGGCATGGTGCTCATGAACCACGGCATCTTCTCGTTCGGCGAGGAGGCGCGAGAAGCCTACGGGCGCATGATCGCCTTGGTAAGCGAAGCCGAGAACTACCTCGACTCGCGCAAGAGCTGGAACATCCGCTACGCGCCGCAGCCGACCAAGGGCGTGAAGCGGGACGAGATCGCGCACCTGCGGCACGCGCTCTCGTCTGCTGCCGGCGGCCCAATGATCGTGACCGTGCGCGACAGCGACAAGTACCTCGCCTTCGCGCAGAACAAGGAGGTCGCTCGCATCTCTCAACAGGGACCGGCGACCCCCGACCATGTGATTCGCACCAAGCTCGTCCCGATGCTCGGGCGCGACGTAGCGGCTTACGCGAAAACCTACGGCGCCTACTTCGAGCGCAATGCCCCCCATGCGAAGGAGAAGAAAACCATGCTCGACGCCGCCCCGCGCATGGCGCTCGACCCGGCGTTCGGCTTTGCCGCCGCAGGACGCACCGCGAAAGATGCAGCGATCGTGGCCGAGCTTTATGACCACAGCATCGACGTCTTCATGCGCGCCGAAGGCATCGGCGGCTGGCATGCACTGCCCGAGGCGAACCTGTTCGAGGTCGAATACTGGGACCTCGAGCAGGCCAAGCTGCGCAAGGGCGGCGCGGCCCCGGTCTTTGCGGGCGAAGTCGTCGTGGTCACCGGCGCAGCTTCGGGCATCGGCAAGGCCTGCGCCGAGAGCTTCCTCAAGCGTGGCGCGGCCGTGGTCGCGCTCGACATCAATCCCGTAATCGAGACGCAATACAAGCGCGTCGATGCGCTCGGCATCCGGTGCGACCTCACCGATCGCCCTGCCGTCGAGGCTGCCCTGGATCGCGCAACCAAAGCCTTCGGCGGCGTGGACATGCTCGTGCTGAATGCCGGCATCTTCCCTTCCTCGCAGTCGCTCCAGGACATTCCGGCCGACACCTGGCAGCGGACCATGTCGGTCAACGTCGAAGCCAACCTTTCCCTGATGCAGGCCTGCCACGGACTGCTCAAGCTAGCCCCGCGCGGCGGGCGCATCGTTGTGATCGGCTCGAAGAACGTGCCGGCGCCCGGCCCCGGTGCGGGTGCCTATTCGGCCTCCAAGGCGGCAATGAACCAGCTTGCGCGCGTCGCGGCGCTGGAGTGGGGCAAGGACGGCATCCGCATCAACTCGCTGCACCCGAACGCGGTCTACGACACCGCGCTCTGGACCGACGAGGTGCTCGCCTCGCGCGCGAAGGCCTACAACCTCACCGTCGAGCAATACAAGAAGAACAACCTGCTCAGGACCGAGGTGTCGTCCAGGGACGTAGCCGAACTCGCCGCCGAGATGTGCGGGCCGCTGTTTGCCAAGACCACCGCCGCGCAGGTGCCGGTCGACGGCGGCAACGAACGCGTAGTTTAGGAGCGGGCTGATGGCCGCGAGCAACGTCGAGACGATGCGCTGGAAAGGCGACCGGCTGGAGCTCCTCGACCAGCGCCGGCTGCCGGAAGAAACCGTCTACGTCACCTGCCGCACCGCTGCGGAGACCGCCGAGGCGATCCGCGAAATGGTCGTTCGCGGCGCGCCGGCCATCGGCTGCGCTGCGGCCTTCGGGATCGTGCTCGATGCCACGCGGGGCGCGAACCTTGCCGAGGCGCAGAAGGTGCTCGCTGCAAGCCGCCCGACTGCGGTCAACCTCTTCTGGGCGCTGGACCGCATGAAAGGCGTCGCCGACCCCGAGGCGCAGGCGCTGGCGATCTTCGCCGAAGACCTCGACGCCTGTCGCACAATGGGCGCGAACGGCGCGGCGCTGATCCCGGACGGCGCGCGCATCATGACCCACTGCAACGCCGGGGCCCTGGCAACCGCCGGCCACGGCACGGCGCTCGGCGTGATCCGCTCGGCGCGCGACCAGGGAAAGAAGATTTCGGTGATCGCCAACGAGACCCGCCCCTATCTTCAGGGTGCAAGGCTGACCGCTTGGGAGATGGTGCAGGAAAGCATCCCGGTCACGCTGATCTCGGACAACATGGCCGGCCACCTCATGAGCCGCGGTGAAGTCGACCTCGTGATCGTTGGCGCCGACCGCATCGCGGCCAATGGCGACGCGGCCAACAAGATCGGCACCTATACGCTCGCCGTGCTGGCGCAGCGCCACGAGCTGCCTTTCTATGTCGCAGCCCCCATCTCCACGTTCGACGCGGAGATTCCCGACGGCTCGCACATCCCGATCGAGGAGCGTCCCGGAGAGGAAGTCACCGGCTATCGCGGCATGCGCTGGGCGCCGCACGGCGTGCAGGTGCGCAATCCCGCCTTCGATGTAACGCCGGCCGAATTGATCTCCGCGCTGATCACCGAACGCGGCGTGGTCCAGCATCCGACGACCGACAGGCTCCGTTCGCTACTGACATTTTTGGCCTGAACCCCGCGCCGTTATTGGCTCTGCGGGGAACTTGCTGACATTTTCCAGCCCCGCTTACGGGCGGATTTCGACCACCGTGTAGGGCGGGACGAGGTCGAAGAGCTCGGCCACATCTTCGTTGCGCATGCGGATGCAGCCGTGCGATTCGGGCACGCCCATTGGCTCGCCGTCCGCGGTGCCGTGGATGTAGACCATTCGCCGCATGGTGTCGACGTTGCCAAGTCGGTTCTTCCCCGGCTCGCAACCAGAGAGCCAAAGGATGCGCGTGAGGATCCAGTCGCGATTCGGGAATTTGGCCTGCAGCTCCGGCGACCAGACCTCGCCTGTCGGCCGCCGCCCGCGAAAGACGCTACGCAGCGGCTTCCCGCCGCCGATCTTGGCCCGCACGATATGACGTCCGCCCGGGGTGCAGTTGCTGCCGAACTGCTCGCCGACGCCGTTCGCCGCAGTCGACACCGCATAGGTGCGCACCACCGTGCCGGCATCGTCCAGCAGGGTGAGCTTCTGCGCGCCGATGTCGAGGTCGATCTTCATCGGCGTCCGGCGAAAAAGGTCTTCAGCATCTTCGAGCTTTCCTCGGCCAGCACGCCGGCCTCGACAACGGCGTGGTGGTTGAGCCTCGCCTCGGCGAAAAGATTCACCACGCTGCCGCAGGCGCCGGTCTTGGGATCCGCGGCGCCGTAGACGACGCGCCCGATGCGCGCATGCAGGATCGCGCCGGAGCACATCACGCAGGGTTCGAGCGTCACGTAGAGCGTCGAGCCCGGGATCCGGTAGTTGCCGAGCGTCCGGCACGCAGCCCGGATGGCTTCGGTTTCGGCGTGCGAGGTGGCATCCGCCGCGGAGATCGGGTGGTTCCAGCCCTCCCCCACGACCCGGCCGTCCTTGACCACGACGGCGCCGACCGGCACTTCGCCGGCGGCCTCGGCCCGGCGGGCGAGCGCCAGCGCCTGCTGCATGAAGGCGAGATCGGTTTCGGTGGCGGTGTCCAGGAGATTACTTCCGCAATTCGGTCTTGTAGGTGTCGGGCTTGAACCCTACCAGCAGCTTGCCGCCGGACTCGAGCACCGGCCGCCTGATCATCGACGGCTGCCCGAGCATCAGCGCCACGGCCGTTTTCTCGTCAAGGCCGGTCCTGTCCGCGTCCGGGAGCTTGCGGAACGTGGTGCCCGACCGGTTCAGCAGCGTCTCCCAGCCCGCTTTGCGGCACCAGCCTTCCAGTTTGGCGCGATCGATGCCAGCCGCCTTGTAATCGTGAAACCCGTACGCAATATCGTTGTCTTTCAACCAGGCACGCGCTTTCTTCATCGTGTCGCAATTCTTGATGCCGTAGATCGTGGTCGCCAATTGCCCGCCTCTCGTGTGTTTCAGGGCCGAGAGTACAACAGGCCGCGGCTGGATTAGAACTTCTGCCAGTCGGGCTTCTGGTCGTAAACCCAGCGGTAATAGTCGATCCTCGCGAGGCGCGCTGCAGCCGTCCGGTCGACGATGCACTTGGCCACCGGGTGCATTTGCAGGATCGAGGCCGGGCTCATCGAAGTCACCGGCCCCTCCACCGCTGCCGCGATCGCCGCGGATTTCTTGGTGCCGAACGCCAACAGGAGGATCTCGCGCGCATCCATGATCGTGCCGACGCCCATGGTGATGACGTGGAAAGGCACTGCCTCCGGCGTGCCGAAAGCGGCCACGTTGTCCAGCCTTGTGCGCGGCGTGAGCGTCTTGATGCGGGTGCGCGAAGCGAGGGAAGACGAAGGCTCGTTGAAGCCGATGTGCCCGTCGGTGCCGATGCCGAGCACCTGCAGGTCGATGCCGCCTGCGGCCCGGATCGCGTCTTCGTAATCGCGGCAAAACGCAGGCACGTCCTGCGTGAGGCCGTCGGGGATGTGGATCTTCGGCGGCTGCACGTTGACATGCGAGAACAGGTTCTCGTGCATGAAGGTGTGGTAGCTCGCGGCGTGATTCGGCGCGAGGCCGACGTACTCGTCGAGGTTGAACGTGGTCACGCGGCTGAAATCGAGGCCTTCGTCCCGGTGCATTCGCACCAGCTCGCGGTAAAGGGACAGCGGCGTCGCGCCGGTGGCGAGACCCAGCACCGCATCCGGCTTCTCGCGAACGACGTGGGCGACATGGCGCGCGGCGATCAGCGAAGCGTCTTCCGGCGTCGGCTGGACGATGATTTCCACTTTACTTTCCCTTGTAGCGCTGGAGCCGTGTGACTGCGTCGGCGCGGAATCGGTCGATGAATCCTGCGACGTAGTCGACGACGTCGAGCTTGTCGTCTTGCGCGAGCGGCGTGAGGTCCATCGCAAACGATACGGAGTCGCTGCGATCGACACCGTGGCTTTCGAGGAACGTCGCATTCGCCCGGCGCCTGCCGAGCACGGCAAGGTCGTAGCGCTTGCCGCCGGCGATCTGGGAATCGAACTGCCCGCTGAGTCGTGCGGACAGGTCTTCCGATCCGCCGACGTCATGCACGACCTTTTCCGCGTCGAGCATCCAGTCGAGGTCGCGCCAGACCTCGCAACCATGCACCGCCTGCGGGCGCTTCGCTGGCGCAAGCGAGCGGATTGCACGGATGACGTGCATTGCAATCGCCACATGCGTGTCGTGCTTGTCTGCGAGGTTGTGCGTATAGACGACCTTGGGCTGCGCTGCAGCCAGGACCGCCTCGAGGTCACCGGCGAGGTGCGGGTTGTCCGCCGACTTGGCCGCGGCGCTCGGGTAGTCGAGCTGCACGATCGCCGCGTATTCACCGAGCTTCGCGGCGCGGCGCTGCTCCTCGCGGCGGGCGTCCGTCATCTGGGCGTCGCTGAAATTCGCATACTTGCCGGTGCGCGCGCTCCCGGCACCGTTTGTGCATGTCACGCCACCGAACCACTGGCTCGCGCTGCCGTGGCCCGCCGCGATGCCGTGGAAGGCCATGAATTCCAGGTCGTCCTGGTGCGCGCCGATGCCGAGGTGCGTAACGCGCGCGAGCGCGGCGTCCTGCGGCTGGCCGTCGGGGACGAAAACCTCTGCGTTGGGGTTGTATAGCTTCACAGCAGGCTGCGGGTCATGGACTGCGAACTGGACGGCAGGATCATAGGGCAAGACTCCATAATGACGAATCGTCGCCTATTGGACAGGAACTACCAATGAAGCGTTTCACGTTTGCGCTGCTTGCATTCGCTGCGCTCGGCTTGCCCGTGACCGCGCCGGCCCAGACTTATCCTTCGAAGCCGATCCGGATCCTCTGCCCTTTCCCGCCGGGCGGTGGCGTGGACATCACTGCGCGCGCCATCGGCCACGAGCTTTCGAAAGCGCTCGGCCAGCCGGTCACGGTGGAGAACAAGCCGGGCGCCGGCGGCAACATCGCGGCGGCCGAAGTGGCGCTCTCGGCGCCCGACGGATACACCCTTTTCCTGACGTTAAACAGCCTGCATTCGATCAGCCCCCTGCTCTACGCCAAGCTCCCGTTCGACGCCATGAAGGACTTTGCGTTCATCACGCCGCTGGTGTCCTTCAGCAACGTGCTGATCCTCAACCCCGCGGCAAGCGCCAAGTCGGTCCAGGAGCTGATTGCCCAGGCCAAGGCCCAGCCCGGCAAGCTCACCTATGCTTCCAGCGGCAACGGCACCAACGTGCACCTCGTTGGCGAGCTCTTCCGCTCGATGGCCGGCGTCGACGTCGTCCATGTGCCGTACAAGGGCAGCGCCCCGGCGCTGACCGACATGCTGGCGGGCAACGTCACGATGATGTTCGAGACGATTCCCTTCGCCATCACGCAGATCAAGGGCGGCAAGCTCCGCCCGCTCGCGGTCACCAGCGCCAGGCGCCAGCCGCTGCTGCCGGAAGTGCCGACGCTGGCCGAGTCCGGGTTGCCGGGCTTCGACACAGTGGCCTGGTACGGCTTGATCGCGCCGGCGGCGACGCCGCGCGAGATCGTCATGAAGCTGAATGTGGAAGCAATCAAGGGCGCGAACTCGAAAGATTTCCGCGACCGCATGGAGCCGCTGGGCTTCGAGATCGTGACCGGCACGCCGGAGCGGATGGTGGAAATGCTCCGCGCCGATGCCGCCCGCTGGGCGCCGGTGGTCAAGGCAGCGAACATCAAGATCGATTAAATCAGGGACAGACCACGTTTAATTTCCGGGTAAACGTGGTCTGTCCCTGATTGTCACCTGATTGTCAGGCCGGCATCGGCGGCAGGATGCCTCGCTCTTCGGCCACCTTCCAGATCTTGCGGGCGCCGGTCGCGGCCGTCTCCATCACCGCGTTTTCGTCCATCGTCAGCAGCCGGCCGTCGCGGTAAACCGGCTTGCCGTGGATCATCGCGAACGCCATGTCGCCGCCGTTGCCCTTCCAGACGAGATTCTTGACCGGGTCCCAGACCGGCTGCAGGTGCGGCTTGTGGAGATCGAATACCAGCAGGTCGGCTTTTGCGCCGGCCTCGAGCCGCCCTAGGTCCGGGCGGCCGAGCGCCTTGGCGCCATTCAGCGTTGCCGCGCGAACCAGTTCGTGCGCAGTGCCGACGTAGGCCTTGCCGAAGTATTGCTTCGAAAGCAGCCCGTTGATGCGAAGCTCGCTCACGATATCCAGGCCGATCGAGTCGGTGCCGATTGCCGTGTTGATGCCGGCCTTTGCGAAGCGCGCGTAGGGAAAATTCATGCCTTCGCGCGCAAAGCTGTACGCGCAGTTGGCCACGTGGGTGCCGCTCGAGGCCAGGATCCCGAGTTCCTCGTCGGTCGCGCAGCCTGCGTGCGCCAGGACTACGTTCTCGCCGAGCAAGCCGGCGTCGCGCGCATATTCCGCCGCACCCATGCCGTAGCGCTTTCGGAGCAATGCCAGCTCCTGCGGTGTCTGCGCGAAATGCGTCGTCAGCAGGCAGCCGAGGTCGTCGGCGGCCTTGCGGCACTCTCGCAGCAGCTCCGGCAGGCAGGTGTCGGTGGCATGCGGACCGATCGCCACCTGCGCGAGTCCCTCGGTTCCCTCGTCGCGCGCCTTGAAGAGCGCGATCGACTTGGCCAGCTGAGCCGCGCCGTCATTGCCGAAATCCCATACCGGGTAGCCGTCTTCGCCGATGCGGGCGTTGGACGACGACATGATGAAAGGCGCGCCGACCGTGCGCAGGCCGATTTCCTTTGCGACATCGAAGAACACTTCCTGCCCGTGGTGCCACATGTCCAGCAGCGTCGTCGTTCCTCCGCGGACGAGGTCGATCATGCCAAGGGCAGTCACGGCGCGAAGCTCCTCCTTTGAAAGCTCCTTCGCGGCAAGCGCCGTCAACGGCAGGAGGATGTTGTAGACGAGCTTCGGGATCCACGGCTCCATCTCGAGGTCGTCCGCGATGCCGCGGAAGAGCCCGCCCCGGATGCAGTGCGCATGCACATTGATGAATCCGGGAGTGACCAGGCCGTGCTCGTAGCGGACGACGGGCGTGCCCGCAGCTGGCGCGTCGGGCGTGACCGCCTCGATGCAGGTGCCGTTGACGTAAACGTAGTGGTCGCGCAGCAGCGCCTGTGCGCCCTCCTTCATACCGAGCACATAGCGCCCGGCGACGACGCTGGTGGTCACCCTGCTATTCCGGCGTGATACCGGCAGATTTCGTGAGCGTGCGCCATACGGCGGTCTGCTCGCGGGCTAGCGCACCTAGCGTCTCGGCCGGCTGGTAATTCACGTCCATGGCCTGTCGCTCAATCTGTTCGCGCACCTCGGGCTTCTGCAGGACGGCCGCAAGCTCGCGCGAAAGCCGGTCGACGATCTCCCTGGGCAGCTTTAGCGGCCCGAACATTCCCATCCACGGCACGGCGGGGAAAGGCTGCATGCCCGCCTCGCGCATCGACGGCAGCGCGGAGATCTGCGTCGACGTGGCGAAGAACACCGTGTAGCCGTCGGCCGGCGCCTTGGCGACCTGCTCCCCGGCGACGATCCCGTCCGCCCCCGGGCGGTTGTCGATGACGACCGGCTGGCCGAGTTGCTGTGACAGCGCAGCCGCGATGATCCGGGCAATGACGTCGGTGGCGCCGCCGGTACCGAAGGCGACCACGGCGCGGATCGGCTTCGAGGGGTAGGTTTGTGCATGCGCCGTGAGCGAAGCCGAAAGTGCGAGGAGCAGTGCTGCTGCAAGCGCCACGATCCGCATTATTTTCCTGTGCCCTTAATCAATGGTTGTAGTTCGCAATTGAAAATACTTGAAATAGCCGACAAACCTGTCATCCACCTTACGCAATCACAACACGAAATTCGTTCCGCAAATTTTGGCAAAAATTTGTGTGAGGCCAGCGCTTGCTGGGTTTTGCGACGATTCTTCCATGGAATAATCCTGACGCGAGTCTGATCGCCTTGATCGAGGCGAATGATGCATCAAAGCACAAGGACCCGGGGAGGGGTGACATGTGGTTGGGCGCGGAAAACTTCTTTGAATTCGCATCGTTAACGACGCAGGTTTCGCTGCTCCCGCAAGGTGCGGCGGCCGCGCGGGATGTCACGGTCCTGGAGAGAATCCACAGGCTGTGGGACGAAATAGCGGCATTCGAGGCCTCAAAGAGCGACGACGCAGTGCGTCACCTGTTGTCAACCGTCGCCGGCCTCGTCGGCGCGCAGAATGCCTACTGGATGGGCGCGGTGCGCATGGCGGAGGACGAGCGCGATCCGCTCCTTGGGTGGCGTCCCCGCGTGGTCCGGTACCTGAAGCCGCTGAAAAATGACGAAACTTTCACTCGCGACAGGCTCCGGTCGCTAAATTGCGCCCCGATCATCGACGAAGCTACGGTCGCCCAGGCAAAGCTGGCCGGGTGTTATCGCGCCCGCCGGTTATGCGACCTGGTCTCCCCGGCGTGGTTCAAGAGCGACGCCTATCGTGCGTATGTAGATCGGGGCGTCCACGATTCGCTCGTCGTCGGTGTTCCGGTCAGCAACATGGCCGAGGGATACTACGGATTCCTTCGCACCAAACCGAATGCCCCCTTCTCCGAAGCGCAGCGCGACATCGCCCTGTACGCCATGCGCGGACTGACCTGGTTTCATCGGCAGACGCTGCTCGCCGAGGGCCTGATCGCGGCGCGTTCACCGCTTTCACCAATGGAGCGGCGAGTGCTCTCTCTACTCCTCACCGAAGATTCCGAGAAGTGCATTGCGGCGAACCTGGAACTGTCCCCCACTACTCTGCACACTTATGTCCGCGACATCTTCCGTAAATTCGGCGTGAGCGGCCGCAACGGGCTGGTCGCGCTCTGGCTCGGACGGCCGGGGTAGAAAAAGAAACGCGACCTCCCGGGCCGCGTTTCGCTTTGCCTGCAATGTAGCCGCAGTTCTACTTCTTCGCAGGTGCCGGTGCCGCCTTGCGCTGCACGTCGCTCATGTGCTTCGCGATCATCGCGTAGAGTTGCGCGATCCCGTTGTCGATCCCGTCCTCTTCCGCTTCGGAGATGCCACCCTGCTTCGCCTTGGTGATGTACGCTTTGTTCTGCGCAATGAAGTCGTCTATCTGTTTCTTCTCGGCTGCAGTGATGCGGCGGACCTCCATGCCTTCGTGCGCGAGTACTGCTGCTGCCTGGAACAAGTTGTTCCATCGCGCCTCGGCACCGGAATCGACCGCCTTCGGCGCCGCCGCCGCCGGCGTCGCGGCGGGTGCCGCCTTGCGTTGCGCGTCGCTCATGTGCTTCGCGATCATCGCGTAGAGTTGCGCGATCCCGTTGTCGATCCCATCCTCTTCCGCCTCGGAGATCCCGCCCTGCTTCGCCTTGGTTATGATCGCCTTGTTCTGCGCAATGACGTCGTCGATCTGCTTCTTCTCGACTGCGGTGATGCGACGGACCTCCATGCCTTCGTGCGCAAGCACCGCAGCTGCCTGGAACAGGTTGTTCCATCGCGCCTCGGCTCCGGAATCGACCGCCTTCGGCACGGCCGCCGCCGCCAGTGTCGTAGCGGGCGCCGCCTTGCGTTGGGCGTCGCTCATGTGCTTCGCGATCATCGCGTAAAGTTGCGCGATCCCGTTGTCGATCCCATCCTCTTCCGCCTCGGAGATCCCGCCCTGTTTCGCCTTGGTGATGAATGCCTTCATCTGGGCGATGAAATCGTCGATCTGCTTCCTTTCGGCTGCAGTGATGCGGCGGACCTCCATGCCTTCGTGCGCAAGCACCGCTGCCGCCTGGAACAGGTTGTTCCAGCGCGTCTCGGCGCCGGTATCGACCGCCTTCGGCGCCGCCGCCGCTGCCGGCGGCTTTGCAGGCGGCTTCGCCTGTGCCAATGCTTCGAGCGGCACGAGCATCACCAGCGCCAGCGCCCCCAGCGTGAAACGGATGGTCTTGGCCATCATGGTGCGCTCCTACTTCTTGGCAGGTAACGGGGCGGGATTCGCCTTCTTGCGGGGCTCGTCGCTCATCGCCTTTGAAATGACCACCATCTCGTTGGCGATGGCAGTGTCGATCGCTTCTTCCTCGACTTCGCTGATCCCGTCCTTCTTGGCGGCGGCGATCTGCTGTTTCACCTTGGTGATGGTGCCGTCGATCTGCGTCTTCTCCGCGGGAGTGATGCGCTTGACTTCAGATCCTTCCTGGGCGAGGACAGCCATCGAATTCAGCATGCTGTTCCAGCGCTCCTCGTTGGTGGTCTTGTGCGCCTTTTTTGCCGTGGTCCTGGGTTTTGGCACAGGCTTAGTGGTTTGCGCCGGTGCCGGTGCCTGCGCGTGCGCCGCATCAGGCACCACAAAAGCAAGTACGGCAATCGCAAGTACCGCCGAACGAACGAGATTCTTCATGTTTTCTCCCCTGAAATTCGTGATCGAAACTTTTCTTATGGAAATCGCGCTTGCGATTCTGCTTCCACCTCCTGGGAACCGATACCCCCTAATTAGAGGGGGGACCAGGAGCGAAGCCTGCTATAAATTCAGCCAAAGCTTGGACCAGAAAGAAAAAATAGAAAGAAAATCTCCCGGGGGGAATCAACTGCGATGGCCATGCGTGTCGCGCTCTCGCGCGCGGAGACCGTTCGCCATCAGTTCCCTGCTTCGTCCCCTGGCGATGTGGCCCAGCCGACACAAAACCCCTAGAACCTGAGGCAGTCCATGCATCCGAAGCACCCCTTCTCCCTTGCCCCGGCATTGAATTCGCTGGTCGCCCTTGCGGTCGCGCTGGCCCTGGGCGGCTGTGAGACCACCGGCCCGTCGTACCGCGCTACCGACGCTGAGCTGGCGCCCCCCGGGGAGCGGTTGTATACGCGAATCCCGCAGAACAAGCTCTCGACGCCTACGCGCAAACTCGCTGCCGACGGGATCAAGGCGCTCGACGCGCGCGATTACGACAAGGCCTCGGATATCTTCAATCTCGCGGTCAAGACCGACATCACGAATTCCCAGCTTCACCTGCTCAACGCTTACACCTATCACCAGCGCGCGCGGAACGGCGAAAGCGCGCTCTACCAGCTTGCCGACCAGGGCTATGAGCAGGCGGTGCAATTCGACCAGAGCAACTGGGTGGCGAAGTATTACCGGGGCCTCATGTACCTCGATCAGCGGGAGTTCGTGCGCGCGCAGG
>JANMDK010000257.1:0-1674 GCA_031376265.1 Pseudomonadota bacterium
GGCGATTTCGACCGGCAGCCGCGGCCGGTGACGGTCGCGTATTAGAATGCTTGCATCACAACGCCAAGGAAACTTCATGTTGACAGCGAAGCAAAGCCTCATTTTCAGCGCTGCCGTGTTCGCATCGTATGCGTCGATGCCGGGCTTAGCGCAGCAGTCGACACCTGCGGTGGCGGGCCCGCGAGTGCTCAAAATGCAGTCCAGTTGGCCGGCCAGTTCGACCGCGCAGGACCACTTCAAGCTGTTCGCCGAAAGGGCCGACAAGCTCAGCGGCGGCACCCTCAAGATCGAGGCGATGGCCGCAGGCCAGGTCGTGCCGGCGTTCGAGGTGCTCGATGCCTCGGCCAAGAAAGTCATCGACGGCCACCACTCGATCTCCTACTACTGGGTCGGCAAGAACAACGCCTCGGTGCTGTTTGCCGGCCCGCCCGGCGGCCCGTTCGGCATGGACCATTCCGACTACCTCAGCTGGATGTGGAACGGCGGCGGCACCGAGATGTGGAACGATTTCTACCAGAACACGCTCAAGCTCAACGTGCACGTCATCCCCGGCCACCCCACGAGCCCGCAGGCTTTCGGCTGGTTCAAGCGCCCGATCAAGAGCCTCGCCGACTTCAAGACGATGAAGTGCCGCCAGACCGGCATCAACGCGCAGATCTTCACGCGCATGGGCATGACCACGATCAACCTGCCCGGCGGCGAGATTCTCCCGGCCGCGCAGCGCGGCGTAATCGACTGCGCCGAATGGGTCGGCGGCATCGAGGACCTGCGCCTCGGCCTGCACACGGTCTACAAGTTCCACTACACGCCCGGCATGCACGAGAACAACACGATGGGCGAGATCGTCTTCAACGGCGAGGTCTGGAAGAGCCTGAGCCCGGTGCAGCAGGAGATCATCCGCTCGGCCGCCCGTGACGCCCACGTTTCCTGGTACGCCGCCTGGCAGAAGCAGAACGCCGACGCGTTGAAGGAACTGCAGGAGAAACACGGCGTGAAAGTGCTGCGCACGCCGCCGGAGATCCTCAGCGCCTACCTCAAGGCCTGGGACGGCTTCGTCGAGGAGGAGTCGGGCAAGAACGCCGTCTTCAAGAAGATCCTCGACTCGCAGAAGGCCTGGGCTTCGGTCCTGGTGCCGGCCAAGCGCTTCATGCACCCGCCCTACTCGTATGCGGCCAATTACTACTGGCCGGAAGCCAAGCCCGCAGCCGCAGCACCCGCGGCCAAGAAGTGAGCGAAAAAAACCCGCGGCGCCGGGAGTTCCTGCTCCCGGCGCTGGCCGCACCGATCAGTCATTACTGTGACGCGGTGCGCTGGGATGACACGCTGTACATCTCGGGCATTCCCCCGCTCGATGCAAAGGGAAATGTCGTGAGCGAAGATCCTGCCGCGCAAACGCGGCAGGTTTTCGAGAACATGAAGCTGATTCTCGACGCTGCGGGGGCAACCTTCGCCGACATCCTCCGCGTCACGGTCTACCTGACCGACGTCGAAGACCGCAAGAAGATCAACCCGGTGCGCAAGGAATATTTCGGCGCCGCCCGCCCCGCGAGCACGCTCATCGGCGTCAAGGAACTCGCTATCCCCGGCATGAAGGTCGAGATCGAGGCCATTGTAGGTTTAAGGGGCCAGGCTCAAACCTGACGTCGCGAAGCACTTGTCAGGTTTGAGCCTGGC
>JANMDK010000262.1:0-12836 GCA_031376265.1 Pseudomonadota bacterium
GGTGACCTTCTGGCTGAAGGTCTGAGCGCCCGGACTAGGACTCGAGCGTCCTGAAGTTGGCCGGCGCGACGATCTCGATCATCTCGACGTCCTTCGAGTGCGCGATTTCGCGGTGCCGGATGTTCGGCGGCTGCTGGAAGCAGGTGCCTTTCTTCATCGTGATCTCGCCGACCCCTTCGTACTCGAAGCGGATCCAGCCCTTGAGCACGTAGACGAACTGCAGGTTGCAGTCGTGCTGGTGCCATTCGCCTTCCGGCGCCCTGCCTGGCCGCGCGCGGATCACATGCGCGACGACCTTGCCCCTGGAGGCCTTGGAGATGCCGAGGTCGCGGTACTCGAAGTAGTTGCGTAAGCCCCGCTTCTCGAACTGCTTCTCATCGAGGTGGTTGACCGTGAATGCCTTTGCGCGCCTGCGCGCCGCGGGTGTAGCCGTCGCTGCTTTCATCGTTTCTTCTCCAGCATGGGTGCATCGCGAAAAATGCGCTCGTCCATCGTCTTCAAGTCCTTCGCCACCGGCACCGGCGCGGCAAGCTGGTCGATGACCTCGCGCTGCAGGTCGATACCGGGCGCGATCTCGGTGAGCGTGAGGCGGCCATCGCGCAGCTCGAACACCGCGCGCTCGGTGACATAGAGCACCTTGGTGCCCTTGCCGACGGTGTAGGGGCCGTTGAACGAAAGGTGCTCGACCTTGTGCACCACTTTCTTCACCGCGCCCTCCCTCACGATCTTCAATTTGCCGTCCGCGGCCCGCACTTCCAGCCCCTTGGCGGTGAGCGAGCCCATGAAGACCACTTCCTTGGCCGTCTGCGTGATGTTGATGAACCCGCCGACGCCGGCCACGCGATCGCCGAACTTGGAAACGTTGACATTACCGTGCAGGTCCATCTCGGCGAGGCCGAGGAAGGAGATGTCGAGGCCGCCGCCGTCGTAGAAGTCGAACTGCTCGGCATGGGAGACGATCGCGTCCGGGTTTGCAGAGGCGCCGAAGGAGGGCGACTGCGCCGGGGTGCCGCCGATCGGGCCGGACTCGACGGTCAGTACGAAGTCCGACAGGCCTTCTTCGCGCGCTACCTGCCCGACACCGGCCGGCATTCCGGTGCCCAGATTCACGATCGGCCGTCTCCACTTTACGAGCTCGAACATCGCGCGGCGCTGCACGACCTTGCGAAGATCCAGCGGCAGCGTATTGATCTCGTGCGGCTGCTCGCGCCGGTCGCCGGTGTAGGCGGGGTTGTGGTCCTCGCCGTACGTCTGCCAGTGGTGCTCCGGGTTTTCTACCACCGAAACGTAGTCGACGAGGATGCCGGGAATGCGCACGAGGTGCGGATGGATCGAGTGCTTCTCCACCATGCGCTTCACCTGCACGATGACGATGCCGCCCGAATTGTGCGCCGCCTGGGCGAGCGAGAGCACGTCGTTGTGGAAGACCTCGTGCTCCATGCTGATGTTGCCGTCCGGGTCGCACGACGTTCCGCGCAGGATCGCGCAGTTGAGCGGGAACACCGGGTAGAAGAGGCACTCCTTGCCGCCGAGCATGACCAGCTCGACGAGCTCCTCGGTCGTGCGCGCATTCAAGCGACCGCCGTCGTAGCGCGGATCCACAAACGTGTGCAGCCCGATCTGCGAGATCACGCCGGGCTTTTTCCCGGCGATGGCGCGGAACATCTGCGCGACTACGCCCTGCGGCCAGTTGTAGGCCTCGATTTCATTGGCGACCGCCAGCGCCCCGAGCCTTGGGGCCGCACCCCAGTGGCCGCCGATGATTCGCTTGACGAGGCCAACGTGCCCGAAACGGCCGGTGCCCTTCGTGGCGCGGTCGCCCTGGCCGGCTGCATACAGGAGAGTGAGGTTCCGCGGGCGGCCGGTCTCGAGGAAGCGCTGCTCGATTGCGCTCGAGAGTCCTTCGGGGTGGCCGGATCCGGTGAATCCCGAGGTCGAGACCGTCCAGCCGTCTTCGACGAGCGCGGCGGCCTCAGCATGGGAAATGATTTTCATCGCCGGGAATTCTAGCGTCTTGCCGGCCCCCGTCGTCCCGGCATTGGCGGGGGCCGGCGAAACAGCGTAAGCTTTCGCGCCCGCAAGACCTCCCCCAAAACATGTCCAGTTTCGATCAGTTCGTCGGCACCAAGCCGGTCGAAGAGCGCCACCGGTTCGACACCGCGCGGCTCGAGCAATTCATGCGCGCCAACGTCGACGGCTTTTCCGGCACGCTGGCGGCCGAACAGTTCAAGGGCGGGCAGTCGAACCCCACCTACAAGCTCATCGCCGGCGGCAAGAGCTACGTGCTGCGCAAAAAGCCCCCCGGCAAGCTGCTGCCTTCGGCGCATGCGGTCGATCGCGAGTACCGCGTCATCAAGGCGCTGAACGGCGCCGGTTTCCCGGCCCCGAAGCCCTACGCGCTCTGCGAAGACGATGGCGTGATCGGCACGATGTTCTACATCATGGATTGCGTCGAAGGCCGCGTGCTCTGGGACCAGGCAATGCCAGGAATGACGAAAGCGCAGCGCTTCGCGATCTGGGACGAGCTCAACCGGGTGATGGCGCAACTGCATACCATCGATTACAAGGCCGTGGGGCTCGAGACCTTCGGCAAGCCGGGCAACTACCTCGAGCGCCAGATCGGCCGCTGGACCAAGCAATACCAGGCCTCCGAGACGCAGAAGATCGAAGCGATGGACAACCTCATCGCCTACCTGCCAAAAAACATCCCGTCCGGGGACGAGACCACCGTGGTGCACGGCGACTTCCGCCTCGACAACACCATCTTCCACCCGACCGAGCCGAAGATCCTCGCGGTGCTCGACTGGGAGCTCTCTACGCTGGGCCATCCGCTCGCCGATTTTTCGTACCACTGCATGAGCTGGCATATCCCGGCAGGCAAGTTCCGCGGCATCGAGGGGCTGCCCTATGCAGAACTGGGCATTCCCACCGAGCGCCAGTACATCGACCTGTATTGCAAGCGCACCGGCCGCGCGGGCATCGACGAGGCGACCTGGGACTTCAACATGGCCTACAACCTGTTTCGCATCGCGGCGATCACGCAGGGCATCGCCAAGCGCGTGGTGGACGGCACCGCGTCGAGCGCGCATGCGGTCGAGGCGGGCTCGAAAGCGCCGCTGCTGGCGGAGCTTGGCTGGCAGCAGGTGGAAAAAACACTGAAGAGGAGCGGCAAAGCCGCATAGGAGAAGGCAATGGATTTCGATTATTCCCCGCGGGTGAAAGATCTGCAGAAGCGCCTCATCGCTTTCATGGACGAGCACATCTACCCGAACGAGCCCAAGTACTACGCGCACGTTCGCGGCGACAAGCGCTGGGAGGCGGTGCCGATCATCGAGGAGCTCAAGCCCAAGGCGCGCGCCGCCGGCCTCTGGAACCTGTTCCTGCCGCATTCGAAGCGCGTGCCCGAAGGCCTCTCGAACCTCGAGTACGCGCCCCTGTGCGAAATCATGGGCCGCGTGAGCTGGTCGCCGGAAGTCTTCAACTGCTCGGCGCCGGACACCGGCAACATGGAGACGATCGAGCGCTACGGCAGCGAGGAGCACAAGCGCCAGTGGCTCGACCCTCTGCTGCGCGGCGAGATCCGCTTGGCCTTCCTCATGACCGAGCCGGCGGTGGCGAGCTCGGATGCGACCAACATCCAGTGCCGCATCAAGCGCGAAGGCGACAACTACGTCATTAACGGGACCAAATGGTGGTCGTCGGGCGCCGGCGACCCGCGCTGCAAGATCTACATCCTCATGGGCAAGACCGACCCGGACAACACCTCGCGCCACGCGCAGCAGTCGATGGTCCTCGTGCCGCACAACACGCCGGGCATCAAGATCCTGCGCCACCTGAACGTCTTCGGCTACGACGACGCACCGCACGGCCACATGGAGATCGAGCTCAAGGATGTAAAGGTGCCGGCTTCGAACATCCTGTTGGGCGAGGGCCGCGGATTCGAGATCGCGCAGGGCCGCCTCGGGCCGGGCCGCATCCATCACTGCATGCGCTCGATCGGCCAGGCCGAGCGCGCGTTGGAGAAGATGTGCAAGCGCGCCACTTCACGCGTGGCTTTCGGAAGAACGGTGGCGGAGCAGGGCGTCACGCGCGAGCGCATTGCGGAAGCGCGCATCATGATCGATTCGACGCGTTTCATGGTCCTGCATGCCGCCTGGCGCATGGATACGGTGGGCAACAAGGTGGCACGCAAGGAAATCGCGATGATCAAGGTGCTCGCGCCGAACATGGCTTGCCAGGTCATCGACTGGGCGATGCAGGTCCACGGCGGCGGCGGCGTCTCGGACGATTTCGGCCTGGCCAACGCCTACGCGCACCAGCGCACGCTGCGCTTCGCCGACGGCCCGGACGAAGTGCACCGCAACGCGATCGCCAAGCAGGAGATCGCCGACCAGACCTCGCTCGAAGAGGCGCTCGCTACGAAGAAGTAGCGGTCAGAGGGCGCGCAAGGCGTCGCCGAGATGCCTTGCCGCCGCTTCCAGTTCCGCTTCCGGATTGAGGATGTCCGGGCACAGTCGCAGATACTTACCGCGCGCATCGACGTGCACGCCGCGCGCGTCCATCGCGCTTGCGAGATCACCTGCGCGCTCGTGGCGCACGGTGAGGAAGGCGCCGCGGTCTTCGCTCCCGCCTTCGGCTTCAATGCCTTCGGCCGCGAGCAGCTTCTGCAACCGGCCCTGCTGCGCGAGCGAGTAAGCGCGCAGCCGCCCGACCTCAATCGCGAGTGTGAATTCAAGTCCGGCGAGCGACTGGTAGGGCGCCAGCACCGGCGGGGTCGATTCGTTCCAGCCTTCGCCGCCCGGCGCAAAGGCCGGCGGCTCCGGGCGCTGGTAGGAAAATACGTCCTTCTTCGCGAACCACCCGGTGTCGAGCGTGCGCAGCGTATCGAGATGATCGGGCCGGACGTAAAGCCAGCACGCCCCCGGACCGCCGCGCAGGTATTTGTACGATCCTCCGACGGCGAAGTCCGCGTCCATCGACTGCACGTCGGTGGGGATCACGCCGGCGCCGTGATAAACGTCGACAAGGGCCTTGGCGCTGGCCTCGTGCGCCTGCGCCACCAGGCCAGGCAATCCGCCGAGTACCTGCCCGGTGCGGAACATCACGCTCGAAACCACGAGCAAGTCCGCGCCCTTGCTCATCGCGCGCCCGATGTCCTCCGCGTAGAAACGGCCGTCCTTGCGCGCCGGAACGAGCGTGAGATCGATGCGCCCCTTGTCGCGGTAGACGCGCAGGATGAAGTCGAGCGAGTCGAACTCGCCCTCGGTCGCGACGACGCGCGGCTTTCCGGGCAGCGCGTTCAGCACGGCACGCAGGCCTTGTCCCGCGGCGGTCTTGGGCACGATGCAATCGGCGCGAGGCGCGTTGATGAGTCGCGCGGTCAGCGAGCGGAACTTGTCTCGCGCTTCCATCCACGGATCCCAGGCGTCGTTCATCGCCGAGTACCAGGCGTCCACGCCCGAAGCGATGTCGGCGGCCGTGCGGTCGAGCGGCCGGCCGAGGGAATGGTTGGCGAGGTAGATGCTCTTCGCCGAACGCTGCAGGATGCGCGAAAAGAGCGGCCACGCCTCGCGGCGCAGGTTCTCTTCTGTGAGCGGGCCTGCGATTTTCACGCGCGGATCTCGGTGCGCACGTCGATGAGCTCGGGAAACAACGAGGTTTCCAGCGTCTTGCGCAGGAAAGTCACCCCCGCGGTGCCGCCGGTGCCGCGCTTGAAGCCGATCACCCGCTCCACCGTCTTCACATGGCGGAAGCGCCAGAGCTGAAAATTCTCTTCCACATCCACCAGCTTCTCGCACATCTCGTAGGCGTCCCAGTACTGCTCGCGGTTCTCGTAGATGGTCTTGAAGACCGCGGTCACGCCATCGTTTTTTACATAGGGCTGCTTCCAGTCGCGCTCTACCACTTCGGGCGGGATCGGCAAGCCACGCCGCGCGAGGTGCCGCAGGAACTCGTCGTAAAGGCTCGGCGATTCGAACAGCTCGGTGAGGCGCGCGTGACCCGCCGCATCGTGGCGATGCACCGTCATCATGTGCGGGCTCTTGTTGCCGAACAGGAACTCGATCGCGCGGAACTGGAACGACTGCAGGCCCGAGGCCGGCCCGAGCGCGTCGCGGAACTCGACATACTCGGAAGGCGTGAGTGTCTCGAGGACCGACCACTGCTCGAAAAGCTGCCGCTGCACCTGCTTGACGCGCGCGAGGATCTTGAAGCTGGGCTCGAGCTGGTCGGCCTGCACATGGCGAACCGCCGCAGTGAGCTCGTGGAGCAGCAATTTCATCCAGAGCTCAGAGGTCTGGTGCTGGATGATGAACATCATTTCGTCGTGGTGCGGGGGCACCGAGCGCGGCTGCTGGGCGGAAAGCACCAGGTCGAGGCGCAGGTAGCCGCCGTACGAGGTTTCCGGCGCGAGGTCGGTGATCATTCCTGCGTCTTCGGGGGACATGCGGCACTCCGTTGCGGGTGTAGCCCTGACTATAATGCTAAGTCCATTGGAGGAGACACCATGCTCAAGCTATGCGGATTTCACCTAAGCAACTACCACAACAAGGTTCGCCTCGCGTTGCTCGAAAAAGGCATCGCATTCGAGGAGGACGCGAACTGCAAGCCGTCGCAAAAGGACGATTGGGTTTCGCGCTCGGTGATGGGCAAGGTGCCGATCGTCGAGGTCGACGGCGGTTCGCTCGCCGAATCGCAGGTGATCTGCGAGTACCTCGAGGACGCCTATCCGCAGGTGCCGCTGTACCCGAAGGACCCGCTCGCCAAGGCGCGCGCGCGCGAGCTCATTACCGTGATCGAGCTGCATCTCGAGCTGGTGGCCCGGCGCCTGTACGGTGGCGCGTTTTTCGGCGGCACGACTTCTGACGACGTGAAGAAGGAGGTCGAGCGCGACTTGGCAAAAGGCGTGCGCGCCTTTGCGAGGCTGGTGAAATTCGAGCCGTATATCGCCGGGAAGACTTTGTCGCTTGCCGACTGCGCGGCCTTCGTGAGCCTGCCGCTGGTGTCGATGGCAACCAAGGTCACCTACGGCAAGGATGTCCTTGAAGGCATCCCGCAGGTGAAGCCCTACCTCAAGATGCTCGGCGAGCGCCCGCACTTTGCCCGGGTAAATGCGGACCGCAAGGTGGCCGCGGAAGCCGTCGCAGCCGCTGCCGCAGCGGCCAAGAAAACGGGTTGAAGCTTCATACGCTGGGTACGGGCGGGCCTCGGCCCGATCCGGCGCGCAATTCCGCCTGCCATGTGCTCGAGGCAGGCGCGGATCGCCTCATGTTCGATGTCGGCCGCGGCGCGATCCAGGGTTTCGCGAAAAAGGGTTTCAAGTTCGCGGACATCGGCCCGCTTTTCATCACCCACCATCACGTCGACCACATCGGCGAGTTTTCGAACTACCTCATCACGAGCTGGCTCGCGGGCCGCAGGAAGCCGCTGCGAGTCTACGGGCCGCCGGGCACCGCGGGCATCATCGATGTGCTCATGAAATCGGTCTACGACCGCGACATTGCCTTCCGGACCGAAGGCGAGACGGCGTTTGGTCCCTTCATCGGCGCCGAGGTGACCGAAGTCCGCTCCGGCGCGGTCGCCGAGGGCGATGGGTGGAAAGTCACCTGCGAAGAGATGGAGCACGGGCACGGCCTGCCCTTCGGCAAGGCTTTTCTCGCTCGCTGGCATTGCCTTGCCTACCGGGTCGAGGCCGAAGGCAAGGCGTTCAGCTTCAGCGGCGATGCGGTGATGTGCGATCCGCTGGTGCGCATCGCCTCGGGTGCAGATCTGCACCTGCAATGCTGCTACATGGCCTCATCCGAGATGGCGAGCGGGCATTTCAAGGGCGTCGGCAAGTACACGCTGGCCTGCTCGGACACAGCGGGCAAGATCGCTGCGCGAGCCGGGGTGAAGAAGCTGGTGCTCACGCATTTTCGCGAGACTACACCTGCGCTGATGGAGGAGATGCGCGCCGATATAGGACGGGACTACGGCGGGCCGATGCAGTTCGCAAACGACCTGGATGAGTTCCTAATCTAGCTTCGCGCCGGTCGAGACGACGAGTTTCTTCCACTTGGCGGCTTCGTCGAGGATGAAGCGCCCGAATTCCTGCGGCGACATGCCGCCGGTCTCCGATCCCAGCGTGGCGAGCTTTTCCGCCACGTCGGGCTGGCGCAGCGCCTTCACGATCTCAGCGTTGAGTTTTGCCGTGACGTCCGCCGGCATGCCCGCCGGCCCGACGATGCCGCCCCAGCCGAAAAGGTCGTAGCCCCTGACGCCGGCTTCCTCGAGCGATGGCAGGTCCGGCAGCAACCGCGAGCGATTGCGCGTCGTCACTGCAAGCGCGCGCGTGCGGCCGGCCTTGACGTGCGGGATGGCGGACACGGCCGTATCGAACATCACCTGCACTTGCCCGCCGATGAGGTCGGTCTGCGCCGGCGCCGAGCCTTTATAGGGCACATGCACCATCTGGACGCCCGCAAGCTGGTTGAAGAGCTCGCCCGCGAGGTGCGGCGGGCTGGCGTTGCCGATCGAGGCGAAATTGATCGTTCCGGGCTTCGCCTTTGCCAGCGCGATCAGCTCGGCGACGCTTTTGGCCGGCACGCCGGGATTTTCGACCAGCACGAGGGGGAAGGTGCCGAGCAGCGCAATCGGCGTGAAATCTTTCGCGAGGTCGTACGGCACTTTCGGGAACAGGCTCGGGTTGATCGCGAGCGCCGCAGGGAAATACTGAAGCGTGTAGCCGTCGGGCGCGGACTTCACCAGCATCTCGGCGGCGATATTGCCACTCGCGCCGGGACGCGCGTCGACAACGATCGGCTGGCCCCACGCCTCGGTGAGCTTCTGGCCGACGAGGCGCACCTGCGTCTCGCCGCCTGAGCCCGGCGGAAAGCCGATGAGGATGCGGATCGGTTTGGACGGGTAGCCCTGCGCGGTGGCGGCTAACGCGAAAGACAGGAGCGTAAGGCCGGCGAGCAACCGGATGGATGCCATGGGATTCCCTCTCGTGATTCGGCAAGTGTAATTGGCGCGTGCAACCCCTGTGCCAGAATGCGCGAAATGCATGAACTTGCCGAATTGCGCGACTACGTGCGCTTCTTCATCACGCTGATCGCGGTGCTCGATCCTTTCCTGGCCGTGCCGATCTACGTCGGTGTGACGGCTGGACGCAGCGAGGTCTCTCGCGCGCGCCTTGCGCAGGTCGTGACGCTGACTGTGCTGGCCGTGCTGGTCGTTGCGGCGTTCGCCGGCGAAGCGCTCCTCGAGATCATGGGCGCGAGCCTCCCGGCTTTCCGCGTTGGAGGAGGCCTGGTGCTGCTGCTCATGGCGTTGGCCATGCTCAACGCCGAGGCCGGCGGGGTGCGCCAGTCGAGCGCCGAGGCCCAGGAGCTCGAGCATGGCGAACTTGCCGGCGTGGTGCCGCTGGCGGTACCGCTTCTCGCGGGCCCCGGCGCGATAAGCACGACGATAATTGCCTCGGAAGCCGGGGGCGTGGTCCACAGGCTGCTGGTCGTGGCTTGCATCGGCCTGGTGTGCGCGCTCCTTTGGGTAACGCTGCGCCTGGCGCACTCGATCGCATCGAAGGTCGGCCAGACCGGCCTCAATATCGCCACCCGCCTGCTCGGCCTTCTACTCGCGGCGATCGCGATCCAGACGATGGCGGAAGGGTTGAAGGGATTGTTTCCGGGACTTGCCGCGTAAAAGATAGTTGCTCTTCCTTCCTCTCGGGAGGTGATGTTGTCCACTATATTTGTTTGTCCATTTATAGTGGATGATAGAGCTTGGTGGTCAAACTTAGCGTGGTGTTTGCAAAACTCGCCCATTCAACTCTACATGTCCATTATTTACTTTTGTCCATCATCGGTGGAAAATTAAGCTTAGTGGACAAGATGCCTCTCGAACCCGACCTCATAGAACGCGCCCTGGCCGCTGCCCGCAATCACGGGCTGACCGCCCGCGTGACCGAGCGCGAACCTCGGCAAGACGCCGCGCCAGGGGCAGACGCCGTGATCGAACTCGGGCACGGCGCGGAACGGACCCGCTTTCTGGTAGAGGCCAAGCGCACGGTGACCCCCGCGACGATCGGACCCATCACGCACCACGTCGCGCGGTTGGGCGAGGAAGCGCTGCTGATCACCCACCACGTCACACCGCCGCTGGCCGAACAACTCAAGCGCGAGCGAGTCGCGTTCCTCGACACGGCAGGCAACGCTTTCATCGACCGGCCACCGCTCTTCGTTTGGGTCAAAGGCCAAAAGCCGGAAGCGGCGCAAGTGCCCGCGGAGACCGGCCGGGCTTTCCAGCCCACCGGGCTGCAAGTCTTGTTCGCACTCCTATGTAATCCGACAGCGGTGAATCGGCCGTACCGCGAAATCGCCCGGATGGCAGGCACGGCGCATGGCACGGTTGGCTGGGTCATGGCAGACCTGCAGCAACAGGGATTCGTGCGTGACGTGGCGGGAAAGCGCGGAGCGCGCAGGCTCTACAACCTGGAGCGGCTGCTGCCCCAATGGGTCGAGGCCTACGCAAGGATGCTGAGGCCGCGCACACTGATCAAGCGCTACTACGTTCCCCGCATCGACACGTGGCGGGAATGGAATCTCGATCAGCACGGCGGCCTGTGGGGCGGCGAGCCTGCAGCCGCACTGATGACCGACTATCTTCGGCCAGGCGAACTGACCATCTACGCCGAAAAGCTGCCCGGGCTCCTGGCGGCGCAAAGGCAATTCAAGCAGACACCGGAGCCGGGGCACACGGCGATCGTCGACGTGCGCCGGAAATTCTGGGATTTCCCTGGCGACCGGGACTATCCGAACGTCGTTCCGCCCCCGCTCGTGTACGCGGATCTCCTCGCCACCGGAGACGCGCGATGCCTGGAAACAGCACAGATGTTGTACAAGACCCATGTCGTTCGACTTTACGAACCGGCCTGAACTGTCTTCCCTCGCGCAAGTGGTCAGCGCGCTGGAGGGCGTAGCCGCGCCCCTTGGCTGCGACTACTTCGTGATTGGCGCCACTGGGCGGGACTTAATGTTGCGCCATGCCTATGAGATCGACGTTCAGCGCATGACAGAAGACGTGGACTTTTCCGTCATGGTGCGCGACTGGGATGCTTTCACCGAATTGCGAGCTGGCTTGATTGGCGGAGGTGCGTTCGTAGAGCGGGGCGGAGTGGCTATTCACAAGCTGAGGCACGTCGGGACGAAAGTGCCTACCGATGTGGTCCCATTCGGCGGCATCGAGCGCGCGGACCGAACAATCGCATGGCCTCCCGAAAACGCAGAGGTCTTCGATTGCTTCGGACTGAGCGAGGCTTTGGTCACCGCAGTCATGACGACTTTGCCGGGCGGCGAGAGCGTACGCGTTGCCTCGATACCCGCACTCGCAATCCTGAAACTAACGGCGTGGCGAGATCGCAAACATACTCACCCCGGCCGGGATTCGGGGGATCTCGTCCTGTACATGCGGCACTACATAAGCTGCGGAAACATGGAGCGCCTCGCATCCGACCACGGCGACCTATTGGGAGACCCGGATTTCGACTACGAGCCCGCAGGGGCTCGCCTGCTAGGGCGAGACATTCGCGCGATGCTCGAACCCGAAGCAGTGGAACGCCTGCAAGGCATACTGGGACCCGAAACGCTTATCGATGGACCTCAATTGTTGGCTGCACAATCGGGATTGGCCATACCACGAGCGATGCAGCTGATTCAGGCGTTCTCCGTCGGCCTGTCGGAATCCAAATAGAAAAGGCCGGCGGTAGACGCGACCTAATCCGCGCCCCACGGCCTGACTGCTTTCACCCGCACTTCCAGCCCCAACCCCACGGCCGCTTCCACCAGCCGGTCGAACGAGTAGACGTCTTCGCCCGCCGTGAAGCGCCACATCTGCTGGCGGTCGAACCTCATGGCGACGGCAGCCGCTTTGGAGTCGAGGCGAAGTTCCCCGATGCGCTTGAGCATGCGAGCGCGGAGTTCGGCACGAAGTTGCTGGCTGGCGGAAGTTACCGCCATAAGGGCTACTCCTCGATCTTGTAGTGCTATCACACAACAAAATAACCGTGACAGGTGCGAGGATATTAGCTCTTCAGATAGGCAACTTCAACTTTCAAGACCGGCAGGCCAGCGGCAGCCATTCCGCCGGGATGTCGGTGTCGTCCTTGCCGGCCACCGTCAGCCCGGCCGGCACCTTGCCGGGGCCGCAAACCCAGGAGACCGGCACCTGCGGCGCGTCGGGCACATAGCCCGGCCGCAGTGAGATCTTCCTGCCCTTGATGTTGCTCACCGCGAGGTTGCCGAACACGAGCGTGATGACCCCGTCGCTGACGCTCCCCGAGACCACGTAGTTGCCGATGACCTTTTCCGGCGCCGGCAACCCCGCGGCTGCGTTGTCTTTGGGCAGGGCGCCATTAAGCGCGTAGGCCGCCGAAACGCCACGCTGCATGAATTCTGCGAACGCGACGCCGTCCTTGACCTGCTGCTGCACGTTGCGCTCGATGTAGAGGGGCAGGGTCATCAGCGCGAGGATCGCGACGACGGCGACCACGACCATCATCTCGATCAGCGTGAATCCGCGGCGCCCGCGCCTCATGCCTGCTCCCAGCCGGCCCCCTGGCGCACGAAAGTCTCCCGGCTCGCGCACACGAATTGCGCGGCCGCCGGCCGCCACTCGCGCCGCTCGACCTCGATGCGCTCCTTCGAGAGGCCGAGCACGTTGAAAGAGTTGGCCTCGCCCCGTCCCCGCGTCGAAGTCGCGGTCCCCGCGGAGACGACCAGCGCCTCGTAGCCGGATAGGGAGTAGCGCCCGCCGGTGTCGTCGCTGTGGCTGACGTGCAGGTGGCCGGCCAGCAGCAGGTC
>JANMDK010000314.1:0-5943 GCA_031376265.1 Pseudomonadota bacterium
GATGATCACCGGCCATGCCTTCCCGCGCATCGGCTTTCATCGCGGGGCGCAGGAGAAGCGGAACCGCTACTTCGGCCCGTTCCCGCATTCGTATGCGGTGCGGGAGAGCATCCAGCTCCTGCAGCGGGTGTTCCGCCTGCGCACCTGCGAGGACTCGGTGCTCGAGAACCGCTCGCGGCCGTGCCTGCTGCACCAGATCCAGCGCTGCTCGGCGCCTTGCACACGCCTGATCGAGAAGGAAGCCTACGCGCAGGACGTGCGAAACGCCGAGCTTTTCCTGCTCGGCCGGGAGAACGACGTCATCAATCACCTGACGACCAAGATGAACACCGCCGCCGAAGCGGAGCGATTCGAGGAAGCCGCGCAGTATCGCGACCAGGTGCGCGCGCTCTCGCGCGTCCAGGCGCGGCAATACGTCGAGTCGGCCGTCGGCGTCGATGCGGACGTGGTGGCCTGCCGGACAGAAGGCGGCACGTCGTGCGTCAACCTCGTCATGATCCGCGCCGGGCGCCACGTGGGCGATCGCAGCTTCTTCCCGCAGAACGCGGACGCAGCGACCGCGGGCGAGGTGATCCTCGCATTCCTCACCCAGCACTATCTCGACCAGCCGATCCCGCCGCTGATCCTCGCCAACGCCGACCTCGAAGGCGATGCGCTGGAGGCGGCGCTCGCCGAGCAGGCGCGCCGGCCGATCCGGCTGATCACCTCGCCGCAGGGCGAGCGGCGGATCTGGCTCGAGATGGCGGAGAAAAACGCGCTGCTGTCGCTGGCAAACCGCGTGCGCGAGCGCGGCACGCAGGAGTCGCGCCTGGTTGCGCTGCGCGAGGCGCTGGGATTGCCCGAGTCGGCGCAGCGCATCGAATGCTTCGACATCAGCCACACCATGGGCGAGGCCACGGTCGCCTCGTGCGTCGTGTTCGACGGCCACAGCATGCAGAACTCCGAATACCGCCGCTTCAACATCCGCGACATCACGCCTGGCGACGACTACGCGGCGATGCGCCAGGTATTGGCGCGCCGCTACGGCCGCCTGACTGCGGAGGGCGCGAAGATGCCCGACCTCGTGCTGATCGACGGCGGCAAGGGGCAGGTTTCGCAGGCGCGCTCGGCGCTGGTCGAGCTGGGGCTCAACGATGTGAGCGTGGTCGGCGTCGCCAAGGGCCCGGAGAGGAAGCCCGGGCTGGAGGAGCTCATCGTCGAGGGCGACGGCCCGCCGGTCACGCTGCCGCCGCAGCACCCTGGGCTGCACCTCATCCAGCAGATCCGCGACGAGGCGCATCGTTTTGCAATCGTCGGCCATCGCGCGCGGCGCGGGAAGACGCGCACCACCTCGGAGCTCAACGAGATTCCCGGCATCGGCGACAAGCGCCGGCGCGCGCTGCTTGCGCATTTCGGGGGATTGAAGGGTGTGCAGTCCGCCGCCATGGACGACATCATGAAAGTCGAGGGCATCAGCCGCTCGATCGCGCAGCGCATCTACCGCCACCTGCACGGCGAGGCCGAGGAAAAAGCGCGGACAGGGTAGGGCCGCCGGGTTAAAGTCCTTTCATGCTGAAGATTCCGCACAACGTCCCCAATTACGTCACCTGGTGCCGCATCCTGATGATCCCGCTGATCATCGGCGTGTTCTACCTGCCGGATGCCTGGCTGCACCACGAGTCCAAGAACATCGCCGCCACCGCAATCTTCATCATCGCCGCGATCACCGACTGGCTCGACGGCTACCTCGCTCGCGTGCTCGACCAGATGTCGGCCTTCGGCGCCTTCCTCGATCCGGTCGCCGACAAGCTCATGGTGGCCGGTGCGCTCGTCGTGCTGCTGCAGCTCGACCGCGTCGAGCCGCTGGTGGCGCTGATCATCATCGGGCGCGAGATCGCCATCTCGGCGCTGCGCGAATGGATGGCGACCACCGGCCAGCCGCGCAGCGTGGCGGTGGCCTTCATCGGCAAGCTGAAAACCGTTTTCCAGATGATCGCGATCCCGCTGCTGCTTTTCCACGACGAGCTCTTCGGCCTGTTCAACTGCCAGTGGCTGGGCACAATCCTCATCAACGTGGCGGCCGTCCTCACCGTGGTTTCAATGCTTTACTACATGCGCAAGGCCGGTGTCTCCGTTGACGGAACGGTTTGACTGGGATGGCCCAACCCATTAAAATTACAGGCTGTTTCACGCGGGAGTAGCTCAGTTGGTAGAGCGCAACCTTGCCAAGGTTGAGGTCGAGAGTTCGAGACTCTTCTCCCGCTCCAGTTTCCCGAGGGAGGGCCCATTCGGCCCTCCCTTTTTAATCTCTGGACAGCTTTCATTGGCGCGGTAGCAAAGCGGTTATGCAGAGGCCTGCAAAGCCTTTTAGAGCGGTTCGACTCCGCTCCGCGCCTCCAACCCTTCCTTGATCTGGCCCCGCCCGGGTGGTGAAACTGGTAGACACAGGGGACTTAAAATCCCCAGGCCTTAACCGGCCGTGCCGGTTCGAGTCCGGCCCCGGGCACCAATCTCGAACATTGCTTTTCGTAGAGTGGCCCTGCATGCGGCTTGCAGCGCAGTTCCTATGCAAGATCGCATATAAACACCGGGCTACGGCCTAGTGGCGCCGCCGCTCCCGCGCATCGTGCCGCTCGGCGACGCCGCCGTGCTCGCCGACTTTTCCGACACGCTGGACCTTGCGGTCAATGCCCGCATCCAGCAGCTGGCCGAGGCCATCCGCCGGCGGCAGGTCCCGTGGATCGTCGACCTGGTACCGGCGCTGGGGTCCCTCGCCCTGCATTTCGACCCGGATCGATACGACCTGCAGGTCCCACCGCTCGAAGCCGCCGCTGCCCTAGTCAAAGAATGCCTGGGCCGCAAGCTCCCGGACCTGTCCGAGCTGGCCCGCACCGTCGAGGTGCCGGTCTGCTACGACGCGGAATTCGGCCCGGACCTGGCGGAAGTGGCCGAACGGTGCAAATTGGGCGTGGAAGAGGCCATCCGCCGGCATTGCGCCTCGCCGCACCGGGTGCTCATGGTGGGCTTCGCGCCGGGGCATCCCTACATCGGGGGGCTGGACGAGAAGCTCTCGGTGCCGCGCAGGACCACGCCGCGGCCAAAGGTGATTGCGGGCTCGATCGCAATAGCCAACACACAGTCAGTTGTCTACCCGTTCACCATTTCCGGCGGGTGGAACGTCCTTGGCCGGACGCCGCTGGTCATCTTCGACGCCGGGCGCGAATGGCCTGCCCTCATGGCGCCGGGCGACCGCGTCAAGTTCCGCTCGATCGATCGCGAGGAATTCGACCGCATCGCGCTCGGGCCGGGCAAGCCGTGAGCCTCCGCGTCGTCCGCGCCGGGCTCCTCACGACCCTGCAGGACCTCGGGCGCTACGGGCTGCAGCACCTCGGGATCGTTCCCTGCGGCGCCATGGACCCGGTGTCGCATCGCATGGCGAACCTGCTGGTCGGCAACCCGGTCGAGGCGGCGACGATCGAATGCACCGTGCTCGGTCCGGAGTTCGCCGTGCTGCGCGACGGGCTCTTCGCCCTGTACGGTGCGGCTTTCGACGCGAAGCTCGACGGCGCGCTCTTCCCGCTCAACCGCCCGGTGATGATCAGGAGCGGCGCCGTCCTCACCATCGGGAAGGCGCTGCGCGGCGCCCGGGCCTATCTGGCCATCGCCGGCGGCCTGAGGATCCCGGAAGTCCTCGGCAGCCGCAGCACGTACCTGCCGGCGGCCTTCGGCGGACTCGGGGGGCGCGCGTTGAAGGCCGGAGACGTGCTCGAAGGCCCGGACGACTTTACATCGCTCTCCAAACGCCGGTTCGCCGGCTTCGCGCGCAAAGGCGTCATTTCGACACCACATTTCGAGAGCGTTCGCTGGGCGGCGCCCGAGCTCACGCTGCCTATCGGCGGTGCGGCCGTGGTCCGCGCGATGGAAGGGCGTCACTGGGACCAGTTCGACACCGGCTCGCAGGCCGCGCTGTTCGGCGAATCCTGGAAAGTCTCGCCGGATTCCAACCGCATGGGCTATCGCCTCATTGGCCCGCGCCTTACGCGCGCCATGGCGGTCGAGATACTATCGGAGCCGACTTGCCTCGGGACGGTGCAGGTGCCGAACGACGGCACGCCGATCGTGCTGATGGCCGATCACCAGACCACCGGCGGCTATCCGAAGATCGCGGAAGTGGCCGGCGCGGACATTCCGGCGCTCGCGCAGCTGGCGCCGGGCGGCAGCGTGCGATTCGTGAAGGCGACGCTCGAGGAAGCGCAGGCGGCAAGGCGCGAGACGCGCGCGCGGTTCAGGCAGGTCGGCCAATCCATCGCATGGGAGCTGGGAAAGACATGAAAAGCATCGACCTCAATTGCGACATGGGCGAGAGCTACGGCGCCTGGAAGATGGGCGCCGACGCCGAGATCATGCCGCTGATTTCGTCGGCCAACATTGCTGCCGGCTTTCACGCGGGCGACCCGGCAACGATCCGCACGACGGTGAGTCTCGCGGCCGAGCATGGTGTCGCGATCGGCGTGCATCCGAGCCTGCCCGACCTGTCCGGATTCGGCCGCCGCACGATGAAAGTCTCCGCGCAGGAAGTCTACGACCTCGTGCTTTACCAGGGCGGCGCGGTGGAGGCGTTCGCGCGCGCCGCGGGCGCCAAACTGCATCACGTGAAATGCCATGGGGCGCTCTACAACATGGCGGCGATGGACGAAGAACTCTCGGACGCGATCGCCCGCGCGGTCAAGGACCTGGGCGGCGGCGTGCAGCTCTATGCGCTTTCCAACAGTCGCATGATGGATGCCGGACGAAAGCACGGGCTCAAGACCGTGGGCGAAGTCTTCGCCGACCGCGGCTACATGGACGACGGCACGCTGGCGCCGCGCGGGCAGCCCGGCGGGATGATCGAGGATCCGGCGAAGTCGGTGGCGCAGGTGCTCTCGATGGTCGATGACGGCGTGGTGGTCAGCCTTTCCGGCAAGCGCGTGCCGGTTTCGCCCGGCACGCTCTGCCTGCACGGTGACCAGCCCGGCGCAGTCGCCTTCGCAACGGCGCTTCGGGAGACTTTCGCGAAGAGGAACATTACCCTGGCCGCACCATGAGCCTCAACCCCAGACTTAAGCGCGCCGCCTGGTTCCTTGTCGATGCGCACGCAGATCGCGAGCCCTTCGGCCCGTTTCCGGAAGATGCGCTGCCGCGCTCGGTTGAGGAAGCGTACGCGGTGCAGGACGAATTCGCGCAGCTCAAGTCGCGCGCCTGCGGCCCGGTGGCCGGCTACAAGATCGCGCTGACCACGCCAGCGATGCGTGCAATGGTGGGCTTAAGCGATTCGATTGCCGGCGTGATGCACGAAAAGCAGCTCGTCCGCGGCCCGGCCGTCGTGCGTGCGGCGGATTACGGGCGGCTGATCGTCGAATTCGAAGTGGCAGTCCAGCTGGGCGAGGATCTCGCGGCCTCGGCCAATCACACGCGCGAATCGGTAGCGTCGAGCGTGAGCGCCGTGATGCCCGCCTTCGAGCTCGCCGACGACCGGCAAGCGGATTACTCGGGCCTCGCTTCCAATTCACTTGGCCTCGTGGCGGACAACGCCTGGAACGAAGGCGCGGTGCTGGGCGCCCCGATTGCGGATTGGAAATCGGTCGATCTCGCCGCGGTTCGCGGTGTCGCGACCATCAATGGAGAGCAGGTCGGGGAGGGCTACGGGCGCGATGCCATGGGTCACCCTTTCGAGGCGCTGGCCTGGGTGGCCAACAGCCTGCACAAGCGCGGCAAGCGGCTGCGCGCGGGCCAGTTCGTGATCACCGGCAGCCTCGTGACCTCGAAATTTCCCAAGGCAGGCGACCGCATCGGATTCGAGCTAGGCGAATTGGGCAGCGTGCAGCTGGAAGTGAACTAAATCGGGGACAGACCACGTTTATCAAAGGCGATAAACGTGGTCTGTCCCCTATAGCAGTTTGCGCAGCTCGTGCTTCTGCACCTTGC
>JANMDK010000201.1:0-4310 GCA_031376265.1 Pseudomonadota bacterium
TTCAACGTCTACATGAGCGAGGTGAACGTCTGGGGCGTGAAAGCGCTTGAGCGCGCAGCCAGGGGGCTCAAGTGCAAGACCGCCGTGCACATCTGCTACGGCTACGGCATCAAGGCCAACACCGACTGGAAGGAAACGCTCGGCGAGCAATGGCGCCAGTACGAGCAGATCTTCCCGGCGCTGGCCAAGTCGAGCATCGACCAGGTGTCGCTGGAATGCATCCATTCCAAGGTGCCGATCGAGCTCATGGCACTGCTCAAGGGCAAGGACGTGCTCGTCGGCGTGATCGATGTCGCCTCGGACAAGATCGAAACACCGGCCGAAGTCGCCGCCACCATCGGCCGGGCCCTCAAGTACGTGCCGAAGAACCGATTGATTGCCTGCACCAACTGCGGCATGGCGCCGATGAACCGCGAGATCGCAATCGCCAAGCTGAAAGCACTGGCTGCCGGCGCGGCCATCGCCCGAAAAAAATACAAATAAGAATCAGGGACAGACCACGTTTTCCAAAGGGCGGAAAACGGAAAAAGGGGCCAGGCTCAATCCTGACAACGTGGAACTTCGTCAGGTTTGAGCCTGGCCCCTTTTTTTACCAGGCGTAGGCGAAGGCGGGGAAGACCTCGGACTTCGAGCCGCGGGGGTCGCAGCCGGCCTCCAGCACGCCGGCAGCCTCGTCGATCTGCGTGCCGGACAGGAAGCCCTCCGACCAGTCGGGCGCGGGAATCACGTGGTGCGCGCGCCGCCGCAGTTCGTCCATCACCTTCTTGCCGACGCGCTCTTCGATCCGCACGTGCTGGGGGAAATGACTGTGCGGCGCGAAGAAGCCGGGGAAATGGTCCGACGACAGTTTCGGCGCCTCGATCGCTTCCTGCAGCGTCATTCCAAAAGCCGCGCGGTTCAGCATGAACTGCAGCGACCACTGCTCCTGCTGGTCGCCGCCCATTGTGCCGAAAGTCATCCACGGCTTACCGTCCTTGAAGGCGAGCGTTGGCGTGAGCGTCGTGCGCGGCCGCTTGAAGGGCGCGACCACGTTCGGGTGATTCGCTGGCTGGAGGTAGAAAGTCATCATGCGCGTCGAGAGCGGATGGCCGAGTTCCGGCATCACCGGCGCCGAGGCCAGCCAGGCGCCGCTCGGCGTGAAGGAGGCCATGTTGCCAGCCGCATCGATCGCGTCGACGTGCACCGTGCCCGCGCCCCACGGCTGCGGCGTGAAGCGCTCGTCCGCGGGCAGCAGAGCGGCGTTCTTCCACGCGTCCCCCGGGCGCAGTTCGTCGTTCGAGCGGCGCAGGTCGACAAGGCCCGCGCGCCGCTTGCCGTATTCCTTCGAAAGCAGGACTTCCGCCGGCACGAGCGCGAGCGACGGGTCCCCGTAGTACTGCTCGCGGTCGGCAAACGCGAGCTTCACGGACTCGATCAATACGTGCAGGTAGTCGGCGCTGTTATGGCCCATCGCCTTGAGGTCGAAATTGCGCAGGATCGCGAGCGACTGGAGCATTGCCGGCCCTTGCGTCCAGAAGCCACACTTGAAGATCGTGGCGCCTTCGAATTCGAAGCGCGCAGGCTCTTCGACCAGGGTGCGGAAGCGCTCGAAATCGCTGCGCTCGAGCAGCCCGTCGCGTTCCTTCGAAAATTTCACCATCTCCGCCGCCACATCGCCGAGGTAATACGCGTCGTGCGCAGCCTGGAGCTTGGCCGCACGATCGCCCCCCGCCTTGCGCTCGGCATTTGCGAGGTAGTCGTACATGCGGGCCAGCGCAGGGTTCTTCATGAGCGAACCCGGCCGGGGCACGCCACCCGCGAGGTAAAGCCCGCGGCTGCCTTCCCATCCTTTGAACTTCTCCTCGAGCGCGACCAGCCCGAATTTATGCTGGTGGACAAGGCCGACCGATACCGGAAAGCCCTGCGACGCAAGCAAGAGCGCCGGCGCGACGGCGTCGGCCAGGCTCAGCGTCCCGTACCGGCTGAGTGCCGTGATCAGCGCGCTGAAAGTCGCCGGCACCCCGGCCGCGAGGATGTCCTCGTCCGGCACATGGTCGAGGCCCCGGCGGCGGAATTCCTCCGGCGTGGCGCGCCCGGGCGCGGCCATGTTGCCGTTCAACGCAATCACCTTGTCGCTGCCGGCGAGCCGGATCAGCAGCGGGCACTCGCCGCCGATGCTGTTCATCTGCGGATCGACGAGCCCTTCGACGAAAGTCATCGCGACCGCGGCATCGATCGCGTTGCCGCCGGCCTTGAGCACATCGACGCCTGCGTTGACCGCGAGATGGTGGCTCGCCGCCACGGCGCCATGCGTGCCGAAGAGGCGCGGATAAAAGGTCGTGTGATCGGTCGGCGCTACGCGATAGGCGCGGTTGCTTTGGGAAGGGGAATTCATCGCCATAGAATACCGAGTTAGGGGCCAGGCTCAAACTTAAAGAACTTAAAGGGGCCAGGCTCAAACCTGACAAAGTTCCACGTAGTCAGGTTTGTGCCTGGCCCCTTTAAGTTTGAGCCTGGCCCCTTTTAGCTGGGCTGCGCGAGGTCGGCCCGCGTATAGGGAATCGAGAACATCGCGTCCGCCGGAATGGGCGGGACGGATTTTTCCCAGGCCTGGAAGGTCTCGCGCATCTGCGCAAGCCGGCCCGCCTCGCGTTTGGCAAGGTTGGCGCGCTCGCGCTGGTCCTTCGACAGGTCGAAGAGGAACTCGCCGTCTTCGTTCGCGAAATACTTCCAGTCGCCCGAGCGCATGGCCTTCTGGCCCCGGAATTTCATGCGCCAGAAAAGGTCGCGCGCGATGGCCACCTTTGGATCCTTGAGCACCGGCAGCAGGCTGACGCCGTCCAGCGGATAGTCGGGATGCGCTTTTGCGCCGGTAGCCTCGAGAAACGTCGGCATCCAGTCCATCGTCATCGCGAGCTGCGCCGTCGTGCCACCGGCCTTCACCTTGGCCGGCCAGCGCACGATGTACGGCACACGGATGCCGCCTTCCAGCAGGTCCATCTTCTTGCCGACCAGCGGCCAGGTATCGGAGAAGCGCTCGCCGCCGTTGTCGCTGGTGAAGACGATGATCGTGTTTTCCGCCGCCCCGGTTGATTTCAGCGCATCGACAATCCGTCCTATGCCCTCGTCCATGTGGTGGATCATGCGCAGGTACGTGTCCACCGAGCCGCCGTCGGTGTGGATGATCTTCTCGATCGAATTCGCCACCGATTCGTCGTCCCTCGTCTCCCACGGCCAATGCGGCGCGGTGTAGTGCACCGAAAGCAGGAAGGGGTTCCTGCCCTTTTGCCGGCCGATATAGTCGACCGCGCGGTCCGAGATCAGGTCGGTGAGGTAACCGGGCTTTTTCACCGCGGCCTCGCCCTCGCACAGGTCATGCACCCCGGCCGAATCGCAGTGCGTGAAGTAGTCCACCCCGCCGCTCATCACGCCGAAGAATTCCTGGTAGCCGCTCTGCAGCGGCCCGAAGTGCGGCGGGAAGCCGAGGTGCCATTTGCCCGCGAGCGCCGTCGAGTAACCCGCCGCCGCCAGCAGCGAGGGCATGGTGGGATGCGCCGGCGGCAGGCCGAGCACCGGGTTGCCGCGCACCCGCGTGGCGACCGGCTCGTCCGCGCCGCCGCGCAAGCGGTACTGCCAGCGCCCAGTGATCAGCGCGAAACGCGAAGGCGAGCAGACCGAGGAGTTGGCAGAGCCGTCGGTGAAGCGCAGGCCTTCAGCCGCCATGCGGTCGAGGTTCGGGGAGCAGGAAGACCCTGTCGCGGCCGATCGCCCGCCGTAGCAGCCGAGGTCGGCGTAACCCAGGTCGTCGGCGAGGATGAAGACAAAATTGGGTTTCATGCCGGGATAATATAGGAGGAGCCGGCCGGCTCATGATGGAGGCAACCTGATGAATGCGAAACAACAACCCGACATCCGCTCGCAGGTCTCCGCGGAAGAGTGGCAGGTGCGCGTCGACCTCGCCGCGTGCTACCGGCTGGTCGCGCTTTACGGCTGGGACGACATCGTCTTCACGCACATCTCCGCGCGCGTGCATGGACCCGAACACCGCTTCCTCATCAACCCATATGGAATGATGTTCGAGGAGATCACCGCCTCGAGCCTCGTCAAGGTCGACGAGCAGTGCAGCAAGGTGCTCGAGTCGCCCTATCCCGTGAACCCGGCCGGTTTCGTCATCCACAGCGCGATCCACGCCGGACGCCCGGACGTGATGTGCGTGCTGCACACCCACACGCCGGATGGCGTCGCGGTGGCCGCGCAGAAGGATGGCCTGCTGCCGATCTCGCAACAGGCGACAATCGCGCTCTCGTCGCTTGCCTACCACGACTACGAAG
>JANMDK010000379.1:0-7837 GCA_031376265.1 Pseudomonadota bacterium
CGTCGAATACGCGAAGACGCACTACCACGACGTACTGATCGTCGACACCGCGGGCCGCCTCGCGATCGACGAGGAGATGATGAAGGAGATCGCGAGCCTGCACGCGCAGTTGAAGCCGATCGAGACGCTTTTCGTCGTCGAAGCGATGCAGGGCCAGGACGCGGTAAACGTCGCCAAGGCCTTCAACGAGGCGCTGCCGCTCACCGGCGTGATCCTCACCAAGCTCGACGGCGATGCGCGCGGCGGGGCGGCGCTTTCGGTGCGCCACATCACCGGCAAGCCGATCAAGTTCGTCGGCGTTGGCGAGAAGCTCGCGGCGCTGGAGCCTTTCCATCCCGAGCGCATGGCGAGCCGCATCCTCGGCATGGGCGACATCGTTTCGCTCGTGGAGGAAGCGCGCAAGGGTGTGGACCAGGAAGCGGCGCAGGAGCTCGCCCTCAAGCTCAGGAAAGGCAAGGGCTTCGACCTCGAGGACTTCAAGAGCCAGATCACGCAGATGCGCAAGATGGGCGGCGTGGCCTCGCTGATGGACAAGCTGCCGGCGCAGCTCACGAGCCAAGTGAACCCTGCGCAGCTCCAGGACGACAAGCAAATCCGCCGCATCGAGGGGATCATCAATTCGATGACGCGCGAGGAGCGCGCGCATCCCGACCTGCTCAAGGCCTCGCGCAAGCGCCGCATTGCCGCGGGCGCCGGCGTGCCGGTTCAGGAGATCAACCGCCTGCTCAAGCAGTTCGAGCAGATGCAGAAGATGATGAAGCAGATGCAGAAGGGCGGCATGGCCAAGATGATGCGGTCCATGAAAGGGATGATGCCGGGGATGCGGTGAAGCGGGGCGCGGGAGGGGGCGACTCGGGGCTAGCCTGGTCCGGGCTGGTTCGAACGTACCGACGTACAATGGCGGTGCCAACCCTTATTCGCCGCAATGGGGCACGCACATGACCGAACTCGAACTCAAGTTGTCATTACCCGATCAGATCGCGAGCCAGGCGAAGGCTGCGGGCCTTCTCACCGCCGAATCGATCGAGCGCCTGGTGCGCGATGCCATCAGGAAAGCCGCCGCGCAGCGTCTGATTGAGTACGGCCAGCGCCTGCGCGAGCCCGGTGGCGTCGAGATCACCCCGGCCGAACTCGAATCGGAATTGAAGGCGGTGCGCGCCGAACTTCGCGAGGCCGGTGCGCGTCGTCCTTGATACCAACGTGGTCGTTTCGGGCCTGCTTTGGGATGGCAAACCGGAGCGGCTGATCGAGGCGGCGGGCGAAGGCTCGCTCACGCTCGTCACGTCAGAGGCGCTCATCGCCGAACTCTCCGGCATCCTCGATCGCGCTAAATTCGCCGCCAAACTCGAGCAGAAGAACCTGACCGTCGCTCAGATCGTCGCGCGCTACCTGGAACTCGCCGAAATCATCGAAGCCGCACCCATCGACGAGGCGCGCTTGCGCGATCCCGATGACCTGACCGTGCTTGCTTGCGCCGTGGCCGCGAATGCCGATGCCATGGTCTCGGGCGATGACGACGTTCAGAACCTGGGCAGCTATCAGGGCATCCCTGTCCTCTCGCCGGCCGAATGCCTCAGGAGGATCACCGTCTAAAAGCGTGTGGCGCAATCTCGCCGCTGAGGTGCGGCGAGCAGCAGTGTGACTATCTCTTGGGCAATTTTGAGGCGTTTGCCGCTTCACGCCCTTCTTCGGTCAATTCCCAGATCCCGCGTTGACTCCCACGGGCAATAAGGCCCCGGTTCTTGAGCGCGTTGCGGCCCCAGGTGATGGTGTTCTCGGCGCGAGTTTCGCCCGTCGCGACGAGTTCGAGGTCGGCACGCGTAATGAAACCCTGCTTCACCATTCTCTCGATGACCGCCTTGGTGACGCTCCGCTTGTCGCCCCGACCGGCGAAGCCTTGCGCGATCGTGAGGAGCAGGAACTGTTCGTAAATGGATTGCGGGGTAAGGTCCGGAGTAAGCGCTCTCTCTGTCGAGGCGGGCACCGTGGCGGGCTTCGCACGAAGTTCTAGTGGGTCGAGAATCCCTTTTTCCGCCAATAGCCTGCGAATCACCGCACTGGGCGTATCGACGAAAGGCTCGGCGAGTTTCTTTAGCCCGTCGAAGACTTCCTGTTCGATGCGGATCGTTGGCATGTGGCCATACTTATTTACTTGTATCTTTGTGTCAAGTGATACGTCTTACACTTAGCTTTTAGGGCTCGAAAAGCTGGCGGAGAGGCTGGAAAGCTGCGTATAATCCGCGCCTTTCGTTTGCGACGAACCTGGAGTTACCAATGGTTGTAATTCGTCTGGCACGCGGCGGCGCCAAGCATCGCCCCTTCTACAACATGGTGGTGGCCGACTCGCGCGATCCGCGCGACGGCCGCTTCATCGAGCGCGTCGGGTTCTACGACCCGAAAGCGCCCGCCGGCCGCGAGGCGCTTCGCGTCGACGTGGACCGCGTCAAGCACTGGAAAGGCGTGGGCGCGCAGCTCTCGCCGACCGTGAACCGGCTGGTCAAGCAGTTCGCGCGCGGGGTTTCGTCCAACCCGGCACCCAAAGCAGCCTGACCTCGAAGCTCGTCACGATGGGCCGGATCTTCGGCTCATGGGGAGTGCGGGGCGGGATAAGGATCGACCCCTATTCCGAGGACCCCGAAACCCTGACCGGCTACAAGACCTGGCTGGTGGGGCGCGAAGGGCAGTGGAAGGAATACACGGTGCTCGAAGCGCGGGTGCATACCACCCAGGTGGTCGCGCAACTCCAAGGCGTCGATGAGCGGGATGCGGCGCTGGCTCTCAAGGGCAGCGAGGTGGCGGTTCCCCGGGATTCGCTTCCGGCGCCTGAAAATGGCAGCTACTACTGGTCGGACCTCGTCGGCCTGGCAGTGGTGAATACCCGGGGCGAAGCCCTCGGCGAAGTGAAGGAGATGTTCTCGAATGGCGCGCAGGACGTAATAGATGTAATTGCCAGCGAGGCTGCCGGCAAGGTCCAGAGGCTGATTCCCTGGACGGTAGTCAAGGGTGTGGACCTCGGCGCGAAGCGCATCGAGGTGGAGTGGGAGAAGGATTGGTGATCCGTTTCGACGCGATCACGCTGTTCCCGGAAATGTTCGCGGCAGTGTCTGCGAGCGGCATAACCAGCCGGGCGCTCGAGAAAGGGCTCTGGCAGCTGCAAACGTGGAATCCCAGGGATTTCACGACGGATAACTACCGGACGATCGATGACCGTCCGTACGGTGGCGGGCCCGGCATGGTGATGCTGGCCGAGCCGCTGGAGCAGGCGATCGATGCGGTACGCAAGGATGGAGGCGGCAGGGTGATCTACCTGTCGCCGCAGGGCGCGAAGCTGGATCACGCAAAGGTGATGAGCCTGGCGAAAGAGCCGGCGGTGACGCTGCTCTGCGGAAGGTACGAAGGCATCGACGAGCGGCTGGTCGCGAAATGCGTCGATGAGGAAGTGTCGGTCGGCGACTACGTTTTGTCCGGCGGAGAACTCGCCGCGATGGTGCTGATCGACGCGGTGGTGAGGCAGTTGCCCGGGGCGCTGGGTGACGGGCAGTCGGCGGTGGAAGAATCGTTTGCCGCCGGATTGCTGGATTGCCCGCAGTACACGCGCCCCGAAGTCTGGTCGGGCGAGGGCATACCGGAGGTGCTGATGTCGGGGCACCATGAACAAATCCGGCGGTGGCGGTTGAAGCAATCGCTGGCACGGACGCTGCAAAGAAGGCCCGATCTGGTTACGGAACGGAACCTGACGGCGGAAGAAAAGGCCCTGTTGAAGGAGCTTCAACAGGAAGCAGGCAAAGGCTAGCGGTAAAACATTGGTGCAATGGAGCTGAACATGAATCTGATCCAGAAACTCGAGCAGGAAGAAATCGCGCGCATCGGCAAGAAGATCCCCGATTTCGTCCCCGGCGACACGGTCATCGTGAGCGTCAAGGTCGTCGAAGGCGAGCGCAAACGCGTGCAGGCCTTCGAGGGCGTCGTGGTCGCGAAGAAGAACCGCGGCATCAACTCCTCCTTCATCGTGCGCAAGATCTCGTCCGGCGAAGGCGTGGAGCGCACGTTCCAGACCCACTCGCCGATCATCGCGTCCATCGAGATCAAGCGCCGCGGCGACGTCAGCCGCGCCAAGCTCTACTACCTGCGCGAGCGCTCGGGCAAGTCGGCGCGCATCAAGGAAAAGCTCGGCACCCGCGCGCAAGCCGAGGCCGCCGGCGAGATCCTCGCGCCGGAAGCCCCCGAAGCCGCCGCGCCGGAAGCCGCACCGAAGGCGTAAATGCGGGCCTAACTGCGGGCCTGACAGCCTTAAACCGGCAGTCATACGAAACGGGGCTTCGCGCCCCGTTTCGTTTTTGTAGCGCTGCGGCTCACCCGAAGGGGCCGGCTGCGGCGCAGCGGTATAATCGTTCCTCTTCCCCCGGGGTCTTGCACATGCGGCGCGAAGCCACTGCCATCAGTCCCGTCACCGAGATCATCGCCGAGATCAAAGCCGGCAGAATGGTGGTGCTCGTCGACGAGGAGGACCGCGAGAACGAGGGCGACCTGGTGCTCGCCGCCGAGCACGTCACGCCCGAAGCCGTCAACTTCATGTCGAAGCATGCGCGCGGGCTGATCTGCCTGACGCTCACCGTCGAGCGCTGCAGGCAACTGGACATCCCCCTCATGGTGCGCGACAACCGCTCGCCGATGGGCACCAACTTCACGATGTCGATCGAGGCCGCGCAGGGCGTGACCACCGGCATCTCCGCGCACGACCGCGCGCGCACCGTGCAGGTTGCGGTGGCCAAGGACGCAAAGCCCGCCGACATCATCCATCCCGGGCACATCTTCCCGATCATGGCGCAGCCCGGCGGCGTGCTGGTGCGCGCCGGGCATACGGAGGCGGGCTGCGACCTTCCCGCGCTCGCCGGCCTCACGCCCGCATCGGTGATCTGCGAGATCCTCAAGGACGACGGCACGATGGCGCGCCTGCCGGACCTGGTCGAGTTCGCCGCGCACCACGGCCTCAAGATCGGCACGATCGCGGACCTGATCCACTACCGCAGCGCGAACGAGTCGCTCGTGCGCCGCACCGCCGAGCGCGAGATCGAGACGGTGGCGGGGACGTTCAAGTTGCTCGCCTTCCGCGATAAGCCGACCGGCGCGAGCCACCTGGTGCTGATGCGCGGCGAGATCGACGCAAAAACCGAAACGCTGGTTCGCGTGCACGAGCCGCTTTCGGTGCTCGACTTGCTCGCAGCCGACGGCGGCGCGCACTCGTGGGGCGTGCACGAAGCGCTCGCGGCCATTGCGAAAAACGGCAGCGGCGTCATGGTGCTGCTCAACTGCTCGGAATCGGACGACGCGCTCGAGGCGCGGCTGGAAGACGACGCAAGCGGCACGCGCTCGCGCCGCACGGACCGCAGCGCCGACCTGCGCACCTACGGCATCGGCGCGCAGATCCTTCGCGACCTCGGCGTCGGGCGCATGCGCCTCATGGCCGCGCCGCGCAAGATGCCGAGCATGGCCGGCTTCGGCCTCGAAGTCCTCGGCTACGCCGACTTACCCAAGCGCGGGAGCTGAGATGGGCACTGCAGGCCCCGCCGCGGCGAACCTCGGCGGCGCAGGGCTCAGGATCGCCCTCGTCGCCAGCCGCTTCAACGAAAGCTTCTGCGAGCGCCTGTTGCAGGGCGCCCTTGGCGAGCTTGCGCGTCTCGGCGTGACCGCCGCCGACATCGAGACGGTGCGCGTGCCGGGCGCGCTCGAAATCCCCATGGCGCTGCAGTGGCTCGCGCAAAGCCGGCGCTTCGACGCGCTGATCGCGCTTGGCGTGGTGATCCGCGGCGAGACCTATCACTTCGAGCTGGTGGCCAACGAATCGGGGCGCGGCGTGATGGAAGTGCAGCTCGAAACCGGCATCCCGATCGCCAACGCAATCATCACGACCGAAACCGAGGCGCAGGCCGAGGCGCGCATCGGCAAGGGCGCCGAGGCCGCGGGCGTCGCGGTGGAGATGGCGCGGCTGCGCTCGAGCATCGCGGGGCTCGCGCGATGAGCAAGGAAAAAGACGCGCCCAAGGATCCATCGGCGCCCAAGTCCAGGGCGAAAACCGCGCGCCGCCGCTCGCGCGAATTCGCGCTGCAGGCGCTCTACGCGTGGCAGATCACGCGGGCCACGCCCAGGGAAATGGTCGAGCAGGTGCGCGGCTACGAAGGCTTCGAGCGCGCCAACGCGGAACTGGTCGAAACGCTGGTGCGCGGCGTGATCGACCGCGCCGCCGAGCTCGAGTCGCTGATCGGGCCGCACCTCGATCGCAGTTTCGCTTCGCTCTCGCCGGTGGAGCGCGCGATCCTCTACATCGGCACGTTCGAGCTTTGCACCCAGCACCAGACCCCGTTCAAGGTCATCGTCAACGAGGCGATCGAGCTGGGCAAGAGTTTCGGCGGCACCGACGGGCACAAGTTCATCAACGGCGTGCTCGAGAAGCTCGCCGCCGGGCTGAGGCAGGGCGAGGTCGAGCGCTCGCGCGCGAGCGCTCCGCAGGCCGCGGGACCCCGCCCCTAGCACGCGGGGCGCGCGGTGCTGTCCGAATTCGAGCTCATCCGGCGTTATTTCGAGAGGCCCTCGCGCACCGGCGGCCGGCTCCGGCCCGGCGTGCAGCTCGGCATCGGCGACGACTGCGCGCTGCTGCATGCGGCTTCCGGCATGGAGCTCGCCGTATCGACCGACATGCTGGTCGAAGGCCGCCACTTCGCGGCCGGCGCCGACCCCTTCAAGCTCGGCCACAAGGCGCTGGCGGTCAACCTCTCGGACCTGGCGGCGATGGGCGCCGCGCCCCGGTGGGTCACACTGGCGCTTGCGTTGCCGGCGGCCGATGAAGGCTGGCTCGAGAAATTCTCGGCCGGGTTCTTCGCGCTCGCCGAGCGCTTCGACGTAGGTCTCGTCGGCGGCGACACCACGCGCGGGCCGCTCAACATCTCGGTCACGATCATGGGAGAAATACCGTCCGGGCTTGCGCTCTATCGCGCCGGCGCGCAGCCGGGTGACGGGATCTGGGTGTCCGGCGAGCTCGGCGGCGCCGCGCTCGCTCTCCGGCACGAATCCGGCAACCTGAAGCTGGCGGCCGCCGACCGGGACGCGATGCTCAAGCGCCTGCACGAGCCCGAGCCGCGCGTCGCGCTGGGCGAGCGGCTAAGGGGACTCGCCACTTCGGCGATCGATGTCTCGGACGGCTTCGCCGGCGACCTCGCGCACATCCTCGAGCGCTCGTCGGCCGGTGCGCTGGTGCATTACGCGAAGCTTCCGCGGCCGGCGGCGTTTGCGCGCCTCGGCGATGCGGCGCTCGAGCGTCAATGCGTGCTGTCGGGCGGCGACGATTACGAGCTGGTTTTCACCGCGCCGCAGGCGCGTCACGCCGAGATCGAGGCGTTGGGCGCCGAGCTTCACCTGAAGCTTGCCTGCGTCGGCTACATGCAGGCGGGCGACGCCAAGCTCGTGCTGCTCGACGGCCAAAGCAACGCCATGCCGAGCGCCGGCGGCTTCGACCATTTCTCCGCATGAACCTGAACCTGCGTCCCGGCTTTCGCTTCGTGTTCAGCCACCCGGCGCATTTCATCGCGTTCGGCTTCGGCGCGGGGCTTTCGCGCTTCGCGCCCGGCACGGCCGGCACGCTGGTGGGTTTCCCGGTTTACTGGCTGGTCGGGCCGTCGACTTCGCCGTGGATCATGCTCGGGCTGGTTTCGGTGCTCTTCGCCATTGGCGTCTGGGCCTGCGACATCACCGGCCGCAACCTTGGCATCTCGGACCACGGCGGCATGTGCTGGGACGAAATCGTCGCCTTCCTGCTGATCCTCGAAATCACGCCCGACGAGCT
>JANMDK010000202.1:0-2427 GCA_031376265.1 Pseudomonadota bacterium
GCGACCATGACGAACCTTTTCGCCAACCCGTCCGACTCGCCGGAGCCGGCCGCGTACAAGTGAGGGCAAGACCGGCCGCGCCGTCGCCTTCGTGTACGACGACATCCTGCTGGCGAGCCTGGCCGCGAATCACGCCGATCCAGGCCAGTGGCAGATCTCGAGCGAAGCGCTGTCGCCGCCCGAACCCTACGGGATCATGATGCGAAAGGACGATCCAGCCTTCGAGGGTGTGGTCGATGCGGCGATGGTCGCCACCTACAAGAGCGGTGAGGCCGCCAGGCTCTACGCCAAGTGGTTCCAGAGCCCGATCCCGCCCAAGGGTATCAACCTAAACATGCCGCTGAACGCGACCATGACGAACCTTTTCGCCAACCCGTCCGACTCGCCGGAGCCGGCCGCGTACAAGTGAGGGCAAGACCGGCCGCACGGAGCCATCGCCACCGCAGAGCTGAGTCACGTCGCCATCCATTTCCTTGGCCGCCAGTTCTTCCCAATCCCACCGAACACACCCACGCGGCATTCAGTTGAAGGCTTCGTACACGACGGAGGACCAGAAGCAGTTGGGCTTTCTTCAAGACTGCGCGAAAGGAGGCAGATCGATGAATTCGATTCGAACATTTCAGCGCTTGGCAGCGAGCGGAGCCGTAGCTCTTTTCGCCTCGCTTGTCGGGTGCGCGGATTTACCGTCGGCCCCCTCTGCGGAGGTTCGCGCCGCGCTCGCTCCAACAGGTAGATTTCGCCTCGCCCTTTATCACTTCAACCCTGTACAAGTGAGCAAAGGCGCACAGACGGGCAACTATGAAGGGTTGGCGATAGATCTGGGGCGGGCACTGGCCAATCGTCTGGAGGTACCCTTCACGGCCGTTCCGTTCACCGACCTCGCCAAGATGAGTGCCTGCGTTGCAGGCGGCGAGTGTGACGCGATGGTCATCGCCACGGACGCAGCAATTGCCAAGGACTTTGCCCTCACGGCTGGCTTTATCGAATTCGACAACTCGTATCTTGTTGCCGCGAACTCCCCGATTCGAACCGCAAGTGATGTGGATCGGCCAGGCACCCGTGTCGCGGTCTACACCGGGAGCGCGGTCCATTTGCAATTGAAGGAGAAGCTAAAGCAAGCGGAGATCCGCACTACGATCAGAGGGTCGGAACGTGTCGAATGGCTCCGTTCGGGGCAAGTCGACACCCTTGCGGATGGCGTGCACGTATTGCAGATCTTGTTCATGCCGCAGGTATCTGGCTCCCGCATCGTCGATGGCAATTTCTCGACAACGACTTATGTCCTGGGCGTAGCTCCCGATCGTCGCGTTGGTGGCGCATTTTTGACGCGTGCTGTCGAGGATCTGAAGCATTCCGGTCAGATTTCCGAATCCATCGCGCGGTGGTCGTTGAACGCGCGCGTTTCCGGTCCCCGGCCCTGAACATCGTGTGCGTGGCCAGCCGTTGCGAGCCGCTCATGTCAAATGTTCGGCCGCGCGCTGGGCGCGGTACGGCTGGGCGACGCGGCGGCGGCGCAGGCCGACATCGACAAGATCGCCGCGCTGCGCGAGGCGCACCTGAAGGCCAACCAGCCCTACTGGGCCGAGCAGGTGGAGGTGCAGCTGCCGGCTGTACGCGCCTGGTCGCAACGCAGGGGCGCAACGACGAGGCACTCAAGCTGATGCGCGCCGCCGCCGATCTCGAGGACAGCAGCGAGAAGCATGTGGCGATGGAAAACCGCCTGTATCCGATGCGCGAACTGCTGGCCGACATGCTGCTCGAAGGCGGCGACGCCGCGGGCGCGCTGAAGGAGTACGAAGCCTCGATGAAGAACACGCCCAACAGGCTGCGAGGCTGGTACTGCGCGGCCATGGCGTCGGGCGTGGTGGGCGACGGCGCGAAGACGGTCGAGTACACGCGGCGGCTGGCCGAGCTGACACGCAATGGCGATGCAGGCCGGCTCGAAGTGCGCGAGGCGCGCCAGGTGGTGGCACAGCGATGAGGGCGCGCGCGGTCTGGGTCGCCGGGCTGCTGATTGCGGCCGCCGCTGCGGTGCACGCGGTCGGCACGGACGAGGACGCCGGCTCGGCGCTCGATCCCGATGTCGCTGCAGGCAAGCAGGCCATCGAAGCCAAGCAATGGCCGGTGGCGATCAAGGCCCTGTCCGCGGCGGCGCTGCGCGACACGCGCAATGCCGATATCCAGAACTGGCTCGGCTACTTCACTGAATCAGAAGAATCGGCGGTAATGCGTCGTGTCGGGTCGGCGAATTTCCACTTCAGCGGCTTGGGGTCTTTGTTGTACTGGCGGATGTATCGCATGAGCTTCTTGTCCAGGTCTTTGATTGACGTAAAGACGCCGCGCGTGATCACGTCGCGCTGGATGCGGGCGAACCAGTTTTCGACCTGGTTCAGCCACGATGAGTACGTCGGGGTGTAGTGGATATGC
>JANMDK010000400.1:0-2914 GCA_031376265.1 Pseudomonadota bacterium
GGCGAGGAACCGCCACTTGCCCTGCGGCAGCTCGCCCAGCATGACCTGCCCGATGCGCACCCGCTTCAATCCCAGCACCTGCAGGCCGACCAGCTCGCACATGCGGCGGATCTGGCGCTTCTTGCCTTCGCGCAGCACGAACCGCAACTGGTCCGCGTTCTGCCACTCGACCTTGGCATGGCGCAGCGCCTTGCCATCCAGGCTCAGGCCGTGCTTGAGCTTGGCCATCTCCGAAGCAGGAAACCTGCCCGGTTTCTGGTAGCGGACGCGAACCAGGTATTCCTTGTCGACCTCGGAGTCCTCGCCGATGAGCTGTTTCGCAATCCGCCCGTCCTGGGTGAGGATCAGGAGGCCGGTGGAATCGATGTCGAGGCGCCCGGCGGGGGCGAGGCCGAGCAACTCCTGCTGGCGCGCCGGTGCGTTCTTGGTGCCGGGATTGCGCCACTGGTTTTCGGGCGTGACGAGCACGACCGCCGGCTGGTAGCCGTCTTCCGCTTGGCCGCTCACATAGCCCACCGGCTTGTTGAGGATCACCGTGACGCGCCGCGCCTGCTGTGCGGTGGCCTGCTTGTCGATGGTGATCTGCTGGTGCGGCAGCACCTTGAGTCCGAGGATCGCGACCGTGCCGTCGACCTTGACCCAGCCGCGCTCGATCCACTCGTCGGCTTCGCGGCGCGAGGCGAGGCCGAGCGCGCTCATGCGCTTGGAAAGGCGTTCGGGTTCCGGGGCGTTGCTCATGGACGTAGGATGCGCACACATGCGCAGCCGCATTTTAAGCTGCTACTGTTGCTTCCCATGCTCCGTCTCACCGAAATCAAGCTGCCGCTCGACCACCCGGAGGGCGCCGTTCAGGCCGCAATCCTCAAGCGGCTCGAGATCGATCCTGAAGAGCTCGCCGGCTTCACGGTCTTCAGGCGCGCGCACGACGCCCGCAAGCGCTCGGCGATCTTCCTGATCTACACGGTCGATGTGGAGGTGAAGGACGAGCCGGCGCTCCTCGGGCGGCTTGCCGGCAAGGCGCATATCGCGAAGACGCCGGACATGGAATACAAGTTCGTCGCGTGCGCGCCGGCGGATCTCAAACTGCGGCCGGTGGTGATCGGCACTGGCCCTTGCGGCTATTTCGCCGGGCTGATCCTCGCGCAGATGGGTTTCCGCCCGATCCTCCTCGACCGAGGCAAGGCGGTGAGGGAAAGGACGCAGGACACCTGGGGCCTCTGGCGCAAGCGCGTGCTGAACCCGGAATCCAACGTGCAGTTCGGCGAAGGCGGGGCCGGCACGTTCTCGGACGGCAAGCTCTACAGCCAGATCAAGGACCGCAAGTTTTACGGCCGCAAGGTGCTGACCGAGTTCGTCGCGGCCGGCGCGCCGGAGGAAATCCTTTACGTGAGCAAACCGCACATCGGCACATTCCGGCTGGTCGGGATGGTCGAGAAGCTGCGCGCGCAGATCGAATCGCTGGGCGGCGAGGTGCGCTTCGGCTGCAAGGTGGTTGATGTCGAGATCGAAGGCGGGGGCGAGCGCGGCCAGGTGCGCTCGGTACGGCTCGAAAGCGGCGAGGAGATTCGTACCGATCACGTCGTGCTCGCGATCGGGCACAGTGCGAGGGATACGTTTGAGATGCTCCACGAGCGCGGCGTGTTCATGGAGGCCAAGCCGTTTTCCATCGGACTGCGGATCGAGCATCCGCAATCGCTGATCGACGCCTGCCGCTTCGGGGCTTTCGCCGGCAACCCGATCCTCGGCGCGGCCGACTACAAGCTGGTCCACCATTCGTCGAACGGCCGCTCGGTCTACAGCTTCTGCATGTGTCCCGGCGGCACCGTGGTCGCCGCGACCTCGGAGGCGGGACGTGTAGTCACCAACGGCATGAGCCAGTACTCGCGCAATGAGCGAAACGCGAATGCCGGCATCGTGGTCGGCATCACGCCGGAAGATTACCCGGGCGGACCGCTGGCCGGCATCGATTTCCAGCGCCATTGGGAAGAGCGCGCTTTCGAGGCCGGCGGATCCAACTACAACGCACCGGTGCAACTGGTTGGGGATTTCGTCGCCGGCCGGCCGTCGACCGCGCTCGGCGAAATCATCCCGTCCTACACGCCGGGCGTCACGCCGACGGACTTGAGCAAGGTCCTGCCGGGCTACGCGTACGAGGCGATCCGCGAAGCGATTCCCGCCATGGCGAAACAGATCAGGGGCTACGACATGAACGATGCAGTCCTCACCGGCGTCGAAACGCGAACCTCTTCTCCGCTGCGCATCCGCCGGCGCGAGGACTACCAGAGCGTGAACACCAGCGGCTTGTATCCGGCCGGCGAGGGCGCAAGCTATGCCGGCGGGATCTTCTCCGCCGCAGTCGACGGCATCGAAGTCGCGGAAGCCGTCGCCCTCAGCATCACCAAGTAAAATCAGGGACAGACCACGTTTGTTTTCTCCCGATACCTGAATTAAACGTGGTCGGTCCCTGATTAAAATGAACACGACTGACAAAGAACGTACGCATCGGGTTGCTCTTCCCGCCCGGCAATCCGACTTGCGAGCCGGAGATGATGCGCCTCGCGCCGCCCGGCGTGACGGTGCACTTCAACCGCATGGTCGCTTCGGGGGCAACCGGCTCGCACGAGGGCCAGGACGAGCGCAACCGCCAGCAGCTCGCCAACCTCGACCAGACGATCGAGTTGCTGGCCCTGGTGAAGCCTGCCGTGATCGTAATGGGCCACACGGCCTCGAGCTATACGCTGGGGCCGGCCGGGGAGAGGGAACTGGTCGAGCGGATCCAGAAGAAGACCGGCATCCCTTTCCTCACCGCGTTCGGCAGCGTGCTCAAGGCGCTGAAGCGGCTCGACGTGAAGCGCGTCGCGCTGGGCGCGCCGTATGCCTACGAATCGATGATGAAGGGCAAGGCCTACCTCGA
>JANMDK010000207.1:0-5529 GCA_031376265.1 Pseudomonadota bacterium
ATCGCCATCAGCGTGGTGATGGCGTTGTCGAACGAACCCTTGCTGAGGAAATCTTTCGGCTTCAGGTCATCCCACACCATGTCCACGATGCGCTTTCCGGTAAGGGTGGCCATGCGCGCATGGTTCGAATCCGGCGCCGGGATCGACGAATAGCCCGGCAGCGTGAAGCCGAGCGTCTCGGCCAGCGACATCATCGTGGCTGCGGTGCCCATGGTCATGCAGGTGCCGGGCGAGCGAGCTATCGTATCTTCGATCTCGTTCCATTCGCCCTGCGTAATGCGACCGGCGCGCAGCTCGTCCCAGTATTTCCAGGTGTCCGAGCCCGAGCCCAGCGTCTGGTCGCGCCAGTGCGAGTTGAGCATCGGCCCGGCGGGAATGTAGATTGCCGGCAGGTTCATGCTGGTCGCGCCCATGATCAGCGCCGGCGTGGTCTTGTCGCAGCCGCCCATGATCACCGCGCCGTCCGCGGGGTAGGAGCGAAGCAGTTCCTCGGTCTCCATGGCGAGGAAGTTGCGGTACATCATCGTGGTCGGCTTCTGCATCGTTTCTGCCAGCGCCATCGCCGGCATCTCGAGCGGGAATCCGCCGGCCTGCCAGACGCCGCGCTTCACCTCTTCGACGCGCTGCTTGAAGTGCGTGTGGCAGTGGTTGATGTCGGACCAGGTGTTGATGATCGCGATGTCCGGCTTGCCCGCGTAGTCGGTGCGGTCGTAGCCCATCTGCGCGGTGCGCGAGCGGTGGCCAAACGAGCGCAGGTCGTTCACGCCGAACCATCGGTGGCTGCGCAGGTCTTCGGGTTTTTTCTTCACTGACTCTTCTCCTCATGCGGGAACCCTGATTCTAGTCCGTCCCGCGCCCGTGATTCCAAACCGCCAGCGTATCATCGGCGCATGGAAATCCCTTCGTTCTATGACGTCCCGCAGGTGGTTGGACGCTCGTTCGTCGCATGGCTGGCGAGCTGGGCGCGGGTGTTCCGCTTCGGCGCCAAGGCATTGGTCATGGCCGCGTCGCCTTCGGCCTACGATCGCGAAACGTCGAACCTCATGGCCCGCCAGATCTACTTCACCGCCTGGCAGATCCTCCCGGGCTTCATGCTGGTGACTGCGATCCTCAGCTACGTGGTCATCCGCATCGTGATCGCGGCGGCGGTCAGCTACGGGCTGGAAGACTACGCCCTGAACATCGTGGTGCGGCTGCTCATTCTCGAACTGATCCCGATGTTCGTCGCGCTTTTCGTGGCGCTGCGCTCGGGCGCGGCAATCAATACCGAAGTCGTGCTGATGCACATCCGCGGGGACCTGGAGAAGCTGCAGCTCGCGGGCGAGGACCCGATGCGCCACCAGCTCGTACCCCGGGTTGTGGGAAGCGCGGTTTCGGTTTTCTCCCTGACCGTGATAGGCAGTTCGCTCGCGCTCGTGCTTGCGTACGTCGCAATGTTCGGCTTCGCCACCGGCGGGATCGCGGACTACACGCTCGCGATCAACGGGATTTTCAACGTTCACATCACGCTTGGCCTTGGCCTGAAGGCGGTCATTTTCGGGCTGGCAGTGGCGATCATTCCGATCACCGCAAGTCTCGACGCGCCTCGCGAAATGCGCTTTGCACCGATCGCGGTGCTGAACGGGATGGTGCGGCTGTTCCTGTCGCTCGCGCTGCTCGAATCCGCGTCACTCGCCGTCAAATACATATAATCCAGCTCCCAATGGTCCAGCCGCCCCCGACTTCGCAACCGCCTGCCGCGCGACCCGAAAGCGAAACAGCGACCGCGGCCCCCATCAAGCACCTGGAATTCAAGGTGGCGATGCTGCTGGCGCTCACGCTGGTGCTTGCCGGCGCCTTCACTGCCTACGTGCTCTATGCGCGAGGCGTTTTCGACCGCACGCAGAGCGTAGTGCTGGTCACCGACGATTCCGAAGGGGTCAACGTCGGCATGCCGCTCACCTTTGCCGGCTTCACGATCGGCCGCGTCCGCCGGATCGAGCTGGCGGACGACGCCAAGGTGCGGATCCATGTCGACGTGCCGACCACCGAAGCGCGCTGGCTGAAGACCTCGACAGTGTTCCTGATCGAAAAGGCGCTCGTTGGCGGCGTGCGCATTCGTGCCGTGACCGGCCAGCTGGGCGACCCCCCGCTGCCACCGGGCGCGTCGCGCATTGTGCTGCGCGGCGATACGACCGAGGAGATTCCCCGCCTCGTCTCGGCCCTCAAAAGCCTGCTCGAAAACCTGCAGAAGATGACCGCTGCGGAATCGAGCCTGAACGCCAGCCTCGGCAACGTGCATGCGGTGACCGAGCGCATGGCGGGGCGCTCCGGCCTCGTGGCGGCAGCGCTTGGCAGCGAGGAGAATGCGAAAAAGATCTTCGCTACGCTCGACCGCACCAATGCGTTGCTCGAGTCGCTCGGCCGCGTGTCGTCGAACGTCGACCGGACGATCCTCAAGGCCGACCAGCGCATGTTCGGCGGCGGCGGCGTGATGGATGAGACGCAAAAAGCGGTCGTGCAGCTGAACGCCATCCTCGGGGACGCGCGCGAGAGCCTCAAGAAAGCCGATGCGGTGCTGGCGGACGCGCAAAAGACCACCGCAAGCGTTCGCGGCGCGACGGACGACCTTGCCGGCCTTCGCGCCGAGGTCGACGCGAGCCTGCGCAAGGTGGCCGCGCTGATCGACGAGGTGAACCGCAAGTGGCCGTTCAAGCGCGACACGGAGCTCAAGCTCCCATGAGGACGAAGTTCGCGCTGCTTGCAGCGTCCGGCCTGATTGCGGCTTGTGCCGGCTCGGCGCCGCCCCCGGCCAACTGGCAGACGAATGCACATCTCGCGCTCAAGAACTTCGAGACTGCTTACCTCGAAGGCAATACGCGCGTCGCCGACGCGGAGTTCGTGCGCGCCCGTGCCGAGGTGGCGGCCACGGGACGTCCGGCCGTCGCGGCCCGTGTCGAGCTCGCCCGCTGCGCGGTGCAGGCGGCGAGCCTGGTGTTCGACGAGTGCCCCGGATTCCAACCTTTGGCCGTGGATGCCGATGCCGAAGAGCGGGCGTATGCGGACTACCTCGCCGGTCGCTGGCAGGGGCTGGATGCGAAGCGCCTTCCGGCGCACCACCAGCCGGTGATCGCCGGCGGCGCGCTGCCGACGGACCCTATTGCACGGCTGGTCGCAGCAGGAGCGATGCTGCGCGCCGAACGCATCACGCCCGCGGCGATCGCGGCCGCCACGGAAACGGCTTCCGCCAATGGCTGGCGCCGGCCGCTGATGGCATGGCTTGGCGTAGAAGAAAAGCGCGCGCTCAGCGCGGGAGACACCGAGGCGGCTGCGCGGATCCGGCGCCGCATCGAACTCGTCATCAAAGGAGGGAAATAAATGCAGGCTTTCCTTAAGCTGGTCGCAGCGCTCGGCGCAGTCGTCGCCACGCAAGTGGGCGCGCAGGGCTATCCGTCGAAGCCGGTGCACGCAATCATCTCGTTCACGCCGGGCAGCTCGACCGACATCGTCGGCCGCGTCGTGATGCAGAAGGTGTCCGAGTACTGGGGGCAGCCGATCGTGGCGGAGAACCGCGCGGGCGCCGGCGGCTCGATCGGCTCGGCGATCGTGGCGCGCGCGGCGCCGGACGGCTACACGCTGCTGATCAACTCTTCGGCGCACGCCTTGAATCCCGCGATCTACGCGAAGCTGCCTTATGAAACGACTCGGGACTTCATCGACATTGTTCCGCTCGCAGTCCAGCCCAATGTGCTCGTCGTTTCGGCTGCATCGCCGGTCAAGTCGGTGGCCGACCTGCTGGCCGCAGCAAAGGCAAAGCCCGGTGCAATCAACTTCGGCCACGCGGGCATCGGCAGCGGCACGCATTTGTCGACCGAGAAGTTCCTCGCCGCTTCCGGGATCACCGTCACCCAGGTGCCGTTCAAGGGCACGCCCGAGGTGGTCACCGCGCTGATGGGCGGTTCGGTGGACGTCTACTGGGCGCCGATTTCGGCCGGGATGGCCAATATCCGCAGCGGCAAGTTGCGGCCGCTCGCGGTAAGCAGCGTTCGGCGCAGCTCGCAGCTGCCCGACGTGCCGACCATTTCAGAAGCCGGCGTGAAGAATGCCGAATCGCCGCTCTGGTTCGGCGTCTGGGCGCCGGCGGGGACGCCTGCCGACATCGTCGCGAAGATTTCAGCCGACGTTAGGCGCGCCATCGCGGACCCCGGCGTGCGCGAGAAGCTGGCGAGCCTGGGCAACGACCCGATGGACATGCCGCCGGAAGAATTCGCGCGCTTCGTGCGAAGCGAAATCGACGACTACGCGCGTGTTGTGAAGGGCGCCGGCATCAAGCCGCAATAGGCGCTGAACTGCGCTTGAGCGGCACGCCGGTAAGGCGCTGCAGCTCCGCGAACTCCAGGCCTTCGGCCATGTCGACCACGTGCAGGCCGTCGGGCTTCACGTCGATGACGGCAAGGTCCGTGTAGATGCGGTTCACGCAGGCTGCGCCGGTGAGGGGATAGCTGCACCGCTCGACGATCTTGCTCTCGCCGCTCTTGGTGAGGTGCTCCATCATCACGAAGACGTTTTTCGCGCCGACCGCGAGGTCCATCGCGCCGCCGACGGCCGGAATCGCGTCCGGCGCGCCGGTGTGCCAATTGGCGAGGTCGCCGTTGACCGCGACCTGGAAAGCGCCGAGCACGCAGAAGTCGAGGTGCCGGCCGCGGATCATGCCGAACGAATCCGCGTGATGGAAAAACGATCCGCCCGCCAGCAAGGTCACCGGCTCCTTGCCGGCGTTGACGAGGTCGCCGTCCTCTTCGCCCGCGGCCGGCTTTGGCCCGACGCCGAGCACGCCGTTCTCGCTATGGAGCAGCACTTCGCGGCCCTGCGGGATGTGGTTGGCGACCAGCGTCGGCAGGCCGATGCCGAGGTTCACATAAGCGCCTTCGGGGATGTCGCGCGCGACGCGCGCCGCGATCTGGTTGCGGTCCATCTTTTTCATGACGCCTTTCCTTGTGGCTCGTGTCCGATGCCCACGACGCGCTTCACGAAAATGCCGGGCGTGACGACCAGCTCGGGGTCGAGCTCACCGAGCTCGACCGTTTCGCGCACCTGCGCGATCGTGCACTTCGCAGCGCTCGCCATGATCGGCCCGAAGTTGCGAGCGGTCATTCGATAAGTGAGGTTGCCCCAGCGGTCGCCGCGGTCCGCCTTGATCAGCGCGTAGTCGGCGTGGATCGGTTGCTCGAGCACGTAGTCGCGATCGCCGATGCGCCGCGTCTCCTTTCCCTCTGCGAGGAGCGTGCCGTAGGCGGTCGGCGTGAAGAATGCGCCGATGCCCGCGCCCGCGGCACGGATGCGCTCGGCGAGGGTGCCCTGCGGCACGAGCTCGAGCTCGAGTTCGCCTACGCGGTACGCCTTGTCGAAATGCCATGAGTCGGCCTGGCGCGGGAAGGAGCAGATGATTTTCTTCACCTGCTTCGCCGCGATCAGCGCTGCAAGGCCGGTGTCGCCGTTGCCTGCGTTGTTGTTGACGACGGTGAGGTTGCGCGCGCCCTGCGCGATCAG
>JANMDK010000021.1:0-12165 GCA_031376265.1 Pseudomonadota bacterium
GAGGCGCCAATCAGCTCTACGCCGAACTTCTCCAGCACGCCCTCCCGTGCAAGATCCAGCGCGCAGTTCAGCGCGGTCTGCCCGCCCATCGTCGGCAGCAGCGCGTCGGGCTTTTCGCGCTCGATGATCCGCTCGACCGTCTGCCAGGTGATCGGCTCGATGTAGGTCGCATCGGCCATCTCCGGGTCGGTCATGATCGTCGCCGGGTTCGAGTTGACGAGGATCACCCGGTAGCCTTCGCTGCGCAGCGCCTTGCAGGCCTGCGCGCCTGAGTAGTCGAACTCGCAGGCCTGGCCGATGACGATCGGGCCCGCGCCGATGATGAGGATCGACTTGAGGTCGGTGCGCTTAGGCATTGCCGGCCTCCGTTTTCTTCCTGGCTTCCATCATCCGGGCGAAGCGATCGAAGAGGTAGCCGATGTCATGCGGCCCCGGGCTCGCCTCGGGATGGCCCTGGAAACAGAACGCCGGCCTGTCGGTGCGCGCCAGGCCCTGCAGCGAGCCGTCGAAGAGCGAGACGTGCGTGGTGCGAAGGTTGGAAGGCAGCGTGTCCGGGTCGACTGCAAAGCCGTGGTTCTGGCTGGTGATCGCGACTGCGCCGGTGTCGAGATCCTTGACCGGGTGGTTCGCGCCATGGTGGCCGAATTTCATCTTGATGGTCCTGGCACCCGAAGCGAGGCCCATGATCTGGTGGCCGAGGCAGATGCCGAACACCGGGATGTCGGTGGTGTCGAGGATCGTGCGCGTTGCCTTGATCGCGTAATCGCAGGGCTCAGGATCCCCGGGGCCGTTGGAAAGGAAGATGCCGTCCGGCCTCAGGGCGAGGGCATCCTCCGCGGTGGCCTGCGCAGGGAGCACCGTGACATGCGCGCCGCGCTCGCACAGCAGGCGAAGGATGTTGCGCTTGACGCCGTAGTCGTACGCCACGACATGGAATGGCGGCAGGTCGATGTTCTTGAAGCCCTTGCCGAGGCGCCACGATCCTTCGCGCCACTGGTAGGGCTTGGCGGTTGACACCACCTTGGCGAGGTCCATGCCGGCAAGCCCGGGAAACTTGCGCGCCTCCTGCAGGGCGCGCTCGATGTCCATTGCGACGATGGCAACGCCTGCGACGATGCAGCCGCTCTGCGCGCCCTTCTCGCGCAAGAGGCGCGTGAGCTTGCGCGTGTCGATGTCGGCGATGCCGACCACGCCGCTTCGCTCCAGGTAGGCGGGCAGGCTCTCCTGCGAGCGCCAGTTGGAAAGCAGCGAAGGAATGTCGCGCACCACGAGGCCCGCGGCATGGATGCGCGTGGACTCCTCGTCCTCGACGTTGATGCCCGTATTGCCCACATGGGGATAGGTCAGCGTTACGATCTGGCGGCAGTAGGAAGGATCGGTGAGGATCTCCTGGTAGCCCGTCATCGCGGTGTTGAACACGACCTCGCCGACGGCGATCCCAGGCGCACCGATGCTCCTGCCCCGGAATACCGTCCCGTCGGCTAGGACGAGGGCGGCTGCGGGATGCTGGGACACGAAAAACTCCGGGAGTAGATGTGAAAAAGCGGGAGAGGCCGCTGGCCTTTCCCGCTTCGGTAAGAAGCGCAGAATTGTACCGCGAAGCGCCGCGGAAATCTACCTCAGGCCAAGCACGTCCTGCATGTCGTACAAGCCATTGCGCTTGTCCTTCAGGAACTTGGCGGCGCGCAAAGCACCGGTGGCGTAGGTGGCGCGGCTTGAAGACCTCACGCTCACCTCGACACGCTCGCCCATGCCGATGAACATGACTGTGTGCTCGCCCACGAGGTCGCCGCCCCGGATCGCATGGAAGGCGATTTCCCTGGGTTTTCTTTCGCCGACATCGCCCTCGCGGCCGTGCACGAAATCCTTTGCGGGATCGCGGCCGAGCGCGGAGGCAACCACCTCGCCCAGCTTGAGCGCGGTTCCCGAAGGCGCGTCGACCTTGTTGTGGTGATGGGCCTCGATGATCTCGACGTCGTACTCGTCGCCGAGCGCCTTGGCTGCGATCTCCGCGAGCTTGAAGGTGACGTTGACGCCGACGGCCATGTTGGGCGCGAACATGATGGCGATCTCTTTGGAAGCCTCGGTGATGCGCGCTTTCTCGGCTTCGGAAAAACCCGTGGTGCCGATGACCATTTTCTTGCCGAGCTTCAGGCACGCATCAAGGTGGGCGAGCGTTCCCGCGGGCCGCGTGAAGTCGATGATCGCATCCGATTGGGCGAGCGCCTTTTCGATGTCGGCGCCCACCAGCACGCCGGACGCCGTGCCGGTGAATTCGCAGGCGTCCTTGCCGATGAGGGCATGACCCGGCTGGTCGAGCGCCGCGGAGAGCGTGAGGACGTCGTCCTTGAGCACGCACTCGATTAGCGCGCGCCCCATGCGGCCCGAGCTGCCGGCAATTGCGATTTTCACTTCTTTTCTTCGGTGGCGGCGGCTGCCTGGGCGGCCGCAGGCTTGACCGGCACGGCGCTCGCCGCCGGCTTCGCCAGCCCGTCGGAGGGAATGGATTCGCCACCGACATGGCGCACCAGCTTGTCGTCCTTGAAGAACACCGAGAGATGGCGATGCTCCTTCTTGCCGTTGCCGAGCTCGCGGTAGAAAACGTAGTCCCAGCGGTCAGCGTGGAAGATATCGGTGACCAGCGGCGTGCCGAGCACGAAGCGCACCTGCTCGCGCGTCATGCCTTCCTTGAGCTGGGCGACCATCTCGGCGGAAAGGAAATTGCCCTGCTGGATGTCGATGCGATAGGGCTTGAGCCCGGCGATCGTCGGCACCGGGATCTCCGGCAGGTAGCTGCACGACGCCGACAATGCCGCCAGCACGATCGGGATCACGAGACGCGCCGCGCGCGAGCGCATTGCGGCGTGGAAAAAACCAGATTCAGGCACTGCAGGAGCCATCTGAACGCATCCTCTTTGGAATGCCTATATGATAGCCGAAGGGACTGGAAGTTCCGCTCCGCGACGGTCGCTCGCAGCCAGAAAAGAATTCGATGGACACCTCACAAAGTCTCAAAGACATCGGCCTCAAGGCCACCCTGCCGCGAAAGAAAATCCTCGAGCTGTTCGAGAGCAGCAAGGTCCGCCACCTCTCGGCCGAGGACGTCTACAAGGCGTTGATTGCCGAGGACATCGACATCGGCCTGGCCACCGTCTACCGCGTGCTCACGCAGTTCGAGCAGGCGGGGCTGCTTTCGCGCCAGCACTTCGAGACCGGCAAGTCGGTCTTCGAGCTCAACGAAGGCAGCCACCACGACCACCTCGTATGCCTGCAGTGCGGGCGGGTGGAGGAATTCTTCGATCAGCAGATCGAGCAGCGCCAGAACGAGATCGCGAGGCAAAAAGGCTTCGACCTGCACGGGCATTCGCTCGCGCTCTATGCCGACTGCACCAAGGCCGACTGCGTTCACAAGAAGTCCCGCTAAAGGCGGGGCCAGGCTCGATTTTCCGCATCACCGGTCGAGATCCAGACGTCTTCAAGGGAAAATCGAACCTGGCCCCATTCCCGCGAGCGCGGCGATGCCCATAGCCGCAAACAACGCCGCCGCAACGTAACGGATCGCCTTGAAGGGAATGCGCGTCGATGCGCGCCCCGCGAGGAAAACCGCCGGAACGTCAGCCAGTAGCATGCCCGCGGTCGTTCCGGCCACAACTGCGACGAGCGAATCGAAACGCGCCGCAAGCGCAACAGTGGCCAGTTGGGTCTTGTCGCCGATCTCGGCGAGGAAGAAAGCCACGAGCGTGACGCCGAACGCGCCCCATTGGCTGGTGGGCGCGGGCTCCTCGTCCAGCTTGTCGGGCTTGAGCGCCCAGGCGGCGATCGCAAGGAAGGACACCCCGAGCCCCCAGCGCAGCGCCTCGGGGCTGACGGCTTCGCGAATCCAGCCGCCGAGCAAACCCGCCAGCGCGTGGTTCAGCAGCGTGGCCACGAGGATGCCGAGGATGATCGGCACCGGCCGGCGGAACCGCGCGGCGAGGATCAGCGCGAGCAGCTGGGTCTTGTCGCCGATCTCGCCGATCGCGACGACCAGCGTCGATACGAGGAATGCTTCCAACAAGGCGCTTTCAGTCCAGCTTGATGCCGGACTCCCGCACGACGGCGCCCCACTTCGCGTGCTCTGCCTTGATGAAGTCGCCGAACCGCTGCGGCGTGCCGCCCATGGGCTCGCTGCCGTCGGCGGCAAGCTTCTCGAGCAGGTCCTTGCGCAACAGGGCGCGGCCGACCTCGGCGTTGATGCGCTCGACGACGGCGACCGGCGTGCCCGCCGGCGCGACCAGTCCGCTCCAGGTGCTCACCTCGAATCCGGGATATCCCGATTCGGCAATCGTCGGCACGTTGGGGAACACGCTCATGCGCTTGCCGGAGGTGACCGCGATCGCGCGCAGCCGGCCGGAGTTGACCAGCGTCGACACCGACTGCGAATTGCCGAAGTAAAGGTCGATCGACCCGCCCATCAGGTCGGTCACCGCGGGACCGGCGCCTTTGTAGGGCACGTGGATGCAGCGGATGCCCGCCTGCTTCTGGAACAGCTCGCCGCCGATATGCCCCACCGTGCCGTTGCCCGGCGAGCCCATGTTGAGCGAACCCGGCTTCGCTTTCGCCGCGGTCACCAGGTCCTTGAGGGTCTTGTACGGCGCCTGGCTGGCGACCACGAGGATCAGCGGCTGCGCCGACACCAGGGCGATCGGCGCGAAATCCTTGAGCGCATCGAACGGCGGCTTGGCGTACAGCGAGGGATTCACCGCGAGGTTCGCCGTCTGTCCCATCGCGATCGTGTAGCCGTCGGGCGCCGCCTTGGCCGCCGCCTCCAGCCCGATGTTGCCGCCGGCGCCGGGCCGGTTGTCGATCACGATCGTCCACCTGGTTGCCGCGGCGATTGCGGCGGCGATTTCCCGCGACAGGAGGTCCGTGCCACCGGACGGCGGGAAAGGCACGATCAGCCTGATCGGCTTGGCGGGCCACGCTTCCTGCGCCAGCACCGGCCCCGCAGCGAGCAGGAGCGCGGCAAGCAGTCCGCGAGCGGCCAGCTTTGAAATTGCCATAAATGGAAAACGAATTGTCATGTAAGCCGCTTGCTTATTGAGTCTACAGAAACTAAAGATCGACTTTCCTAGCGGCCGAGCAGCTCGGCTGCGTGCTTTCGCGTGGTCGGCGTGATCTCGGTGCCGCCAAGCATGCGCGCCAGCTCCTCGACCCGCCCGGGCCGATCGAGCCTGGTCACGCTGGTCTTCACCCTGCCCTTGCCGCCGGACTTGGCAACGGTCCACTGCTCGTCGCCCTGCGCGGCCACCTGCGGCAGGTGCGTGACCGCAAGCACCTGGCGATCGCGGCCGAGGGCCTTGAGGGAACGGCCCACGATCTCCGCCACCGCGCCGCCGATGCCGCTGTCGACCTCGTCGAAGACCAGCGTGGCCACCGGCGAGGACTTGCTGGCCACCATCTGCAGCGCGAGGCTGATGCGAGAGAGCTCGCCGCCCGAAGCGACCTTGCCAAGCGCTCGCAGCGGCAGGCTCGGATGTGAGGCAACCTCGAACACGACATCTTCCAGCCCATGCGCCGCCGGCTCGTCGAGCGGGGGCAGCTGCACGGCAAAGCGCCCGCCGCCCATCGCCAGCTCCTGCATGCCGGCAGTCACCGACTTGGAAAGCGCGCTTGCAGCGGCCTTGCGCTTTTCCGAGAGCCGCTTTGCCAGGGAAAGATAGGCATTCTTCGAGGCCGCGACCTGCTTCTGGAGTGCCTCGGGGTTGGCGGCGAGTTCGAGTTCGGCGAGCCGTTGCTTGAGCTCAACGGCGAGCTGCGCCAGTTCGGCCGGCTTTACGCGGAACTTGCGTCCGGCGGCATGCAGCGCCTCGGTTCTAGCCTCGACCGAGCGCAGAGCTTGCGGGTCTAGCTCGATCTTCGAGGCGTAGTTGCGCAATTCGCGCGCCGCTTCGCTCGCCTGGGCTTCGGCCGACTCGAGCATCTCGACGATCGGCACGAGCATCGCGTCGTGCGCGGAAAGCTCGCGCAATTGGCCGGCCACCGCGGAGAGCCGGGACAGCATTGCATCCTCCGCCTCCGATAACGCTTCCAGCGAGGATTCGGCACCAGCCACGAGGCTCGAGCCGTGCGCGAGCCTGGTGTGCTCGGCAGAGATCGCATCCCACTCGCCTTCCGCCGGCGCGAGGCGCTTCAATTCGCTGACTTTGTCCTGCAGCTCCGCGCGCTCGAGCTCACGCTGCGCGTATTGCTCGATCGCATCGGCGGCCAGCGACTCGAGCCGCTTCCAGCCCCGCCACGCTTCCGCCGCCTCGCGCGCAAGCGATTCGTTGCCCGCGTGGCCGTCCAGCAACGCTCGTTGCGCCACCGGCCGCATGAGCGACTGGTGCGCATGCTGGCCGTGGATGTCGACGAGCCACTCGCCGACTTCCTTGAGTTGCGCGAGCGTCGCGCCGCGGCCGTTGATGAAAGCGCGCGAGCGGCCGCCCCGGTCGATCACCCGGCGCAAAAGCAGCATGCCCGGGTCGCCGGCAAGCTCGTTTTCCTCGAGGTAAGCCGAAAGCGGGCCGAGCCCGCCGACTTCGAATTCGGCGGCCAGCTCTGCGCGCTCACTGCCTTCCCGTACCACGGCCGAATCGGCCCGCCCGCCCACGAGCAGCTCGAGCGCATCGACGAGGATCGACTTGCCGGCGCCGGTTTCGCCGGTGAGCACGCTGAAACCCAGGGTGAGGTCCAGCTCGACCGAATCGACGATGACGAAATCGCGGATCGCGAGGCTGCGCAGCATCAGGCGGCGGGCGGGGTCTTTTCGATCGATTCGCTCCAGCGCAGCTTCTCGCGCAGCATCACGAAGTAGCTGTAGCCGGGCGGGTGGACGAAGCGGATCGCCGCATCTGACCTCCGGATGCGCAGGCAGTCCCCCTCGGCCAGGTCGGCGAGGCCCTGCCCGTCGAAATGCGCGCGCGCATCCACCGCATGCAGCAGCTTGATCTCGATCACGCTCTTGTCGCTGATGCTGACTGGGCGCGCAGACAGCGTGTGCGGATAGAGCGGCACCAGCGCAAAGGCCGGCAGCGTCGGGTGCAGGATCGGCCCTTGCGCCGAAAGCGCGTAGGCGGTGGAACCGGTGGGCGTGGCAACGATGACGCCGTCGGAGCGCTGAGTGTAGACGTACTGGCCGTCGATGTGGACTTCGAACTCGATGAGGCGGCCCTGCGCGCCCTTGTTGACCACCGCGTCGTTCAGCGCGAGGGTCTTGAGCAAAACCTTGCCGCCGCGCAGGATCTCCGCGTGGATCAGCGAGCGCTCTTCCATCGAATACTGCCCGCCGAGGATCGCGCCTATCGAGCTGCGCATGTCGTGCAGCGCGATGTCGGTCATGAAGCCCAGGCGCCCCTGGTTGATGCCGACCACGGGCACTCTGTATTGCACCAGGTTTCGCGCCGCGGCGAGCATCGTGCCGTCCCCGCCGATCACCACCGCCAGGTCCGCGCCGGCGCCGATTTCGGCGTAGCTCGCGGAGCGCTCGCTGGTGCGGATGTTGGCGGCGGTCTCCTGCTCGACCAGCACCTCGCAGCCTTTCTCGCCGAGGAAGCCGGCCAGGGCATGCAGGGATTCGGCGATTTCGGCGCTCTGGAATTTCCCGATGAGGGCGATGCGGCGAAATGCAGGTGTAGGCCCGACGGGTTTCATCGTTCGATTTAACCACATCCCCCCGGTGTGTAGAATGCTCCGCATGCTGGATAAACGCGCGCAAGTCCTGCTCAAGACGCTCATCGAGCGCTACATCACCGAAGGCCAGCCGGTGGGCTCGCGCACGCTCTCCAAGTACTCGGGCCTCGACCTTTCGCCGGCGACGATCCGCAACGTCATGGCCGACCTGGAAGAGATGGGCTTCATCATCAGCCCGCACACCTCGGCCGGGCGCGTGCCAACGCCCGCCGGCTACCGCTTCTTCGTAGACACGCTGCTGATCACCAAGCCGCTCGACTCGGCGGAGATCCATCATCTCGAGGACGGCCTGCATCCGGACAATCCGCAGCGCGTGATCCATTCGGCGTCGAACCTGCTCTCGCAGCTCACGCAATTCGCCGGCGTCGTCATGACCCCGCGCCGCCGCGCGGTCACCTTCCGTCAGATCGAGTTCCTGCGGCTGTCGGAGCGCCGCGTGCTGCTCATCGTGGTCACGCCCGAAGGCGACGTTCAGAACCGCATCCTCCTCACCGAGCGGGAATATGGCGCCGCGGAACTCATCGAGGCGGCCAACTATATCAACCAGAATTACTCCGGCCACAGCTTCGAGGACGTGCGCGCCAGGTTGCAGACCGAGCTGTTCGAGCTGCGCAAGGACATGTTCTCCCTGATGACCGCTGCGCTCGACGCCGGCGGCCGCGCAGTTTCGGAGGGCAGCGAGCCGTACGTGATCTCCGGCGAGCGCAACCTGCTCTCGGTGCAGGACCTGTCCTCGGACGTCACGCGCCTCAAGCAGCTGTTCGAGCTTTTCGAGCGCAAGTCCTCGCTGGTGCAGATCCTCGACATTTCGCTGCGGGGCCACGGCGTGCAGATCTTCATCGGCGGCGAGACGGGCGTCTCCGCGCCGGACGAAGTGAGCGTGGTCACCGCGCCTTACAGGGTCGACGGCGAAGTGGTCGGCACCGTGGGCGTGATCGGGCCCACGCGCATGGCGTACGACCGCGTGATCCCGATCGTCGACATCACCGCCAAGCTGCTCTCGAGCGCGCTGTCGCATAACTAGGGCACACTGCCCGCGGCGCGATCGCGCCTGACTACCCTGGAGTCCACGATGCATCCGAACGCGCAACTCATCTCGCGGTTCTACGAGGCGTTCGGCCGGCGCGACGCCGAGGCGATGGCTGCGTGCTACCACAAGGACATCGAATTCTCGGACCCGGTGTTCCCCGACCTCAAGGGCGGCCGGGCGAGCGACATGTGGCGGATGCTCGCGGCGCGCGCCACCGACCTCGTGGTGAAGCCCAGCGCCATCGAGGCCGACGACCGGCTCGGAAAAGCGCATTGGGATGCCGACTACACGTTCGCCAAGACCGGCCGCAAGGTCAACAACCGCATCGACGCCGCGTTCGAGTTCAGGGACGGGCTGATCGTCCGCCACCGCGACGAGTTCGATTTCTGGCGCTGGTCGCGCATGGCGCTCGGCACGCCGGGCGTGTTCCTCGGCTGGACCCCGATCATCCTCAAGGCCGTGCGCAAGCAGGCAGCGGAAGGCCTCGAAGCTTTCAGGCGCAAGGCAGGCCGGGCCTGATGGTCGGGTCGCCTCCCACCTCGCCGAACACCGGCATCCTGCTCGTCAACCTCGGCACGCCCTCCGCGCCGACCGCGTCGGCTGTGCGCAGCTATTTGCGCGAATTCCTTTCCGACCCGCGCGTCGTCGAGCTCCCGCGCCTCGTCTGGCTGCCGATCCTTTACGGGATCGTCCTCACGACGCGGCCTGCGAAGTCGGCGGAGAAGTACGCAAAGGTGTGGACCAGGGAAGGCTCGCCGCTCGCGGTGCATACGCATCGCCAGGCCAAGCTGCTCGCCGGATTGTTAGGCTCGCGCTCCAAGCCGGTCCCGCCGGTCGAAGTCGGCATGCGATATGGGTCGCCGTCGATCGCGAGCGGCATGGACAAGCTGGTGGCCGCGGGTTGCGACCGCATCGTCGTCCTGCCGCTCTACCCTCAGTACGCCGGCAGCACCACCGGAAGCGTGCAGGACGCGGTGAGCGCGCATCGGGCCAGGCTGAAGCGCGCCGGCAAGACGCCCGACGTCCGGCTGGTCAGGCATTACAACAAGGACGCGGACTACATCGATGCGCTTGCGACCCGCATCAAGCGCCACTGGGAGCAGAATGGGCCGACGCGCAATGCCGGCGGCAAGCTGGTGATGAGCTTCCACGGCATCCCGAAACGATCGGTCGAGAAAGGCGACCCTTACGAGCGCGAATGCCGCGAGACCGCGGCCCTGCTCGCCAACGCCCTCGGCATCGACGACAAGGACTGGCTGATCACGTTCCAGTCGCGTTTCGGCCGAGCCGAGTGGCTGCAGCCCTACACCGAGCCGACGCTGGTGGCACTCGCCAAGGAAGGGCTCAAGCGTGCGGACGTGGTGTGCCCGGGCTTCCCCGGCGATTGCCTCGAGACGCTGGAAGAGCTCGGCATCGGCGCGCGCGAGGCCTTCCTCGATGCCGGCGGAAAGGAGTTCCACCTGGTGCCCTGCCTGAACGAGGACGATCGCTGGATCGAGGCCATGGCCGCCATTGCGGCCAGCGCGGCGGACTGACCGTCACCTTCAATTTCAAAGACTTGCGCGCCGGGTCGTAAATCCGGGCTTGAATGCCCCAAATCCATCCCCAGCTTGGGGCTATCCAAAACCGACCCGACAAGCAACGGCCGTGACCGACCCGACGATTTCCGAAAACACTCTCCCGCCGGGCGCCGACCCCCCGCCCCCCTCGCGCTCGCTGGAAGAGCTGCTCGCCGAGGCCGAAACCAAGCTGCAGGACCAAAAGGACGCCTGGCTGCGCGCGCTGGCCGACGCCGAGAACGCCCGCAAGCGCGCCCAGGCCGACATCGCCAACGCGCATAAATATGGCGTGGAGCGGATAGCCGAGGCGCTCGTGCCCGTCATGGACAGCCTGCAGGCGGCGTTGGTCGACGAGTCGTCCGACCAGTCGACGCTGCGAAGCGGCGTCGAGCTCACCGCCAAGCAGTTGCAGGCCGCCTTCGAAAAAGTCGGGTTGGCCGAGATCAACCCGGCCTCCAGGGAAAAATTCGACCCGCACTATCACCAGGCGATGTCGGCGGTGGAAGCCGACGCCGATCCGAACACGGTGGTGCAGGTCATGCAAAAAGGCTACCGCCTGCACGACCGCCTGGTGCGGCCCGCGCTGGTCACGGTCGCCAAGGCCCGCACGGCCTAGCGCTTGAAATAGGCACCCCAAACCCCATTTGCAACATATGTTTAAGCCAGCACCAAGGAAATCGACATGGGAAAGATAATCGGCATTGACCTCGGCACGACCAACTCGTGCGTCGCGATCATGGAGGGCGGCAAGCCCAAGGTGATCGAGAACTCCGAAGGCGCGCGCACCACGCCTTCGATCGTCGCGTACACCGACGAGGGCGAAACCCTCGTTGGCGCCTCGGCCAAGCGCCAGGCGGTCACCAACGCCAAGAACACCCTCTATGCGGTCAAGCGCCTCATCGGCCGCCGCTTCGAGGAGAAAGAAGTCCAGAAGGACATCGAGCTGATGCCGTTCGGCATCGTCAAGGCCGACAATGGCGACGCCTGGGTGGAAGCCAAGGGCAAGAAAGTCGCGCCCCAGCAGGTTTCCGCCGACGTGTTGCGCAAGATGAAGAAGACGGCGGAAGACTACCTGGGCGAGGAAGTCACCGAAGCGGTCATCACCGTGCCGGCCTACTTCAACGATTCCCAGAGGCAGGCCACCAAGGACGCCGGCCGCATTGCGGGGCTGGACGTCAAGCGCATCATCAACGAACCCACCGCGGCGGCGCTCGCCTTCGGCATGGACAAGCAGTCCAAGGGCGACAACAAGATCGCGGTGTTCGACCTCGGCGGCGGCACGTTCGACGTGTCGATCATCGAGATCGCGGATGTCGACGGCGAGAAGCAGTTCGAGGTGCTCTCCACCAACGGCGACACCTTCCTCGGCGGCGAGGACTTCGACCAGCGCCTGATCGACTACATCTGCGACGAGTTCAAGAAGGAGCAGGGCATCGACCTGCGCACCGACGTGCTCGCGCTCCAGCGCCTCAAGGACGCGGCCGAGAAGGCCAAGATCGAGCTCTCGTCCTCGCAGCAGACCGAGATCAACCTGCCGTACGTGACCGCCGACGCCAAGGGTCCCAAGCACCTTGCGCTCAAGCTCACGCGCGCCAAGTTCGAGTCGCTCGTGGACGACCTCATCGAGCGCACGATCGAGCCCTGCCGCATCGCGATCAAGGACTCCGGCGTCAAGGTGTCGGACATCCATGACGTGATCCTGGTCGGGGGCATGACGCGCATGCCCAAGGTCGTGGACAAGGTGAAGGAGTTCTTCGGCAAGGATCCGCGCAAGGACGTGAACCCGGACGAGGCCGTCGCAGTCGGCGCCGCAATCCAGGCCGGCGTGCTGCAGGGCGAAGTCAAGGACGTGCTGCTGCTCGACGT
>JANMDK010000055.1:0-6091 GCA_031376265.1 Pseudomonadota bacterium
GACCTCGAGGTCGACGTCGTCCCCGAGGGGCACCTTGCGCGTGTGCACCTGAAGGATGCCGGTCCGCCCACGCAGATCCGGGTTGTTGACCATGATCCGACGATCGAAACGGCCCGGCCGCAGGATGGCGGGGTCGAGCACGTCCGGGCGGTTGGTCGCGGCGATGACGATCACGCCTACATTGGCCTCGAAGCCATCCATTTCGACAAGCAACTGGTTCAGCGTCTGCTCGCGCTCGTCGTTGCCGCCGCCGAGGCCGGCGCCGCGCTGGCGGCCGACGGCGTCGATTTCATCGATGAACACGATGCAGGGCGCGCTTTTCTTCGCCTGCTCGAACATGTCGCGCACTCGCGCCGCGCCGACGCCGACGAACATCTCGACGAAGTCGGAGCCGGAGATAGAGAAGAAGGGCACCTTGGCTTCGCCCGCGATGGCGCGCGCAAGCAGCGTCTTGCCTGTGCCGGGCGAGCCGACCATCAGCACGCCGCGCGGAATGCGCCCGCCGAGCTTCTGGAACTTGGAGGGATCGCGCAGGAAGTCGACGAGTTCGGAGACTTCTTCTTTCGCCTCCTCGCAGCCGGCGACATCCGCAAATGTGACGGTGTTGGTCGACTCGTCCAGCATGCGCGCGCGCGATTTGCCGAACGAGAACGCGCCGCCGCGCCCGCCGCCCTGCATCTGGCGCATGAAGAACACCCAGACGCCGATCAGCAGCAGCATCGGGAACCAGGAAACGAAGATGTTTACGAGCAGCGACGGCTCTTCTTCCGGCTTGGCCTCGATCTTGACCCCGTACTTGAGGAGGTCCGACACCAGCCAGATGTCGCCGGGCGAATAGCTCGTGACCCGCTTGCCGTCGTTGGTCGTCGCCTTGAGCTGGCGGCCCTCGATCGTGACCTTGGCGATGCGCCCCGCCTTCACCTCTTCGATGAACTGCGAGTACTCCATCGGCGCCTGCACGGCCTGGCGGGTGTTGAACTGGTTGAAGACCGTCATCAGCACGAGGCCGATCACCAGCCAGATCACCAGGTTCTTCATCATGTTGTTCATGCGGCTCCTTGGAGCGACTCGATTGCACTGCAAACTGCGTGGAAAGGCTATTCTAAACCGGATCTTGCACCTTCCTGACCCGCCCTTGGACCGCGTCCCACAAGATACATCTCGCGGCTCTCGCCGCGGGAGGCTTCGGGCTTGCGGGTTGTAACCGTTCGAAACGCCTTTTTCATGCCGGCAAGGACTTCGTTGAACGCCTCGCCCTGGAACACTTTCACCACGAAAACACCGTCCTGCTTCAATCTTTCCCGGCAAAAATCGATCGCCAGCGCCGTCAGGGCCGCCGCATTCGCCTGGTCCACGCTCGGGATGCCGGAAACATTCGGCAACATGTCCGAGAGCACGACGTCGGCCGGATGACCCCCGAGCGCCGCGTCGATCGCCTCGCGCACCAGCCCGGAGCGGAAATCGCCGCGAATCACGGTAACTCCGGACATTGGGGCGGTTTCGAGCAGATCAACAGCGACCACTACGCCTTTGGGACCGACTTTTGCAATGGCCAGCTGGGACCACCCGCCGGGCGCCGCGCCCAGGTCCACGATCCGGCCGCCGGGACGGAAAAGGCGGTCCTTGGCGTCGATCTGCTCGAGCTTGAAGGCCGCGCGCGAGCGATAGCCCTGCGCTTTCGCCTTCTGCACGTAAGGATCGCTCACATGGCGCTTGAGCCAGGCCTTGCTGGATTTTGTGCGGGCCATCGATTGACTTAAAGTGTCGGAATGGACGAACTCACTTCTGCACTAACCGCTTCCTCCCGCCGCGAGCTCCGGGCGCGGGCCCACGGCCTCGAGCCGGTCGTCCTGATGGGCGGCAACGGACTCACCGCCGCGGTGCTCGCCGAGATCGACCGTGCGCTGACCGCGCACGAACTCATCAAGATCCGGAGCCAGGCCGTGCGCGACGACCGGGGCCAGCTCATGGCCGAAATCTGTGCCGGGACCAAGGCGTTGGCAGTACAGCACATCGGGAAAATGCTCGTCGTCTATCGCAAGAAACCGCCCGAAGTCGCCAAGGCCGAGGACCGCGAAAAGACCCGCAAGGCGGCGGCACGCAAGGCCGAAGCCCGCGAGACCGCCCGATCCGAGACCGCTGCCAGACGCGCCAAGCCCTCCAAGTCCCGCCCGAAAGCCGGCGCGCGGACTGCTAGAGGTACTGGACGTCCAGGATCTCGTACTGCTTCACCCCGCCGGGCGCCTGAACGTCCACCTCGTCGCCCGCGTACTTCCCGATAAGGGCGCGCGCGATCGGCGAGGAGATCGACACCTTCGCGAGCTTGAGGTCGGCTTCGTCCTCGCCGACGATCTGGTAGGTGACCTTTTCCTTGCTGTTGATGTCCTGCAGGTCGACGGTCGAGCCGAACACGCAGGCGCCGTCGGCATCGACGAGCTTGGGATCGACCACCTGGGCGTTCGAGAGCTTGCTCTCGATCTCGATGATGCGCCCCTCGACGAACCCCTGCCTTTCCTTTGCGGCGTCGTACTCCGCGTTCTCGGACAGGTCGCCGTGCGCGCGCGCCTCCGCAATTGCGGCGATGACGTTCGGGCGCTCGACGGTTTTGAGCTTGTGCAGCTCGGCGCGAAGCATTTCGGCGCCGACGATGGTAAGAGGTATGGCCATGGCTGTTCCGTTTCCTAGGCAGCTTTCAGTTGCGCATGCAGTTCCTGCAGGCGGTAGGGCTCGAGTGCCGTGAGGTGGCGCATCCCAGTGCAGGCCGCGCGGGCGCCGGAGATCGTAGTGTAATACGTCACGCGCTGCGCCAGTGCACTGGTGCGCAGCGAGCGCGAGTCGCGGATCGCGGTGCGCTTGTCCTCCACCGTGTTGACGATGAAGCTCACCTCGCCGTTCTTGATCATGTCGACGATGTGCGGCCGGCCTTCGGCTACCTTGTTGATTGCAGTGACTTCCAGCCCGTGGGCGGAGAGGACTGCCGCAGTGCCGCGGGTGGCCAGCAGGCTGAATCCGAGGTCGACCAGGTCGCGGGCGATGGCTACGGCGGCGAGCTTGTCGCCGTCGCGGACGCTCACGAAAGCCCGACCTTCTGTCGGCAGCCGGATGCCCGCTGCGAGCTGGGATTTGACGAACGCCTCGCCAAAGGTGCGGCCGACCCCCATGACCTCACCGGTGGACTTCATTTCGGGCCCGAGGATCGTGTCCACGCCGGGAAACTTGGCGAAAGGGAAGACCGCTTCCTTGACCGAGAAATACGGCGGGATCACCTCCGGACCGATGTTTTGCTGCGCCAGCGAGATCCCGGCCATGCAGCGCGCCGCGATCTTTGCCAGCTGCAGTCCCGTCGCCTTGGAGACGAAGGGCACGGTGCGCGACGCGCGAGGATTCACCTCCAGCACGTAGACCGTGTCGCGCTGGATCGCAAACTGCACATTCATGAGGCCGACGACTTTGAGCGCCTTGGCCATCAGCACCGTTTGCCGGCGCAATTCCCGCTCGAGATGGCTGGCGAGCGAATGCGGCGGCAGGCAGCACGCGGAGTCGCCGGAATGCACGCCCGCCTGCTCGATGTGCTCCATGATCCCGCCGATGAAGGTGTCCTTGCCGTCCGAGATGCAATCGACGTCGACCTCGATTGCGTCCGACAGATAGCGGTCGAGCAGCACGGGAGAGTTGTTGGACACCCGCACCGCGTTTTCCATATAGCGCTCGAGGTCCGGCTGCTGGTGCAAGATTTCCATTGCGCGCCCGCCGAGCACGTAGCTCGGCCGCACGACCACCGGGTAACCAATCGCCTCGGCATGCTTGATTGCGTCCGCCGCGCTGCGCGCGGTGCGGGTCGGCGGCTGCAGGAGCTTGAGTTTCTGCAGCAGCTTCTGGAAGCGCTCGCGGTCCTCCGCGATGTCGATCGAATCCGGCGAGGTGCCGATGATCGGCACGCCGTACTTTTCAAGATCCCTCGCGAGCTTGAGCGGCGTCTGGCCGCCGTACTGCACGATGACGCCGACCGGCTTTTCCTTGTCGACGATCTCGAGCACGTCCTCGAGCGTCAGCGGCTCGAAATACAGCCGGTCGCTGATGTCGTAATCCGTCGAGACGGTTTCCGGGTTGCAGTTGACCATGATGGTCTCGAACCCGTCTTCCCTAAGCGCGAGTGCGGCATGCACGCAGCAGTAGTCGAACTCGATGCCCTGCCCGATGCGGTTCGGCCCGCCGCCGAGCACGATGATCTTCTTGCGGTCGGTCGGCTCGGACTCGCATTCTTCCTCGTACGTCGAATACATGTACGCGGTGTTGGTCGAGAATTCGGCCGCGCACGTATCGACGCGCTTGTACACCGGGCGCACGCCGAAAGCATGGCGCGCCGCGCGCACTTCGGCTTCATTCGAATTGAAGAGGTGGGCAAGGCGCCTGTCCGAGAAGCCCATGCGCTTGAGCTCGCGCATGCGCACCGCGTCGATGGCGCCGAGCTGCGTGTCGTCGAGCTCCATCTCGATGTCGACGATCTGCTTGATCTGGTCGAGGAACCACGGGTCGATCTTCGTGAGCTGGTGGACTTCTTCCAGCGAGAAGCCGTTCTCGAACGCATCCCCCACGTACCAGATGCGCTCCGGGCCCGGCTCGCCGAGCTCTTTCTCGATCGTCTCGCGGTCGGTGGTTTTCTGGTTGAGGCCGTCGACGCTTACTTCGAGCCCGCGAAGCGCTTTCTGGAACGACTCCTGGAAGGTGCGGCCGATGGCCATCACCTCGCCCACCGACTTCATCTGCGTCGTGAGGCGGTCGTTGGCCTGCGGGAATTTCTCGAACGCGAAGCGCGGCACCTTGGTGACCACGTAATCGATCGTCGGCTCGAACGACGCCGGGGTCGCGCCGCCGGTGATCTCGTTGCGCAATTCGTCCAGCGTGTAGCCCACCGCCAGCTTGGCCGCGACCTTGGCGATCGGGAACCCGGTGGCCTTGGAGGCCAGCGCGGAAGAACGCGACACCCGGGGATTCATCTCGATCACGACCATGCGCCCGTCGTCCGGGTTGATCGCGAACTGCACGTTCGACCCGCCGGTGTCCACGCCGATCTCGCGCAGCACGTTGACCGACGCGTCGCGCATGATCTGGTATTCGCGGTCCGTGAGGGTCTGCGCCGGCGCGACCGTGATCGAGTCGCCGGTATGCACGCCCATCGGGTCGAGGTTCTCGATCGAGCAGACGATGATGCAGTTGTCCGCGTGGTCGCGAACGACCTCCATTTCGAACTCTTTCCAGCCGATGAGGGATTCCTCGATCAGCAGTTCCTTGGTCGGCGAGGCTTCCAGCCCGCGGTCGCAGATCGCGACGAACTCCTCGCGGTTGTAGGCGATGCCGCCACCCGAGCCGCCCATGGTGAACGAAGGCCGGATCACCACCGGGTAGCCAAAGGCCGCCTGCACCTGCAGCGCCTCTTCGAGCGAATGCGCGATGGACGAGCGCGCCGAGGCGAGGCCGATCTTGGTCATCGCCTTTTTAAACTTCTCGCGGTCTTCGGCCTTGTCGATCGCGTCCCGCTTCGCGCCGATCATCTCGACGCCGTGCTTTTCGAGCACGCCGTGGCGGGCGAGGTCGAGGGCGCAGTTCAGCGCGGTCTGCCCGCCCATCGTCGGCAGCAGCGCGTCCGGGCGCTCGACCGCGATGACCTTCTCCAGCATCTGCCAGGTGACCGGCTCGATGTAGGTCGCGTCCGCCATGTCCGGGTCGGTCATGATGGTGGCGGGATTGGAATTGACCAGGATGACGCGGTAGCCCTCTTCCCTCAGCGCCTTGCACGCCTGCGCGCCCGAATAATCGAACTCGCACGCCTGGCCGATGACGATCGGTCCGGCGCCGATGATCAGGATGCTTTTGATATCTGTGCGCTTAGGCATGCGATGGATCCCTGGCGCTCTTCATGTCTTTGCTGTTTCCGGATTTGCGCTTTTCCATCAGCGCGGTGAAACGGTCGAACAAATAACCGACATCATGCGGCCCCGGGCTCGCCTCCGGATGTCCCTGAAAGCAGAACGCCGGCTGGTCGGTGCGCGCAAATCCCTGCAGCGTGCCGTCGAACAGCGACTTGTGGGTG
>JANMDK010000072.1:0-46453 GCA_031376265.1 Pseudomonadota bacterium
ACCCCGGCGGTCTCCCTTGCAGCAATGCGCCGCATCCTCATCGCGCACAACCCGACGCTGCCCGAATTCGCCGCGGCGATGCGCGGCCCGCAGGATCTGCAACCGGTGCGCGTCGTGCAGGTAAAGCTCGACGACCTCTACGATGCGGACCCTTCGGTACAGGACCAGAACCTTTCGATGCTGCTCGATCGCATCAAGGCGCTGGCGCCCAGCCACGTCTACCTTCAGGCGTTCACCGACTCCAGAGAGAACTCCCCTCTGGCCGCCTACTTTCCGACCCGCCACCTGCCGATGCGCGCCGACCTCTTCAACCGGGTCGCCTGGCAGCTCGCCACGCGCGCCGAAGTGAAGGTCCACGCGCTGATTCCCTTCGGCCTGATGGGACTGTCCCCTCCGCAGCTCGAGGAGATTCACGGCGACCTCGCCCGCCACGCGAGCATGAACGGGCTGGTCTACGTGCTGGATGCGGTGCCCGGTGCGGGCGACACCGCGCGCCTGGTCGAAACCACCCGCAAGCTCGCAGCGCAGGCTTCGCGCTGGCGCATGCCGCTCGGCGTGGTACGGGTAATCCCGGTGGATTCGCTGCAATCGCTGCGCGCTGACCCAGCGCTCGCCGAGCGCGTCGCCGAGCTCGCCGCGGGCGCAGGTCACGTCGCGATCCTGGCGCGCTACGGCGTGACAGACGCTGCCGGCGTCGCGACCGCTGCCGCCCTGAATTCGCGCATCTCCGGACCGAAAGCCGGCCCATGGGATGCCGGCAAGCTCATCGTCCTCCTGCGTAACGACCCCGCCGATCCGGCAGGCGAGCGCCTCGCCCGGCAAATGCGCGCGCTGCAACTGGGCGGGCAGCTCAACTTCGGCTATGGCGACGACGGCTTCGCCCGGGATTCGCCAGGCCTGAAGACGATCGCGCCGGTCCTCTCGCTGCGGGTCAATCCCAGGTAAGCCCATGCTCGACACCCTCCCGAGCACTACCGACGTCTTCTCGTTCATGGATTTCATGCTCGGGTATTCCTACTATTACCCGCTGTTCATGTCCTACCTCTGGATGACGGGCGCGATCTTCTTCTATCTGCGCTTCGAGAGGACGGTAAAAAGCCAGCCTCCGGGACCGCCGGCGCTGCGCGAGTATCCGTTCGTCTCCGTGCTGGTCCCCTGCCACAACGAAGGCCCCACGATCGGCGACACGGTCGATTGCCTGCTCGCAAGCACTTATCCCAATTTCGAAATCCTGCTGGTTAACGACGGCAGCGCGGACGAGACCCGGCAAATCCTCGACGACCTCGCGGCGCGCAGCCCGAAGGTGCGCGTCATCCACTTCGCCCACAACCAGGGCAAGGCCGTTGCCCTGACCACCGCGGCGCTGATGACCTCGGCCGAGTTCCTCGCCTGCATCGACGCCGACGCGCTGCTCGATCCCGAAGCGCTGCACTGGATGATGAAGCACATGATCGAAAGCCCCCGCGTGGCGGCCGTCACCGGCAACCCGCGCATCCGCAACCGCTCGACCCTGCTCGGCCGGGTGCAGGTCGGCGAGTACTCGTCGATCATCGGCCTCATCAAGCGCGCCCAGCGCACCTACGGCCGGGTGTTCACCGTTTCCGGCGTGGTCGCATGCTTCCGCAAATCGGCGCTGCACGAGGCCGGCTACTGGAGCCACGACATCCTGACCGAGGACATCGACGTGAGCTGGAAGCTGCAGCTGCTGCACTGGGACGTGCGGTTCGAGCCGAACGCGCTTTGCTGGGTTCTCACGCCGGAAACGATGCTTGGCCTGTGGCGCCAGCGGCTGCGCTGGGCGATGGGCGGCATGCAGGTCGTCGCCAAGCACGTGCGCATCGAGCACATCTTCCGCTGGAAGTCGCGCCGCATGTGGCCGGTGATGGTCGAGTACATCACCAGCGTTGGCTGGGCCTACGCGATGCTGTTCGTCGCGGTCTTCTGGTTCCTCGGGCACTTCATCGAGTTTTCCCTCGAGTACCAGGTGCGCACGCTGTTTTCCGGCTGGGCCGGCGTTGTGCTCGCAGGCACCTGCCTCCTGCAGATCGCCGTCAGCCTGGCGCTCGATTCACGCTACGACCCGGCGCCGATGAAGAGCATGTTCTGGATGATCTGGTATCCGCTCGCCTACTGGATCCTCAACATGGCCGCCACGGTGGCGGCGATGCCGGCCGTGTGGTTCCGCCGCTACAAGAAGCGGGCCCGGTGGGTCAGTCCCGACCGGGGCGTGCGCCCATGAACCCGCCGATCATCGACCGGCCGGACCTGCAGACGCGCGGCCAGCGCACGGTCTCGGGCGTGCTCACGTTCCTCTTCTGGTCGATCTGGATTTACCTGTGCCTGCCGGTCCTCTCGTTGATTGCCTGGGCCGTCGGCTTCCAACAGGCCTACAAGTACATGGTGGTGCGCGGAGGGCACGAGGAGTTCCTCCACGTCATCACGTTGTGCGCTGCCGGCATCGGGTTGCTCGGCGGCGCCCTGGTGGCCTGGGCCTTTTACAACATCGTCCGGTACGGCAGGCTCCCTGCTCGCGGCGGGAGGCCGCCGGTGCCCCACGATCAGATCGCGCGCCATTTCCGGCAGGGGCCTGTGGCGGTGGGGACATGGCAGGCAGCACAGCGCCTCCACGTGCACCACGACGAAAAAGGCGACATTGCAAAAGTCGAGATCCTTTCGCCCGGCGAGCGTATACACGCGGACGAGGAAGCACTGGCGTAGCGATGAAGATCGCCTGGAAAATTGCTGTCGTCGTGCTCGCTGCCGTTGCGGCGGCAGTTGCATCGGCCAGCGACGAAGACCATCGCGCGTGGCAGCACGGGGTAGACCTCATTCGCGTGGGGCAGCGCCTGCTCGTCGTGTGGGGCAGCCCCGGCAACCCTCCCAAGGCCAATCCCGGCGGCGACTGGCAGCACGACGTGTACTACGCGTGGCTCGATGCGGATTCCAGGCAAGCCGCGCCGCAGGTGCTGGTTTCGCGTCCCGAGGCGCAGGAGCCGCCGAGCACCGCGATCAACGCAAGCGGCACGATCCTCATGACCTCCGAGGACGGCGACGGCGGCATCAACCAGCACGCGGGACTCTGGGACTCTTCGCTCAAGCCGGTGCGCGCCTACCCGTTCATGATCCGCCGCGGCGGCCATTCGGGGCACGCGGCGGCAATGGGCAACCGCTTCCTGGTCGCGTACAGCGAAGGCTGGGTCGAGGGCGGCGGTTTCCTCGGGCGCGGCACCGGCAAGGACGTGCTCGCCCGTATCGTCGAGAACGACGGCACGCTGCGCGCCGAGGTCAAGCTCACCGAAGGCGGCTCGCGGCATCGCGACGGCTGGCCCCTGGTCGCCGGCTCCGATCGGAACTGGCTGGTGGTATGGCAGCGCTACCCGGAGATGTCGCTGCAGGCCGCGCTGATCAATGAGTCCGGGCGCGTGGCCGCCCGTCGCAAGATCGCCGAGGGCCTGCCGGTGAGATACGCGTACGACGTGGCTTTCGCGCCACAGATCGGGACTTACGTGGTCGCGGGAGCAAAAGGCGAAGGCGGATTCGTGGCCCTCGTGAACCTGAAAGGCGAAATCGTCGCCACCCGGGAAGGCCTGCCGCCGCTCGCGAGCGAAGGCCGGGTGGTGATCGCCTCCGAGGGCGCGCAGGCGATCGCGGCCTACCCTGTGCGGCCCCGGGGCGTGGCCGTCGTCCGGGTTTCGGCGGGCGGCGCCGAGCTACTCAAGATCGTCGACCATCCTTACACCTGGGACTACACAGGGACCGCCGGTGCCTTCGTGGGGCCGAACCGTGTGCTGTTCGCGACCTTGTCGACCACCGGCCTCAAGCTGGTCCACATCGATCTCGGGCTGCGCTAGGAGGATGTACCGGTACCGGTACACCAACTGGCCGGAGCGCCAGCATCTGCGCGGAGCTTGACGAACTAATGTCGTGAAATCGGCACGCCGCCCGGCGGCAGGGTGAAGATGAAGCGGCTGCCTTCGCCGAGCGTGCTTTCGGCATGGATCGTCCCGCCGTGGGCCTCGACGAGGCAGCGCGAAATGTAGAGTCCCAGGCCGAGCCCGCGGCGGTCGTTCTTGCCGACCTGCCAGAACCTTTCGAAGATCGATTCCAGCATGGTTTCCGGGATGCCCTGCCCGGTGTCGCTGACGCAGAACCGCAATTCCCCACCGGCCGCCTTTGCGCATTCGACGCGCACGCTGCCGCCTGGCGCGGTGAACTTGATCGCGTTCACGATGAGATTCGAAAGCACCTGCAGCAACCGGTCATGATCGAAGGTCGCCGGCAGCGGCGACTCCAGGTGCCCGGCCTCGAGCTTCACGCCCTTGGCTACGGCCGAGGGCTGCAGGGCGTCGATCGTCTCGATGACCAGCCGGGACGCGTCGCCGGCGGAAGGCCTGACGGCGAGCTTGCCGGTGTCGATGCTGGCCACGTCGGCCAGGTCCGAAATGAGCCTGTTCATTCGGGTGGCGTGGCGCCGGATCCTGTCCGCCTCGGCCTGCACGTGCCGCGGGTCGGGTGCGCCGACAGATTTCCTCGCGAGGAGCGCGGAGCTCACCACGATGCCGTTCAGCAGGTCGCGCAGGTCGTGGCAGGCCATGGCGAGGAAATCGTCGCGGTGCGAAAGCGCCTGGTCGGCGCGAGCGCGCTCGATCAGCAGGTCCTTGTCGGTTGCATTCCGCTCGAACGGCAGGTGGCGCGCCATGATCCGTGCGATGGCCTCGCGCTCGGCCTGCAGGGTCTCGTCGATCGCGGCCCGCTCTTCGCGCAGCAGCTTGTCCTCGATCTCGCGCTCCAGCTCGACCGCTTGGCCTGCCACCGGCTGGACGTCGGTGATTTCGCGCGCGACGGTGATGACGGCATCGGCATTCTCGCGGATGCGATTGACGGCCTCGTCGGCGGTTTCCTCGATCGCTTCCCGGGCGTTGATCAGCGCGAGGTCGGCTTTCTCCCGCTCGGTCCTGAGGCTCTCGTTGGTCTTCTCCCGCTCGGGCGTGGGAATGACGGTGGGCATGAACGAACGGTACCAGGGGCGCAATGGCCGGTAGTTTCGCCCACGCCACCGGCCGGCGTTTGTGCGATCTCGTACAGACGGCCGCGCGGATTGTTCCTACTTTCGCCGGATATCCAAAAGGGAGTCCGCGATGTTCACATCACCATTCAACAGCCTGATCGGCCTGCTGATCTTCGCCGGCGACGTCTGGGCGATCATCAACATCTTCCAGAGCAGCGCCTCGAACGGAAAGAAGGCGCTATGGATCATCCTGGTGGTGCTGCTGCCGCTGGTGGGCCTGATCCTCTGGTATTTCCTCGGGCCGCGCCCGGGCGCGGTGCGCGCGCCCTAGCGGCCGGGTTACGCAACACCCCGGAGCCGTCAGGCGACTCCCATCACGCCGCGCGCCGCTTCCCAGAGTGAGATGCGGTCGGTCTGCCCACGCAGGCCGCCGTTGATGCGGATCGTGATGCGCACGAAGTCGCCGGCATCCGCCAGCTCGTTGAGGCCGTTGACCCGCCAGTAGCGCGCCGCCGAGCGCGACGCGCCTTCCGGCGTGCGAAGCCACGCGCCGATCTGCTCGCGCAGGATGCCGAAGTGGTCGGCGCAGGCGACCTGGTTGTCGCGGAAGGTGAGCTGGATCAGCCCGGCGCCGCGGAAGGCCCAGCCGTCGCCGCTTTGGGCGTCGCCGTTGCCTCCGCGGTTGGCGTAGGCGATGTTGGCGATCATGCGCTGGTTGGCCGGGTGGTCCGCGGTTCGGCCGTAGAGTTCGGCCTGCTCCGGCGTGAAGCGCACGAGAGTATGAGTATTGAAGGTATCCAGCAGCGCCTGCGGACGATAGTTGAAGCTCTCCTCGAGCGCGGCGAGCTGGCGGCTCTCGTGCCCGATCTGCGCGAGGAAAGCCGCTTGGCGCGCCGGCGTGTCGATGTCGAACTCGTCCATCGCCGCATTCAACGGCGCGAGGAAGACCTCCGCCCGCGAGGCGGCGGCGGGCAGGATGCGCAGGAGGTCTTCGCGGGTCATGCCCTCAAGTTATGCCGCGGGCACCCCCGGGACAATCGCCCAAAAGGCGCAAACCGCAAATCGGGGACAGACCACGTTTTCAACGCATGGAAAACGTGGTCTGTCCCTGTTTCAACTCGGCTGCAGGATATGGATCACGCGGCTGGCGATGTGCTCTTTGGTCTTCGCGGCATAAGCGGCCATGTGCGGTGCCGCGGCGTGCGCCTTGAGGGCGTCCATGCTTTCCCACTTCTCGATCACGAGGAAGGTGTCGGCGCCCCATTTGGTCTGGAAGCCGAGCGCCGGATCGGCATCGACCGCCGCGCCGTACTCGATGCAGCCCTTTTCGGCGCGCACCGCCGGCACGTTGGCGCGGAAATGCGTGAGGATGGTTTCCCGCTGGCCGGGCTTGGCGGTGATGACGGCGATGACGTGGATCATGGTTCTCTTCCTTTGTTGAGAGTGAATCGCTAAAAGCACTAAAAGGGGCTAGGCTCAAACCTGGCAACGTTGTACTTCGTCAGGTTTGAGCCTGGCCCCTTTTAGTTGTCCGGCTTCTTGGCCGGCACGAACGGGAATCGCGCCCTGCCTTTGGTCGCTGTCGCCCCTGAGGACACGCCGCCACCGCGCACGTACTGCTTCGACGCGTCCTTCCTCGGCTCGTAATCCCAGGCCGGGGCGCCGGAGGCATCGCGTGCAGCTTGCACAAACAACCGCCTGCGCGAGCTGTCCTCCATTTCTTTCTTGAGCGCGGCGGCGTCCCAGTTGGTGTCGATGAGTTTCTGCAATCCCGCTTGAACCGTGGCGACGTCCGGCTTCCCGGCTAGGTTTTTCAGTTCATCCGGATCGTTGGCGAGGTCGAAGAGCATCGGCGGGTCGCCTTCGCACGCGATCAGCTTCCAGTCGCCCTTGCGCACCATGAACGAAGGGCTGAAGGTGCCGTCGGCATTCATCTCGGCGAAGACCGGCCGGTCGTAAGGCAGCAAAGCCCCGCCTTTGATGACCGGCATCAGGCTCTGGCCTTCGAGCGGCGCGACCGGCTCGACTTTCCCCGCGATGTCCACCACCGTCGGCAGGAAATCCATGAGCGACGCCGGCGCTTTGACGCGGCGTGGGATGGACTGCGCCTTACCTCCCGGCATCGCGACGATCATCGGGATGCGGCAGGCGCCCTCGAAATGCATCCATTTGTACCAAAGGCCACATTCGCCAAGCATGTCGCCATGGTCCGAAGTAAAGATCACGACGGTATTGCTTTCGAGGTCCATGTCGCGGAGCGCACCGAGAAGCCTGCCGACCTGGTCGTCGATGTACGAAGTCATCCCGTAGTAAGCGTGGCGGGACTTGCGCACGTCTTCGTCCGTGATGTTGTACTCGCCGAACTTGTACGCCTTCCACAACCGCTTGCTGTGGGCGTCGAGCTTCTCGTAGGCGATCGGCCCGACGCGCGGCATGTCGATGTCCTCGTGCCGGTAACGGTCCCAGTATTCCTGTGTAATGACGTAGGGGTTGTGCGGGTGGGTCATCGACACCGTGTGGAAGAACGGCTTGCGCCGATCGGATTGGCGCCCGTAGTCGTAGAGCCACTGCACCGACTTCTGCGCCACTTCGTCGTCGAAATCGAGCTGCAGGCTGCGGATGCAGGTGCCGGCCTCGACCACGCTGCGAAGGCTCACGCCGGTGGACGCAACCGGGATCGACTGCTTCCAGTCGGGCGTCCAGCCGAAGTCCGACGGGTAGATGTCGGTGGTCAGCCGCTCCTGGTAGCCGTGCAGCTGGTCGGCGCCGATGAAATGCATCTTGCCCGACAGCACTGTGTGATAGCCGAGTGCCGAGAGATAGTGCGGCAGCGTGGGCGCCTGCGAAGGGAAGTCGCAGGCATTGTCGAAGACCCCCAGGCGGCTCGCCTGGCGGCCGGTGAGCATCGAGGTCCGCGAGGGCGCGCAAAGCGGGAAATTGCAGTAGAAATTCTCGAAAAGCACGCCTCGCGACGCGAGGCTGTCGATATGCGGGGTTTTGGCGACCTGGTTCCCGTAGGCCGCGAGCGCCGAGGAATTCAGCTGGTCGGCCATGATGTGGAGGACGTTCGGGCGTTTATTCATTCGGCTTTCCGGTTGGGTTGGGGCGAAGCTACCGCAGACCGGCCCTTCGGAACAGGCTTTGTTCGCAAATACCCGGTTTCATTCAGGTTTCTCGGCCTCCACCGGACATTCGCCTACAAAAGCTGGCGCATTTTGCCGACATTCCCGGGCCTTGAAACGCCCTACAGTCAATGCTGTTCAAAACACATTCAAGGAGCAAATCATGCTGTCCTGGGCCGTTACATTCTTCGTGATTGCGCTGATTGCCGCCGTCCTGGGCTTCAGCGGGGTGGCCGGAACTGCGGCCAACATTGCCTGGATCCTCGCCGTTGTGGGCGTGATCCTCGCGATCGTGTTCTTCATCTCGGGCCGCAAGACGCTGCCATAGCAAGGGCCTTAGCGGCGCCCGGCCCCCGGGCCGGGCGCCAATCGTTTCCGGAGGACAGAAATGCCAAGATTGACCGACAAATCTTTCGTCTACACGCCTTCTTTCGATACCGATCTCAAGAAGAAATTCCGCATGATCATCGAGCGCGAGCGTCGCTTCGAGCGGGAGCGCAAGCGCGCCGAGAAAGCGGACACGCAAGGCCAGTCGGGTGCGTCTGCAGTCGTGCCCATCAACTCGCACGGCGCACAGGCGCAGACCTAAAGGTTTTAAGCACCCACGGGAGGGGTGGAGTGACGAAGTGCACCTTCTATCGCCTGCACCAGCAGGCGGAGCGTCCGGCGACTAAACAACCCGCAACCAAGGCTCCCTGGTGCGCCCACGCGCTCTCCAGGGTGTCGGTGTTTTCAGTGTCGGCGATGCCTGGCGGCGCCCGGCTGCTCCAGTGCGGTGGCGAACTGGAAAACTGCCCGCTGCCGCAGGCGCCGGCCGACAAGCCCGGCGGGGCTACTTCTTAGAGCCGCCGAACAATCCCTCGATCATCTGGCCGGCCTTTGCGCCGACGCCGGTGCCGATCCCGGGCGCGAGAATTGTGCCGATGGCCGCGCCGGCCACCGTGCCGCCGGTCGGGAGCAGCATCGGCGACTGGATCGTCCCGGAAACGTTTAGCGGCACCACGGCGCTCGTGCCCAATGCGTTCACTTTTGCGTTGACGCGGCCCGCAAGCTCTTTCTTCGGCGAGATCCCCACGTTGCCATCCGCGCCAAACGCACCCGAGGCGACTTTAAGCTGGGTGAATTTGTAAGCCGCCTGCTCGATGGCGAGATGGCCGGAGAGCTGGTCGAAATGCGTTTCGCCGCTCGAGGTGCCCTGCCTGCCCAACGTCGAAGCGGCTTTCTGCAGGTCGAATCCCTGGAACACGCCGTTATGCACGTCGAACGGTGTCGCGAGCCTCAGCGCGTTCATCAATCCCGCGCCATCTTTTGCCGACGAAGAGAACACCGGCTTGGCGTTCAGCCTGCCGCTCATCTTCGTGCCGGGCGCAAGGATCGGCACCAGGCTCTTGAGCTCGAGCTGGCTGACGTCGAAATTACCCCTGAGTTGCATGCCCTTCTGCCAGCCCACCGAAGCCTTGCCGTTTGCGGTCCCGCCGTACAGCTTCGCGGTAATGCGGCTGAAGCTCGCCTCGGCCAGCGTAGCGACGCCGACCACCTCGAGTTCGTCGAACACGACTGGCGGGCCGACCGGGACCTTCCATCCCTTGGCTTGCGCGGTGATGAGGTAGCTGGCTTTCTCCGGCTTGACCTGCGCCTTGAGCTTGCCGTCGCGCGTGGCGAGCGTCGCCTCGGCCGGCGCGCCGCTGTCGTCCAGGCGCACGCGCGCATCGAACGGCCCGAAGCTCGCGGCATCGAGTTTAACGAGCGCATCGTCGAGCTTGAGGCTGCCGATTCGAACTGCAGGCGGCTGCGAAGGCGAGGCGTCCTGCTTCGACCAGAGGGGGATCTTGTCGATCGCCTTCTGCGTCAGCAGCAGCGAATCGATTTCGATGCTGCGGATCACCTTGGTCGAAGAAAAGAGCGAAAAGAGCTCGGGCGTCACGGTCACCTTGCCGACCTTGAGGTCCTCGGTCTTGCCGACCGTGATGCCGTCGATGACCACGTGCGGCAGCGGCAGCGCCGACAAGCGGATTTTCTTGATCGTCACCGGCTCCTTGAGGCGCGCGGAGACGGCTTTCTCGATCTCCGGGATATAGCCATCGAGCGGCACGAAGAACGGCACCGCCACCGCAACGGCGACGAGGAACACGAGCGCAACCAGCAGGCCGATGACCCATTTCATGCGCCAAGGTTAGCACCGGGCGTTTCGGTGCGCTCGGGGAGCGCTTCTCACACTAAGCGTCGCGTTTTACCGCGCCGTCCAGTTCCGGGTAGTGGCGAAAGATGCCGTCCTGGTTGAAAGGGATGCGCCGCGGCGAGGCGAGGTAGCCGGCGATTCGCGGCAGCACCGCGACCCGGTCGCGCAGCTCGATGAGGCGCGGGATCCTGCGCTCGTGCGACTGCATCGCGCGAGGAAAAGCGTAACGCAACCCCTCGATCACCTGGAATAGCGAAAGGTCGGCGTAGGTGATTTTCCGCCCGCACGCCAGGCCGCGATTCGCGGCAAGCAGCCGCTCGAAATAGCCCAGGTATTTCGGCAGGCGCTGGCTGCGGAAATCTTTCGCTCGCCGCTTCGACTCGCGCTTTTGCTGGTGGTAATAGAGGCCGACGCCGACCGGGTGGTGCGTGTCGTGCGCTTCGACGACGAAATCGGCGATCGTGAGCTGGACCTGGTGCACCCAAAGGCGCGCGGCTTGCGCCTTGGGCACCAGTCCGAGGCGCGGGCCGAGGTAAAGCAGGATGTTGGCGGTCTGCGCGATGACCGTCTTGCCGCTCACGAGGAACGGCGGCGCGAAAGGCGCCTGCTTCGCGGTGCGCTGGTCCAGGAGCCGCTTCATGGCGGCCATGCCGCGCGGCTGCCTGGCGACGTCGGTGTACGCCGCGCCGCCTTGCTCCAAAGCGAGGCGCACGTATTCCCCGCGCCCCTGGATCGTCGGCCAGTAGTAGAGACGGTATCGCATCGTTTGGGTTTTCCGGTATCCTGATTTCGAGGAGATTCGCAATGCCAAGGATAGCGTGCCTCATGGTGGGCCTGGCGGCCACGGCGCTGGCGGCGGTGGACGCGTCCGCTGCCGCGACCATCGATCACCGGCGCGCCTCTTCTTCAGCGCCACGCCACCAGCACTCGTTGTCCAACGTAACAGCCAACCCGGTGCGGGCTCCCGTCGTGCAAACGGTCATCGTGGGCCATGCGCCGGCCTACCGGTCCGCGTATTCGTCGCAACAGCGGCAGGGTCTGGCGCGCTCTCCGACGTCGGGGGTGTACTACGTCCCCGCCTCGTCGCCGGACGCCCCGCCCTTCTCGTTCAACGGCTCCGGGGAAATGCAGGGATGGCACTGGCAGCGCGTGAGCCTCGTGCAGCTCGACGCCGAAGTGCGCGCCCGCCGGGCGGCAAAGGGCTTGTCGCAGTCCGCGGAAGTAATGCGCTGATGACCCTGGCTTACGCATTGAGGCTCGCGGCCATCGGCACGGTTGCCGTCTGCGTCAGCCAGCCGGTGCTTTCGGCGCCCCGCGGTTCGGGCGGACGCGCCGCCCACTCGGGCGGCCATGGCGGGAACCATGCGCATCATGGAAGCAGGCATTCGGGCAGCGCCCGGCATTTCGCGCCCCGCGCCCGCTTCTACGGCGGCGTGCCGTTCTACGCGGCGGCCACTTACTACGGCCCGAGCCACGCTTATCCGCCCGTTTACCTGGCGCCCGGCCCGGACGTGCACTATTTTTGCCCGATGTATGGCGACTACTACCCACGAGTCCCTGTCTGCCCGCTCGGCTGGGAGCCGGTGGTGCAGCCGCCTGGCCCTTATGCACCTCATCCCTTTACGCCCGGCCCTTACTAGCGTGGCGCCTGTGTTGCCTGATCCGGCAAGAATCGTAGTTCCACGGTAAATGCAGTCTGCCGCGCGCATTGGGATAAGATGGCGCTTTCCAGGGGGTGCGCAATGCTCGACCTGAAAGATCTGCGCTGCTTCGTCAGCGTCTACGAGCGCAAGGGCTTCGCCCGCGCGGCAACCGAGTTGAAGACCGTCCAGTCGAACATTTCGGCGCGCATCCGGCGCCTCGAGGACGAAATCGGCGCCCCGCTGTTCGATCGCCTGCACCGCGGCATCCGCCCGACCGCCAAGGGCGAGATCATGTACAAGTACGCTACCCGGGTGCTCACCGAGGTCAGCGAGCTCGAAGCCGCGATGCGCGACCGCCAGGTCGCCTGAACCCCGCTTAGTCGCCTGCCCCCTTCCGGGTCAGGCCAGGGACTCGCGGATCTGCGCAAGCGAGCGCTTCTGCCGGCCGCCGGCATCGAAATTCTGCGGGTCCAGCCAGCCCTCGAATGCCGCTTTCACCCGGGGCCACTCGCGGTCGGTAATCGAAAACCACGCGGTATCGCGGCTACGGCCCTTGTAGACCACCGCCTGGCGGAAGATTCCCTCGAACTGGAACCCATAGCGCTTGGCCGCGGCGCGCGACGGCGCATTGAAGCTGTCGCATTTCCATTCGTAGCGCCGGTAGCCGAGCTCGTCGAACGCGCGGCGCATCATGAGGTACATCGCCTCGGTGCCGGCTGGCGTCTGCTTCAGTTGCGGCGAATAGGTGATCGAGCCGACCTCGATCACGCCGTGCACCGGCTCGATCCGCATCAGGGCGGCGGTGCCGACGGCGACCGCCTTGCCGCCTGCCGTGTCGACGATCGTGTAGTGCAGCGGGTCGTTGCTCGCGGCGGCTTTTTCCAGGTACGCGCGAAAGGCCCCAGGGTCGGCAGGGCGCTCGACGAAAAGGTAGGTCCAGTCGCGGCCGTCCGGCGCCTTCATGTAGGCCGTGAAAAGCCCGTCCGCGTGCCGCGCCACGTCCACCGCCTCGAGCCGGCAATAGCGGCCCTCCATGGGCGTGCGCAACGGGCGCGCGCGCTCCGTCCATGCCTCCACTGCCGGGCCTGTGGGTTGGCCGTGCTCGTTCTTCCGCTCGCCTTGCGTTGCTTGCGACAATTGGCTCTCCCTTGCAAAAAATATTCCCCCTGCGCGGACTTACGGCGGTGCAACCAGCAACCCACCGGATGTGCGCCAGGGAACAGAACGCGCTGACGGATGCGCTAAAGTAGCGTCAGGTTCGGGCAGACCCGCATTCTATTTGAGGATGACCGCATGGAAGTGACCACCCTCGAGCGCAGGCGCACCGCTTTTGCGCGCACGCCGAAATTTCCGAGCTTCCTCGGCATGCAGGACGAGGAGCTGCATTCGCTTTCGGCGCATGCCAAGCTGCAGTCCTACCCGCGGAACAAGATCGTCGTCCACGAGGGCGACCGCACCGACTCGGTCTACGTGATCCATTCGGGCCGGGTGAAGGTTTTCCTCTACGGCCGCAACGGCAAGGAAATCGACCTCAACGTCCTCGGGCCCGGGGAGTATTTCGGCGAGATGGTGCTGGACGCGGGCCCGCGCTCGGCCTCGGTCATGACCCTCGAACCTTCCCAGTTCTTCATCATCCCGCAGCCGGTGTTCAGGGAATTCGTCATCAAGCACCCCGAATTCGCGATGCGCCTCATCAAGACGCTGATCCACCGCACGCGGGGGCTGCTGAACAACGTGCGCAGCCTTGCTTCGCTGGACGTCTACGGGCGCGTGGCGCGGCTGCTGCTGGACCTTGCGCTCGAGGATGAGGACGGCAAGCTGGCCATCGTCGGCAAGCTCACCAAGCAGGAGATCGCCAATCGCGTGGGGGCCTCGCGCGAGATGATCAGCCGGGTGTTCAAGGACCTTTCGACCGGCGGCTACATCGAGCTGGAAAAAGGCCGCATCGTCATCGCGAAGTCGCTGCCGGGCCACTGGTAGCCGCGGGAAGCGGGCCCGTACAGGGGCCCGGGCCGGCTCGCTACGCGGGGACCGCGCCCCGCTCGTCCAGCATCCGCTGCGAGGGCCGGATATTCATGGTCATCTGAAAGAGGCCCGCGGCGATCCCGATCGCCACGGCGCCCTGCCACGCGAGGTCGTAGTTGCCCAGCGCGTTGTAGAGCAAGCCGCCGCCGTAGGCGCCGATGAACGACCCGACCTGGTGGCTGAAGAAGGCGATGCCCGAGAGCGTCGCCATGTAGCGCAGCCCGAAGAGGTGCACCACGAGGCCGCTCACCAGCGGCACGACGCCCAGCCAGAGCGTGCCCATGGCGGCCGCGAAAATAAGCGTGCTCGCCGGCGTCGGCGGGAGGACGAAATACGCGGTGATGAAAAGCGAGCGGAGCACGTAAATGCCGCCGAGCAGCACGCGCTTGGAGTAGCGCCCGCCGAGCCAGCCGAAGAGGTACGAGCCGATCACGTTGAAAAGGCCGATCAGCGCGAGCGCGTTCGCGCCGACCGAGGGGTCCATGCCGCAGATCGCAAGGTAAGTGGGCAGGTGCGTGGTAATGAAGACGAGCTGCAGCCCGCAGACGAAGAACGCGATCGCCAGCACGAGGTAGCCCGAGTGCCCCATCGCCTCCTTTACGGCCTGGCTGACCGACTGCTGCCTGCCGGTAGTGGCTTCGACTTCGATCTTGTCGGTGCGGCCCGCGAGGAAAGCCGCGGGCAGCATCACGGCCACCAACCCGAGGAAACCCACCATGGCGGTTTGCCAGCCGCTGGTCGTGATCAGCGATTGGGCGAGCGGCGAGGCGATGACCAGGCCCAGCGAGCCGATCGCCGACACGGTGCCCATGGCCATCATGCGGCCGGCCGGCGACGCGGTGCGCGCGGTGACGTTCATCGCAATGTTGGACGCAGTGCACGAAAGCGCCAGGCCGACGCAGATGCCGGCGCCGAGCGTGAAGACCAGCACCGAGTGCGCATAGATGCTGAGGACGATGCCGACCGCGTAGATCACCACGCCGAAAATGGCCACCGGCCGGATGCCGTGGCGGTCGGCGTAGATGCCGACGAAAGGCTGCGTCGCGCCCCAAACGATGTTCTGGATTGCGATCGCGAGCGAGAAATCCGCGGCGGTGAGCCCGATGTCCCGCATCATGTGGGGCTGGAACAATCCCCAGCTTTGCCGCATGCCCATCGCCAGGCTGAGCATCACGGCCGCGCCGCCGAGGATGGCCCAAGTCTGGGCGCGCGTGAGTTCGTCTCTTTTCATGGTGCGCCGATTATAAAGGCCGGCCCTTGCGCGCACGCATGAGGATGCCGCATGGTTCGCACGTCTGTTTGGAATGCGCCTGCCGGAAGTCGCGGCCGGGAAGCGGCGCGATCGATGCCAAAAGCGGAACGCCTGCGCTACGAGGAACGCCCCATGCACTCCTGGCGCCGCTGCTCCAGTTCGGCCTTGGTTTGCGGGCCGCCCTTGGCTTTCATGCAGATATCGACGCGCTCGAGGCTTTGCACGCTTTGGTGCAGCAGCCAGTTGTCGAAGTCGGCGTACTGCGGCGCGGATTGCGCCACTTGCGCGACGCGCTGTGCGGATTCCTTGAAGCGCGTTGCCCAATCGCCTTCCGAAAGCAGGTCGACCTTGAGGCCGGTTGCGAGGCTCTTCGCGACGCTTGCCACCGAGCGGCCGGTGCGCACGAGCAGCGCAAGCGCAATCTCGTCGGCTTCGCGGCGCTGCTGTTCGGCCCACGTGCTCATCAGCGCGTTGGAGCCGACGGCGGACGCCAGCAGCCGCGCGATCATGGCCACCGGCAGCAGCGCCGTCACGGCGGAAAACAGGATCCGCGCGCCGGAATCCTCTTCGTCGTGGCGCGCGATCACATGCGCCATCTCCCGCGCGATGAGGAAAGCCGTGACGTCATCCGCCGGCTCGAGCCGCCCGATGCCGCTGCCCAGCGATATCCGGCCGCCGACGCTGGACCCGGTTGTCAGGCCGGAGGAATCATCGACGCTGATCTCGAACGCCGAGACGCGCTCGAACAGTTCCGGCGACATGTTGCGCGCCGCCGCCTGGAGCTGCGCGCCGAGGCGCTCGACCTGCGCCTCGAAAAGCTTTTCCTGCGTGCGGCAGGCGTGGTCGCAGGCATCCGGCGAGGAGAAGCGCTGCGCCCTGGAGGAAATCGCGCGGCTGATGTCGGCGTGCGCCTGGGCTGCGGGCATCCCGACGATCTGGTCGCGGCCGGTCACCGGATTGGTCGAGCACCCGGCCAGCAGGATCAGGGAGAAAGCAATGGCGATTGCTGCTTTCATTCGCCTCGCACCGTGGTTGGCCCCATTTGCGGGCAGCTACTTTCGAGAGGCGTCGATCGGCATCCCCGGATAGCTGATGGGCTTCGGAATTTCGACGCCTTGTTCGCGAGCCTTATGGTACCACCGCAGGGCATTCTCATAGTCGCGCTCCACTGCCGGGTTGCCGGTGCTGTAGAGGTCGCCGAGCTTCTTTTGCGCGAGTCCATCCCCCGCTTCGCCGGCTTCGAGATACGCCTCGAACGACCCGCGCCAGTTGCGCTGCCGCTCGAGCGCTTCGCCCTGCTGGTAGCGCCTCGTCGCCTGGCTTGGCGTAAGCGTGGAAACGGCGGCGGCGGTTGCGCCGCCCGCGTTTGCCGGGGATTGCGCGACTGCGGCGGACGGGAGTCCCGCGAGTGCGCCGGCCGAGAGGATCAAGAGTGCGATCGAAAACCTGTTCACGATGAGGCCCGCTGTGATGGATGTTCCGTCGGAGGCTATCCGTCCGGGGCGCGGGCGTCAGTGCGCTGGCGCGCTAAGGCGCCCGCGCCCGGAAATGTACCGATACCGGCACAAAATCACCCGGAGAGCCAATCTGGGCGCGGATCCCGGAAAAAAATGTTCCGAAATCCGCTTGACGTAGCCGCTACTCCCAGTCCTTCCACGCGCGCAGCATGGGGAAGTACAGCCCGAGCCTCGCCTTGCCATGGGCGTCCGCGAGTGCATCCGAGTACCGCTTGAGCTGCGGCGCATAGCGCCCGCGTTCCCGCTCGAGGAAAGCCTCCAGCCCGGCGCCCTCGTGGCTGCTGGTCTTGTAGTCGACGATCCAGCGCACGCCGTCCTCGACGAAGGTGCGGTCGATGACCAGCGTGTACAGGCGCTCGCCCTTCCGCGAGCGGAGCCGCATCTCGCTGACGGCGCCTTCGCGCGCCCCGAGCAGCCAGCGGCCGCGCTCGTCCCCGAGGGTGTTGGCGAGCGCCACCACCGCTCTTTCGGCCGCGGCCTCGCATTCGGCCGCCGAGACGCCTCGCCGTTGCAGGTCGCGCGCCAGCCGGGCGCGCAGGCCCTGTACACGCTGCACCGTCCAGCCCTGGAGCCCGTCGTCGGCAAGGCATTGCAGCCAGCGATGCACCACGGAACCGACATGGCGCGCGGTTTCGCCGGCCCATGAGAATTCGATCTCGTCCTGGGTGCGCGCCTCTTCGGCCGGCGCGGCCCACGCAATCCCCGCAGGGGCTTCGGGCATCTTCCAGCCCGAGGCAAGCCGCGTCAGCAACTGCGAAGGGAGATCGGGCGCCACTGGCTGCGCCGCCGCCGGCGGCAACTCGGCCGCCGCAAAGGCATCGCGCACCGAAGGCCAGAGCTTCGCCAGCAGCGATTTCGCCGGCGGGTCGCGCAAGTCGCCGTCCTTGACACAAGCCTCGCCGAGCAGGTGCAGGCGATTCTTCGCGCGAGTCGCCGCCACGTACAGCAGGCGCCCGGCCTCCAGGTCGGCCTTGGCGTTTTCCAGCCCCTGCAGCCACGCATAGATCGAGTCGCCATCGCTGCCGGCCTCCTGGATCGGGGCGACCAGCAGGTCCGGCCGCCCGTCGTGCCCGGCCGTCTCGGTCCAGAGGAAAAGCTTGCGATCGTCGTTGCGCGGCGGGCGCGCAAGCCCCGGCAGGATCACGTGATCGAATTCGAGGCCCTTGGCCTTGTGGATGGTCATGACCTGCAGGCCCTCGCCGGCATGCACGTCCGGCAGTGCGTACAGCTTTGCGAGCGTCGCATCGAACCCGTCGCCGACCGCGCCGCCCTCCTCGTGCGCCTCCAGGTGGTCGAGGTAAATCGCTGCGTCTTCGAGGTCCGTTTCATCGTCGACGCAAGCCGGACCGCCGAGCGCAAGCCACGCGCCCTCCACTGCGTCGCGCAACGTAGTGCGAAGCCGCCCGGATATCCGCTCGCGCATTACCGCCGCGGTCCTTTCGAGTCGCGAGCGGCCATCGGCGGATAGGCGCGCAAGGCGCCGCTCGTCGGTCATCAGCTCGAAGACCGTTTCGTCGCCGCCTTCGGCGAGCCGGCTGAGGTCCTCGAGCGTCAATCCGCAACACGGCGCGCGCAACACCGAGAGCCACGCGAGCCGGTCCCCGGCGTGCGACAACGCGTGCGTCAGCGCGAGCAGGTCCTGCACCACGGGGCGGTGCGCGAGCGGCTCGATTTCAAGCGCGCGGAAAGCAAGGCCCGCGGCCCTGAGCGCCGGCACGATTTCCGCGAGATGCGAGCGAGTGCGCACGAGGATCGCGATGCTTTCTTCCCCCGGCGCATTGCGCACGTTACGCACGATGTCCACGATCCGCGCAGCTTCGCGCAACCGCGCGTTGCTGCGCGGCGGCTCGACGAACGCATGCAGGGTCACCGCCTCGCCCGGCAATCGCGGATCCACGGCCACGGAAGGACGGTAGGCGACGGCGCCGGCAATCGCGTCTTCCTTGCGCGGCATGACACCGGAGAACGTGCCGTTGACCCAGTCGACGACGCCGGACTGCGAGCGGAAGTTGGCCGCCAGCTCGATCGGCTCGAGCGGGACCGCGCCGATGCCGCCGCGCCTGGCTTCGAGAAACAACCCGACTTCGGCCTCGCGGAAGCGGTAGATCGACTGCATCGGGTCGCCGACAACGAACAAGGTGCGCCCGTCGCCTTGTTCCCAGCCTTCGGTCAATCGAGCCACCAGCTCGTATTGGCTGATCGAAGTGTCCTGGAACTCATCGATCAGCAGGTGGCGGATGCGGTAGTCGAGCGCCAATGCGAGATCGGTCGGGTCGCCCTCGTCGCCGAGTGCACGAAGCGCGCCCTGCGCGACCTCGGTGAAATCGACCTGGCCGCGCGCCTGGAACACCAGCTTGAGCTGCGCGATCGCGTGCGGCAGCAACGCGCCGATCGCCTCCAGCACTTCGGCCTGCACATCCGAGTAGCGCTCGGGCGGCATCGAGCAGACCGACCAGAGCACTCGCCGCAACGGCTCGTGCGCGTCGCCTTCGTCGAAATACTTCTTCCCTTCGGGCGAGCGCTTGCGCCATCCGCCCTCCTTCGTGAGCAGGGACTCGGCAAGCGCGCGCCAGGCCGCGGTGCTCCCCGCATCGGCGCCCGGATAGAGCTTCTTCGCCAGCCCGCAGACGCGCTTTCGCTCGGCTTCGAGCGCCGCCTCGAGGGCGCCGCGGTGCATGCGCGCCAGGTGCCGGATCCAGTGGTCGCGGCTGTGGAGCATGTCCGCCACCAGTGCCGCGACGCGGCCAAGGTCGTTGTCGAGATGCGCCAGCAGGCGCTCCACATGCTGGGCGGCGCGCCCTGCGTTCTCGCTTTCGGCTTCCTCGACCAGGCCGAGCGTCGCCAGGGCGGCGGATTCGTAGAGTTCGCCGGCGTCGTCGAGGGTCTCGGGCAACGCGCCGAATCCCGAGAGCACCGGCATTTGCCGCGCAAGCGAAGCGCAGAGGGAGTCGATGGTCTGGATGCGCAGCCGCGCGGGATTCGATGCGAGCGGGTTCCCGGCCTCGCCGAGCTTCTTCAGGACGCGCTGGCGCATCTCGGCCGCAGCCTTGCGCGTGAAGGTGATCGCTACGACCTCCTCCGGCTCGCTCACGGTTTCGAGCAGGCGAAGGAAGCGCTGGATCAGCAACTCGGTCTTGCCCGAGCCGGCCGGCGCCTGCACGATGAACGACCCCGCCGGGTCGAGCGAGCGCTGGCGCTGCGCGTGATCCGGCGGAAGCGGCCTGGCGCTCATGCCTCGCTTTCCTCTTCGCCGATGCCACCCTCGCGCTCGTGGATCCGGCAGAACGGCTTCTGGTCGCAATACTCGCAAGCGCCTGGCTTCGGATCGACGGACGCCTCGCCGTCCGAAAAGCCGCGCGCGAGGCGCCCCAGCTCGAGTTTCCAGGCCTCCACCTGCGCCCCCCAGCTCTGCTCGGCCCGCTTGAGACGCCCGTTCGGAAGCACTTGCGCACCGGGAACGAGGTCCTTCTCCGCAGCGAGCGCAACGAACTTCATGTCGCCGGCTTTCACTTGCGCAAACGCAATCGCCCGCGCCGAAGGCTCCGCGGCCAGGAGGTACAGCGGCAACTGCGGCTCATCCGGGCGCTCGCCCACCCATGCGCCGGCCCCGGGCGCGCGGGTCTTGTAGTCGATCACGATACGTTCCCCGTCCGCCGTCTCGTCGACGCGGTCGAGGCGGCCGGTGAGCTGCAGGCCGCCGACTTCGATCGTACGCTTCGCCTCGGTGGCGAAGACGCTGAAATCGCCGCGCAAGCGCTCGAGATCCAGCCAGTCGAGCGCAAGCTTCGCGAGGCGGCGTTTTTCGATCTCGGCAAAGCGCCCGGACAACGTCGTCGGCCGGTCGCGCTTCTGGCGCGCTACTGCCGCCTCGGCGGCCGATGCGAGCAGCTCACCCAGCCCGGCTTCCGAAATGCTGTCCAGGCCGTGCTTGGTTTCGAGCGCCTGCCAGGCCGCTGCAAGAACGTGATGGACGAGCGAGCCCCTTTCGAGCGCATCGAGCCCCGCATGAGGCGTCTCGATCGGCTCGGCGCCGAGCCGGTGGCGTGCGAACGCGCGGAACGGGCACGCGGCCTGGTCCTTGATCAACTGGCTCCCGCCTCGCGCTTCGCCCGGCGGGCGCGGCGGCGCGATAGCATCCTCGCGATGCGCGAGGTCCCGGCTCGCGAAGATCGCGTCTCGGTGCGGCGCATAAGCCGGAAGCTCGAGCGCTCCCGCGGGTATCGCCGCGACTAGAGGGCTGGGCTCCAGCTCGCGATCGGCCTCACGCGAGGGATGAGAGATCACTACCTCGTTCGCAGCATGCAGCCAGCCTTGCGTGATGCGCCGGTCGAGCTCGAGCGACGAATCCGCCGACGACTCGGGCACGCCCGCCCCGCGCTGGAGCACCAGCGGCAGGAACGGGTTCGGGCGCGCAGCCAGCGGCCACGCGTCGACGCTGAGGCCCATGACCCAAAGGTGGTCGAATTCGCAACCGGCGGATTCGAGGACCCCAAGGATCTGCACCGGCACGTCCGGCGACTCAGGCTGGAAATCGGCGTCGGCGGCCATGCGGCGCAGGCGCGCGACGGCGTCGCCGTAACCCATCTTCGCCGAGACGCGTTCGAGCTGCGCGAACTGCGCGAGCACCGAGTGCCATTTCTTCAGCGTCTGGTACTCGGCCGAATCCAGGCCGCGCTCGCCCGGATAGCCGGCGAGCGCGAGCGCCTCCGAGAACGCCCTGCCCCACTCCACCGGCGACTGCGCGCCAAAGAGGCGCGCCTTGCGGAACTCTGCAAGCGCCTCCAGCTTCTGCCGCAGGACCGGAACTCCCTTCGAGGCGTGCGTGCGCAGCAGCACGAGCAGCCGCTCGAGCGTGAGCGCGGGTTCGGCTCGTCGCCTGAGGGCCGCATCCAGCCTGGCGCGCGCAAGTCCCTCGGACTCGCCGTGCGCAATGAACGGCGAGCGGATCAGCAGGCTCGCCCGCTCGAAGGCGATCTCCCGGCCGGCCAGCTCGAGAAGCAGGAACGCGGCATCGACAAGCGGGAACGCGGCCAGCGGCTCACCAAGGGAGATATTGAAAGGCAGCGCCGACATCGTCTGCGTGAAAATCCTGCGCAGCGAATTGCGATCCTTTGCCAGATTCGGGACGACGACGCCGATGCGGACAGGCGCATTCCCGTCCAACGCGGCTTCGAGCCTTTGCCGCGCCCAGCGCGCGGCCTGGCGCATCTCGTCGCGAGCGTCGAGGCACTGCACCCGCAACACTTTCGCGTCGCGTCGGCGCGGCGCGACGGCAACGATTTCGCAGCCGGTCCCGGCAAGCGCACCGAAAAATTCCTCCTGCTGCGGCGTGACGATGTCGAATCCATATCTCGCCAGCATCGCGGGCTTGCCAACACGCGGCTCGCCGAGCACCGCAGCGACGACGCCGGGCAGGCGCGCACCTTCCGTTTGGCCGGCGGCCCTGGTCACCCGCTCGTAGCGCTGGGCCCAGCGCAGGAAAGCCTCGCTATCTTCGTTCCCCGGAATCCTCTTTGCCCGCTCGAGCAATCCCCATTCGTGGGCCGTTTTCCACGCATCGCGTGCAGCGGCGGCGGCCTGGGGCACGGCAAGCAGGCTGCGGCTTTCTTCCGAGCGGCCGAGGATGTCTTCCCACAGCGCCTGCTCCTCGGCTGGCGCGAGCAACAGCGGAAGGCCGTGCGCGCTCTCGGAATACAGGGCGTCGTCATAGGCGCGCGAGATGAATCCGGTAAGCGGCAGGATGTCGGGCGCACCCCAGACGTCGAGGCCGCGATCCGCTTGGTAAGCGTCGAATTCGCGCCCGAGCTCCTGCGCCAGGCGCAGGTTGGGCGTGACCACGGTTACGCCGGGACCTTCGGCAAGTCGCTCGAACATTGCGGCCTTGCCGAGGGAAGCGGTGCTCATGGACGGGATGATATCTTGCGGCCATGAAAGATCCTGGCAGCACGATGAGCGAAGCACCGTGATCGCTTACCTCGCAAACCTTTCTGTCGGACGCCAGGTGCTGTGGTGCTACCTGTGCTGGTACCTCGTGATGGCGGTCTCGCACTTCGACCCCTCGCCGCGCCTGTGGCTGACCGCGGCCGGCATCAGCGCGATCATGGGCGTGGCGCTGTTCCTCGCCTTCACGCCGCCGGGCGCCAAGCCGGACCGCTGGCACGTGATGCGGCTGTTCCTCATTCCCTTCTGCGTTGCGAGCTTTTCGGCGCTGGTGAAGGACCGCGGGTTCATCATTGTGTTCTCGCCGTCGCTGGTGGAGGACGGCCTCGCGATCGGGCTTTGCCTTGCCTTTCTCGCGGCCTGCGCGCTCGCAAGGCGCTTCGGCCGGCCGCCGCAGGCCCCGGGCTAGGCTGCCGCGGCTTCGGCCGCAATCCAGCGCCGGAACGAGGCGATCTCGGGCTTGTCCGCGGCGGCCTCGGAGCAGACCACGTAGTACGAGTGGGCCAGCGGCATCTCCAGCTCGAAAGGCATGACGAGCCGCCCTTCCGCGAGGTCCGCCGCGGCCAGCACCGGGTAGCTCAGCACGACGCCCATCGCATCGATGGCGGCATCCAGGCCCAGCGATGCGCTGTTGAAGTGCGGCCCGCGGCTCACGTCCACGCCTTCGACGCCGGCTGTCTCGAGCCAGGCCTTCCAGTTGGCGCCGCCGTATTCCGCGCGGATCGTGTCGTCATGCAGCAGCGTGTGATGCCGCAGGTCGGCCGGCGTGCGTAGCGGCTGATCGCCTTGCAGGAGGCGCGGGCTGCACATCGGCACGGCCGCCACGTCGAACAGCTTTTCCGAAAGTTGCTGCGGATAGCGGCCGGAGCCGAAGCGGATCGCCACGTCGGCGCCCTCCGCATCGAATCGCAGGGGCTCGCGGCCGTCGTCGACGAAGCTCATCGCGGCTGCGACGCGAACATCGATCTCCGGATGCGCCTTGACGAAACGCTGGATGCGCGGCACCAGCCAGCGTCCCGCGAAGGAAGGGGCAGCGCCTACGGTGAGGGTCCGGCTCGTTGGCGTGGCGCGCATCAGCTCGACGGCTCTCGCAATCGCGTCGAATCCTTCGGCTAGCGGCGCCAGGCAGGCCCTCGCCGCGTCCGTGAGTTCGAGCCCGCGCGTCACGCGCCTGAAAAGCAGGACCCCGAGCGATTCCTCCAGTGCCTTGACCTGGTGGCTGATGGCGCCGGGGGTGACGTGCAACTCCTCTGCCGCCCGGCGAAAACTCAGGTGGCGCGCGGCGGCCTCGAAGGCGCGCAGGGAGCTCAGCGGGGGAAGCCTTGAATACATCGGTTACACCTTAGATTTTCTCCCCTCCCACAGGATAAACATTCATCTGTTGCAATGCAACAAATATCGCTATAGTTGGTCGAATACCATGAAAAATGCTTTTGATTGAATGTTTTACAAAAGCCCCATGTTGGTGCATTGCACCATAACCACTCATGTGAGGACTTGCTATGAACCCCGGCACCACGCCTGACACCGGTGAGCGCTCTGCCCCCTTCAAGCGCTTGCAAATCGTGAAAATCCGCAGTTTCGAAAAGGCACTCGCAAGAAAGCAACGTCGTCCGGCGCCCTTCTGGAGCAGCACTTGAAGGCCGCCTCGATTGCGCTGGCCCTGCAAGGCGGCGGCTCGCACGGCGCCTTCACCTGGGGCGTGCTGGATCGCCTGCTCGAGGACGGGCGCTTCAACGCGGATGCGATCAGTGGCGCGAGCGCCGGGGCGATGAACGCCGTCGTGATGGCGCACGGCATGACGATCGGCGGCCGCGACGGAGCGCGCCAGGCCCTGCACGACTTCTGGGAAGGCGTTGCCGCCACGGCGCGGTTCGGCGCACGCCCCGTAAACGTCTCACCGGCTGCCCTGGAAGGCACGGCGCACAGCGGCGCCACGGCCGGGATGGAATCGCTCATGTCGATCATGCGGCACTTCTCGCCGCGGCAGTTCAACCCGTTCGACGTCAATCCGCTGCGCGACCTGCTGGAAGCGCAGGTCGATTTCGAGCGGCTGCGGCGCGAGTGCCCGGTCGAGCTTTACGTCGCCACCACCCAAGTGAAGAGCGGGATGCTCCGCCTTTTCCAGACGCGCGAAGTCACGCTCGACGTGCTGCTTGCCTCGGCCTGCCTTCCGGGGATGCATCATGCGATCGAAATCGACGGCGACGCCTATTGGGACGGCGGCCTGAGCGCGAACCCGCCGTTGTTCCCGCTGGCGAAGCACGCAAGCGGCCGCGACATCGTCATGGTCCTGTTGCAGCCCGCATTGCGCACCGAGACGCCGGCCACCGTCGACGAAATCCGCCAGCGCATGAGCGAGCTCAGTTTCAGCTCGGCCTTCTTTGCGGAGCTGCAGGGGCTCGCGCTCGCGAGGAGCGAAGCCGGGGCCTCGCCGTTCTCCTTCGGGCGGACGCAAAGCGGCCTGAGGCACCTGCGCACCCACCGCGTCGACTCGCCGGACTTCATGGGCCGGCTGAGCGCGATGAGCAAGCTCAACGTCCATCCGGAATTCATCCATGCGATGCGCGACGAGGGCAGGAACCGCGCCGGGCAGTGACTCGAAGCCGATTTCCCTTCGGTCGGCGAGCGTTCCACGTTCGACCTCGAGGCGTTCATCCGCACGCGCGGCGCGCCGGCCGTCGACGAGGACTCGATCGGGGCGCCGCCTCGTTCGCAGGCTGCGGAGGTCGCCCGCCTGCGGGCCGGATAGAATCGAACACTGATTCCGCCGGAGCCGCCATGCAGCCCTCGATGCTCGAAGAAATCGTCCAGAACCCGAATCCCTACCCGATCGTCTCTGCAATGCAGCTGCCGGAAGTCTGGCAGCTGTGCCAGCAGGCGCGCGACCTTGCCTGGGACCCGGCCAGGATCGACTACTCGGACCTCGCCCGGGCCGACCTGCCGGATGAAGTGCGCCGCGCCGGGGCCGAGTGGTGGAGCCTGCGCGCGTGGATGGAGCATGGCGCGACGCCTTACGGTGCGGAGCGCTATCGCGAAGCGGTGGCTTCCCACCAGCCTTTCGAAGTGAAGCAGCACATCGTCAACTTCATGGCCGAGGAGCTGCGCCACCACGAAGCTTCGTTCCGCGTGGCAAGCGCCATCGGCGGCAGCGTGGCCGACTACGAGCCGACGCCGCGCGCGGATTACTTCCAGACGATCATCCCGAAGTTCCACGACGAGAAGGACGAGAAGGCGATGTCCTTCTTCGGCGGCCTCGCGGTGAACACGCTTTTCGAGCAGCTCTCGGGCGAGCTCCTGCAGGCGCGCTACGAGAATGCGCGCTTCGAGTCGATCCGCGAGGCCTGCAAGCTGATCCTCAGGGATGAAGCGAGGCACATCCAGTTCGGACGCATCGTGATGCGGCGCTTTTTCTCGGAATTGTCGACCGACGAGAAAGCCCTGCTCGGCGCCAAGGTGTCGAAGAAGCTGCGCGGGTCGCTCCTCAACGGGGTCTACGCGGTGGTGAACCTGCCGGAGGACGAGCGCAAGCGCTCTTCCCGCTCCCGGGCGCTGGCCGCGGAATACGGCCTGGGCGCAACGCACCCCGACGAAGAGATGGGCATCATCAAGGCGGCGCTCGACAAGATCCGCGAGGACGTCGCGCCGTGGAACGTGCCGATTCCCGCGATCCCGGAGGTCGACGGCCTGCAGAAAGCGGCGGCGTGATGCCATTGCTCGGCAGGACCGCGGCGGGGCTCGGCCTCGCTGCACTCCTTGCCGCGGGCAGCGCGCTCGCCCAGTGGCCCACGAAGCCGGTCCGCCTGATCGTCCCTTACCCGCCCGGCGGCTCGGCAGACATCCTCGCGCGCGCAATCGGGCAGAAGCTTGGCGACGGGCTCGGCCAGCAGGTCCTCATCGACAACCGGCCGGGCGCCGGCACCGCCATCGGCGCGGAGGCCACCGCGAAAGCCGCGCCGGACGGCTACACCATCCTGCTCGGCACCGTGAGCTCGCACGCGATCAATCCCGCGCTGAACCCGGGCCTCAAATTCGACCCGATCAGGGATTTCGCGCCGATCTCGCTGGTGGCTTCGATCCCGTTCGCGCTCGTGGTGCATCCGTCGCTGCCGGCAAAATCAGTCAAGGAGCTGGTCGCGCTGGCCAAGTCCAAGCCCGGCGCACTCAATTATTCCTCGGCCGGCAACGGCACCTCGAACCACCTCGCCGGCGAGCTCTTCAAGAGCATGACCGGCACCTTCATGGTCCACATCCCTTACAAGGGCAGCGCGCCTGCGCTCAACGACCTCATCGCCGGGCAGGTGCAACTGATGTTCGACCTGGTGCTCACTACGGCACCGCACGTGAAGTCCGGCGCGGTGCGCGCAATTGCAGTCACCGGCCGCGAGCGCTCCGCGGCGCTGCCGGGCGTGCCGACAGTCGCCGAGTCGGGCGTGCCGGGTTACGAAGTCACCGCGTGGTTCGGGTTCTTCGCGCCTGCAGGCACGCCGGCCGCAGTTGTGAATGCGCTCAACGCGGAGACGGTCAAGGCGATGAAGCTCACCGATCTTCGCGAGCGTCTCGGCAGCCAGGGCGCCGAGCCGGTCACCAACTCCCCCGAGCAGTTCGCCGGCTATGTGAAGGATGAACTCACCAAGTGGACGCGCGTGGTGAAGGCGTCCGGGATGAAGGCGGACTAGCCGGCGGCCGGCAGTGCGCGGGAAACCCAGGAAGCCTGCATTCGCGGTCCGCGCCTTCAGCGACGGGCCGCTCCGGGCGCGTCCGCCCGAGGAAATCCGCTACGGCACCGGCAAGTGCGTACTCGGCGCGCTGCTTGTGGCATCGAGCGAAGAAGGCATCGTGACCATCATGATCAGGAAGAGCGCTGCCCAACTCGTCACCGAAATCCGGCAGCGTTTTGCGAAGGCCGAGGTCATTCGCGACGAAAAAGGCTGCGCGCCTGTCGTCGCCAAGGTAGCCAGGTACATCGCCGCGCCGATCGCGCGATTCGACCTGCCGCTCGACATCCGCGGCACCGCGTTCCAGCAGAAGGTCTGGGAAGAAGTGTGCAAGATCCCCTTTGGCGAGACCTCGACCTATTCGAGGATCGCCGAGGCCATTGGCGCGCCGAAGGCGATACGCGCCGTCGCCAGCTCGTGCTCGAACAGCTGGTTCGCTTTCGCGGTCCCCTGCCATCGGGTGCTGCACAAGCAGGCGGCTACGCCTTCACGCCGCAAGGCGCCGGGCACCGTGCAATACCGCTGGGCCGATTTCGAAGCCGACCTGCTCGCTAAGAGGATTCGCCGGCGGACGGCTTAACTCGACAGCGCGCTGTCGAGCGCAGCGACCAGCGGCCCCATCTTCGGCGGGCTCGGTTCGACATTCACTTTCACGCCGAGTATTGCGAGCGCACTGGTGCACACCGGCCCGACCGAGGCGACCAGCGTCGCGTTGAGGTTCGCAGCCAGCGAACCGCGCCGTCCGACGGTTTCGGCGAATGAAAAGAGGTTCATCGCCTGCGAAGCGCTGGTGAACACCGTCGCGTCCACCCCCTTCGCGTCCAGCGAATCCATCAGCGCGACCAGCGGGGCCGTGTCGGCCGGCAGCGCCCAGCGGTAGGTCGGCACTTCGACGACCTCGGCCTTGCGCGCCAGCAGCGCTTCTTCAAGCTTCTCGTTCGTCGCGCCGTAACGCTGCACGACGACGCGCCGCCCTTCGATCGGCACATTGCGCAATTGCTCGAGCACCTCTGCCGTAGTAAAGGGATCGCCGGCAGAGAAGTCGATGCGCACGCCGCGTGCCTTGAGCGCCGCGGTGGGTTTCGGCCCGCGCACCACCACTTTCATCGTCTCGAGCAGCGCCGATAACTTCTGCGTGAGGCCGAGACTGTCGGTTGCCTCGAAGAGCGCACGGGTGCCGACGCCGGTCTGGAAGATGGCCGCCACCGCCGGGCTCGTCTGCAACCCGGCAACGAAAGCCTCGATGAACCCGCGATCCATGTCCGGCACCTCGGCCAGCGCAGGCGCAAGCAGCGGCGTGCCGCCGCGCCGGCGGATCAGCTCGGCCAGCTGGGCGCCGGAGCGCGACTCGAGGATGGCGACCGTCTTGCCTTGCAAGTTCCCTCAGACCTTGGGAATGAACCGCATGCCCACCGCGAGGCGGTTCCATGCGTTGATGGTCGCGATTGCGAGCGACAGCTTCGCGATTTCTTCCTCGCTGAACTGCGCGCGCACCTGCTCATACGCCTCGTCCGGCGCATGCCCGTCCGTAAGCAGCGTAAGCGCTTCCGTCCACGCCAGCGCAGCGCGCTCGCGGTCCGTGTAGACCGGCGCCTCGCGCCAGGCGGACAGCAGGTGAAGGCGGTCCTCGGTCTCGCCGAGCTTCCTCGCATCGCGCGTGTGCATGTGGATGCAGAAGGCGCAGCCGTTGATCTGCGAGGCGCGCGTTTTCACCAGCTCGAGCAGCGACTTCTCCAGCCCGCATTCGCCGGTATACGCCGACAGCGTGCGCATCGCCTGGTAGGCCTCGGGCGCGGCCTTGTGCATTTCTATCCTCTGTTTCATTGGCCGCTTTCCTTCATTGCTCGATTTTCACGCCGCGCCAGAACGCGATGTGGTCCTTGATGTGCTTCGCCTCGGGCTTGGGATCCGGGTAGAACCACGCGGCATCCTTGTTGACCTGGCCGTCGACGACCACGTCAAAGTAGCTGGCGATGCCTTTCCAGTGACAGTCGGTCTTCGTGTCGCTCGGGCCGAAATGCTCCTTGCGGATCGCGCCGGGCGGGAAGTACGTGTTGCCCTCGACGATCTCGACCTGCTCGGATTCGGCGATGACCTTGTCGTTCCAGAGTGCCTTTGGCATACGGACTCCTAGTAGTGGAATTCGGCGAAAACGATGTGGCCTTCCCTGGCCGGCCAGTTTTGCACGGTGATCGATTCGTCGTTGAAGCGCGCGGGCACCGGTCGCAGCGGTTCGGGCGGCAGCAGGAGCTTGCCGGTGGCCACCCCGGGCACGCCCTGGTTGATGCCGGGCGGCACCTTGCCATCCAGCGTGAACACATCGCGACCGTGGCCGAAATAGCCGCGCGGCCGGCTGATGGACACCACGCTCCCGGCGGCTGCGTCGTCCTTGCCGAGCGTCGCCGGGCGCAGGTGCACGATGTTGCTCGAGCGCGGGAAGGGCGAGCGGTAGATGTGCGTGATCGCATGGCCCGGCACGCTGACGACGAATTCGTAGTTCGTCTGGAGGTAGGCGCTGATAGGGCCCCACAGCCCGTCGGCCCCGGTCGTTTTCGAATGCACTGCAGCGCCGCGCCTTGCGCCCGTGTCGCGCGACACCTCGTAAATCTCCACTTTCGCACCGGCCACCGGCAGGTTGGTCGGCACGCCACCTTCCATGCCACTGACCTTGCCGTTGAGCAGCGGGCGCGCCTCGGTGGCGATCGTCAACTGCGCCGGCGGCCGCCCGGTGATGAAGCGATACATCTCGGCGAAGGCGAGAGGATCAAATGCGGTTTCGCGGTGATCGATCTTCGGGATCACGACGTTCTCCGCACCCCTCAGCTCCGGGCCCGCGAAGGTCACCCCCGTGGCGCGGCCGGGCCGGCCGATGAAGGCGCCGTCCGGTTGCGCGAACTTGTCGTTGTTGTCGCTGCGGATGGTCATGAAGCGCACGCCTTCGACGACCTCGTTCGGGCCCGCATTCAACTGCATGAGGAACGGCCCTTTGCCGTTGAACTCGTTGCCGCGACTCTCCTCCCAGTCCGACACCCCGTGGTTCGGCGTGCCGCCGAGGATCGCGTGCGAAACCCTCGCCGCGCCCCCGCCGTTCTTCAGGTAGTTGCGGATCGCGTTGCCGCCGCGCGAATTGCCGATCAGCACGACCTTGTCCTGCCCGGTCAGCTTGCGCACCTCCTCCACCTTGGCGGCGAGCTCCTGCATCTGGTCGGCCGCGGACGAGCGCAGCGGCTGCGGCTTGGCATCGTCGGCCCTCGCCAGCGGGTAGCGGAAATCGATCGCATGCAGCAGGCGGCGGTCGTAGCCGTTGGACTCGAAGCGCCAGAGTGTGGTGGTCCAAAGCGCGGCGGTGTCCCCGTTGCCGTGCACGAACACGATCGGCGGCCGGGAAACATCGCCGCCCGTCGGGAGCTGAGTCGGCAGCTGGACGCAGGCGGCAAGGGCCGCAAAAAGCAGGACGAACGAACGGCGCGCCAAATTCAGCATCAATGCCGACTCCACACGAGAAACGCGCTATATAGCAGATTTCCTGGGAGCCCGGTGCGGTTCGCTCGAGGGCGGCGGCTTGTCAGGAAATCGAGGATTGCCCGACCAACTCGCTAACGGAGGAAATGCTCAGTGGGCCATGCAACCGTCGCTCAATCGATTCAAGCCACCCCCGGGGCACTGGGGCCAACGACATGAACGACCTCGCGACGAACCCGGCAACCCGGTTGGCGCGGGCTCTTCCTGGCTTTCCCCAGCGCGCTGGGCAATGGCTGACCGGGGGCGGACTCGGCGCATTGCCGGCCCATGTGCAGCGCGAACTCAATCTGCAGCGTCAGAGGAACGAAATCCTCGCCGGGTGGATCCAGGCGAGCCTGGTGCTCGTGTTCGCGATCTTCTACGGACTGTCGCGCAAGACGTTTTCCGACGACGTAATCCTGCGGCCGGTGCCCTGGGCGCTCGGGATCTATGCGGCATTCACCGCTTGGAGACTTTACCTGGCCTACCGCGGCAAGCTCGGCCACCCGATGCTGATGCTTTCGGTGGTGGTGGACATTTCGGTGCTCATGGTCACGATCTGGAGCTTTCATATCCAGTACGCCCAGCCGGCGGCGTTCTATCTCAAGTCGCCTACGCTCCTGTACGTATTCATCTTCATCGCCCTGCGCGCGCTGAGCCTTGCGCCCGTCTATGTGCTTTTCGCGGGCCTGTCAGCGGCCGCCGGCTGGTTGATCCTGGTCGGCATCGCGCTGCGCGCGCCGGGCGGCCACGACCTGATCACGCGCGACTATGTTGCCTACATGACTTCGCTGCGCATCCTGATCGGCGGCGAAGTCGATAAGATCCTCTCCATCCTGATGGTTTCGGCGCTCCTCGCGATCGCCGCCAGCCGTGCCCGCGCCGTGTTGCACCGCGCGGTGGCGGAGCAGGCCGCTGCGGAGCAGCTTTCGCGCTTCTTCTCGCCTGAAATTGCCGCGACCATCGTCGGTTCGAACGAAATTCTCCAGCCGGGGCAGGGCCACCAGACCGAAGCGGCGGCGATGTTCGTGGACATGCGCGGGTTCACGCGCCTGGCCTCCATGCTCGACCCGCGTGCGCTGATCGCGCTGCTTGGAGAGTACCAGCGCATCGCCGTCCCGGTCATCCAGAGGAACGGCGGCAGCATCACTACTTACCTTGGCGATGGGATCATGGTGACTTTCGGCGCGACGCGCGTCACCGACACTTTCGCGGCCGATGCGCTGCGCACGGCAGAGCAGCTGATCGATGCCTTGGGTGCGTGGGCCGAAACGCGAAGGGCAATGAATCTGCCGGCGCCCGGCGTGGGCATCGGGATTGCGGCCGGGACCGTGACTTGCGGTGCGATCGGAGACGAAGGCCGCCTCGAATATGCCGTGATCGGCGACCCGGTCAACCGCGCGGCAAAGCTCCAGAATCACACCAAGGCGGAACAAGTGCTTGTCTTGACCACCCCCCACACCGTGAAGGTGGCGATCGGGCAGGGCTACGACGACAAGCGGGCGCGGGAGGAGCGATGCGGATGCCGGGTAGCCGGAATCGAAGAGCTGCTCGATCTGGTGGTAGTCAAATGATTGCCGATAAGCGCCAGGCGCGCATGAAGCCGACTTGCGCTCCACCTGCCGAAGCCATAGATTGCGGCGGTCCTTACCCTCCAGCGGTTGTTTTCAATGGCACAGAAATCCCCCGGCGCCCCGCCAGCGGAGGAGCTCGCAACGCATCGCCCGCAGCTGCTCAAGTACGCGATGCTCCAGCTTCGCAATACTGCCCAGGCCGAGGACGCCGTGCAGGAAACGCTCGTGGCCGCGATCCGCGGCGCCGCAAGCTTTTCGGGTGGCTCTTCGGTGCGAACCTGGCTCATCGGCATCCTCAAGCACAAGATCATCGATGCGATTCGCAAGGCCAGCCGCGAGAAAAGCATCGACCAGTACGAGGCTTCGACGGACGACCTGGATGCGTTCTTCAAAGCCGACGGCCACTACGCCGACAAGCCCGCCGACTGGGGCGACCCGGAAGAGGCCCTGTCGCAGCGCAGGTTCTTCGAGGTCATGGAACAGTGCATGGAAAGCCTGCCGAAAATGACCGCGCAGGCGTTTGCCATGCGTGAAGTGATGGGCCTCGAAACCGGCGAAATCTGCGCCAACCTCGGCATCACTACCTCGAACTGCTGGGTGCTGCTCTATCGCGCACGCATGAAGCTGCGCGAGTGCCTGGAGAAAAACTGGATCGCGCCAGGCGGCCGGGCATGAGGCTGACCTGCAAGGAAGCCAGCCGCCTGATGTCGGAGGGCCAGGACCGCCGGCTCGACCTTGGACAGCGCGCGGGGCTTCGGCTCCATTTTTTCATCTGCACCGCCTGCTCGCGCGTCAAGCAGCAGATGGGCTTCCTGCGCCGCGCCGCGGGCGCGTATCCCGGTCCCGACGACGACGGCAAGCCCAAAACCTGAGGAACCGCAATGCAGATCAAGGCCCTGACATTCGACACCGGCGGCACCATCCTCGACTGGCATCGCGGCATCAGCCGCGCCTTCGCGGCCGCCGGGAAGAAGCATGGGCTGGACGCCGACTGGGGCGCGATCACCAACGAATACCGGCGGCGCTCGCTCAAGGGCATCGTAGGGCAGGTCAACCCGGCCTTCAATTTCGACGACGTCCATCGCCGCACGCTCGACGCGGTCATCGCCGACTTCAAGCTCGACGCGCTGACCGCCACCGAGCGCGACGCGATCTGGCGCACCTGGCACGCGCTGGACGCCTGGCCGGATTTCGCCGCCGCGCTGGCCCGCCTGCGCAGGAAGTACGTCGTAGCGTCCTTCACGCTGCTGACCACTTCGCTGGTGATCGACGTGTCGAAGAAGAACGGCTTCGACTGGGACGCGATCCTCTCATGCGAGATGTGGGGCATCTACAAGACGCGGCCGGAGGCCTACCAGCGCGCCGCGAAGCTCCTGCAGCTCGAGCCGGCCGAAATCCTCATGGTGGCGTGCCACAACTTCGACCTCAACGCGGCGCTGGATTGCGGCTACCGGACGGCCTTCGTCCGCCGCCCGGACGAATGGGGCAAGGAAGGCCCGCCGGATCCGGCGCCGAACCCGGCGCACACGATGGTGGTCGATACCTTTCCGGAGCTGGCCGAGCGCCTCGGCGCCTGACGCGGCCGGGCCGGGTCTAGAATCGGGCTGACGCCTCCGCCCGAAACCCGCCATCGATCCCGCCGACTCCCTGCTGCTCGCGCGCGCCCAGTTCGGGCTGAACATCGCGTTCCACATCCTTTTCCCGACGCTGACGATCGCGCTCGCGTGGTTCCTCGTCTATTTCCGCGTGCGCCACTACCGCTCAGGCGATCCCCACTGGCTGGAGGTCTACAAGGTCTGGGTCAAGGTCTTCGCGCTCTCGTTCGCGATGGGCGTCGTGTCCGGCGTGACGATGTCGTTCCAGTTTGGCACCAACTGGCCCGGCTACATGGCAAAGGTAGGCAACATCGCGGGCCCCTTGCTGGCCTACGAGATCCTGTTCGCCTTCTTCCTCGAAGCGACCTTCCTCGGCGTGATGCTTTTCGGCATGAACCGGGTCTCGCCCGGCGTGCACCTGTTCTCGACGATCATGGTCGCGATAGGCACTTCGCTTTCCGCGTTCTGGATCCTCGCGCTCAATTCGTGGATGCACACGCCCGTGGGCCACACGATCGCGGACGGGCAGCTCATCGCCGGCAACTGGGTGGAGGTGATCTTCAATCCGTCCTTTCCGTATCGCCTCACGCACATGATGCTCGCCTCGGGACTGACCGCCTCGTTCGTCATCGCGGGGCTGTCGGCGTGGAGGCTGCTGCGCGCGCCCGCGGATGCGTCCGCGCTGCTGGGCCTGCGCACCGGGTTGGTCGTTGCGGCCGTGTTAACGCCGCTGCAGGTGCTCGTCGGCGACCTGCACGGCCTGAACACGCTCAAGCACCAGCCCGCCAAGGTCGCGGCAATGGAAGCGCTCTGGAAGACGGAGAAAGGCGCGCCGCTGGTGCTTTTCGCGATCCCCAACGAGAAGGACAAGCGCAACGATTTTTCGATCGAGGTGCCAAAGCTGGCGAGCCTGATTCTCAAGCACGAGCTCGACGGCGAGATCCAGGGACTCGAGGCTTTCGCGCCGGATATCCCGCCGGTCGCCCCGGTGTTCTTCGCCTTCCGCGCGATGGTCGGGCTGGGGATGCTCATGCTGGCCCTTTCCTGGCTGGGTACCTGGGTGCTTCGGCGCGGTGCATTGCCGCCGCGCTGGCTGCTCTGGGGATTCTCCGCATGCACCTTCATCGGCTGGCTGGCGACGCTCTGCGGCTGGATGGTCACCGAGATCGGGCGCCAGCCCTGGCTGGTGACCGGCATCCTCAGGACCGCGGACGCGGTCGGCAAGGTTTCCGAGGCGTCGCTTGGCGCGAGCTTCCTCGCCTACCTCGTCACCTACGCCGCGATGTTTGTGGCCTACATGGTGGTCATCACGCACATGGCCGGAAAAGGCGCGCAATCGGATCCGCCCGAAGTCCCTGTAGCCCAATCATGACCGCGCATCCATGACGGAATACCTGCCGCTGGTCTTCACCGCCCTCATGGGATTCGCCATCCTCATGTACGTCGTTCTCGACGGTTATGACCTCGGCGTCGGCATGCTCATGCCCGCCGGCACCGCCGAAGAGCAGGCGCTCATGGTCGCCTCGATCGGGCCTTTCTGGGACGCGAACGAAACCTGGCTGGTCCTCGGCATCGGCCTGCTCCTCTCGGCGTTCCCGCTTGCGCATGGGATCATCCTCGGCGAGCTTTACCTCCCGGTGGCCGGCATGCTCGTCGGCCTCATGCTGCGCGGCGTCGCGTTCGAGTTTCGCGTCAAGGCCGAGGGCTGGCATCGCGACCTGTGGAACTGGCTGTTCTGGTTCGGCTCGTTCATGACTTCGTTTGCGCAAGGCTTCATGCTCGGCCGCTACGTCACCGGATTCGAGGCTGGCTTCGGCTACTGGGTGTTCGCGTGCATGACCGGGGCAGCGCTCTGCGGGGGCTATGTGCTGCTCGGTGCAACCTGGCTGATCCTGCGCACGGAGGAAGACCTGCAGAAGAAGGCTTTCGCGTGGGCTCGCTGGGGGCTGCTTTGGGTGGCGCTGGGGGTCGCGCTGGTGAGCGTGGCGACGCCTCTCGTGAGCGCAACCGTGCGCGCCAAGTGGTTCGATTTCCCCGCCACTCTCGGGCTCATGATCCTGCCGGCGGCGAGCCTGCTTGCATGGGTCTGGGTCTGGCGCTCGACCGCGCGGCTTGGACGGGCTGAGGCCGCGAGCCAATGGGCGCCGTTCGCCGGCAGCGTTGCGATCTTCACGCTGGCCTTCCTGGGCCTGGCCTACAGCCTGTTTCCGTACGTGGTGATCGACAAGCTCACGCTCTGGGAGGCCGCAGCGCACCCGTCGGCGCTCTGGATGCTGTTCTACGGGACGGCGGTGGTGCTGCCTTTCCTGACCGGCTACACGTTTTTTGCGTACCGGGTGTTCGGCGGCAAGGTGCGGGCGCTGACCTACTACTGACGCCGGCTTACCTCTCCAGCAACTTCTTCTTGTCGGCGACCTTGGTCCAGTCGTCGGCGTCCGCCGGTGCGTCCTTGCGCTCGATGATCGGCTGCCAGCCCTTGGCCAGCTCGGCGTTCAACGCGATGAAGGCGCGCTGGGTGTCGGGCACGTCGTCCTCGGCAAAAATCGCCTCGACCGGACACTCCGGGACGCAGAGGGTGCAGTCGATGCACTCCTCGGGATCGATGACGAGCATGTTCGGCCCCTCGCGGAAGCAGTCCACGGGGCAGACATCGACGCAGTCGGTGTACTTGCACTTGATGCAGGATTCGGTGACGACGAAGGTCATTTTGGCGGTTGCGGCCCCTGCGAGGGGCGGGAAATAAGGGTTACGAATCCGCAGTTTAGCACGCGCCCTTGCGTTCCCGGGGGCCGCCCCCATAATTGGTTTCTGTACCCAGCGCCTGCGGCGGACGAAACCTGCGCCGCACCCCCAAATCACCTTCGAGGAAACATGAGCGGTTCATCCATCCACCACATTACCGACGACAGCTTCGAGCCGGACGTCCTGAAATCCGACGTTCCCGTGCTGCTGGACTATTGGGCCGAGTGGTGCGGCCCGTGCAAGTCGATCGCCCCGATCCTCGAAGAAGTCGCAAAGGACTACGAAGGCCGCCTCAAGATCGCCAAGATCAACGTGGACGAGAACCAGGCCGTGCCGGCCAAGTTCGGCATCCGCGGGATCCCCACCCTGATGCTCTTCAAGAACGGCAACGTCGAAGCCACCAAGGTCGGCGCCCTCTCGAAATCGCAGCTTACGGCGTTTCTTGACAGCAATATCTAAAGGTCTTACGCTTAAGCACTGAATCGCCGCGCCGCCGGACTCCAAGTTCGGCCGATTTCCGGGCCACGAAGTCCCCCTCCGGCGCGGCCCAAAAAGACAAGTTTCCCAGGCAAGCTAGCAGCATCAGGCAGGTCCCGGCACCCCCAGCACCCAATGGCGGTGCACTCCCCTCCGTAGCATTTCTTCTTCGCGCGCTTCAGCGTTCCACGCATCCCTCCTTTCCGGCGTTCGCCATGCATTTATCTGAACTGAAAACCCAGCACGTCACGCAACTCGTCGACCTCGCTGTAACCAATGAAATCGAGGGGGCGAACCGCCTGCGCAAGCAGGACCTGATCTTCGCCATCCTCAAGAACCGGGCGAAAAAGGGAGACGCGATCTTCGGCGACGGCACGCTCGAAGTGCTGCCGGACGGCTTCGGGTTCCTGCGATCGCCGGACACTTCGTACCTCGCGAGCACGGACGACATCTACGTCTCGCCCTCGCAGATCCGCCGCTTCAACCTGCACACCGGCGACACGATCGAAGGCGAGATCAGGACGCCCAAGGACGGCGAGCGCTACTTCGCGCTGGTCAAGGTCGACAAGGTCAACGGCGAATCGCCGGAAGCCTCCAAGGGCAAGATCCTTTTCGAGAACCTCACGCCGCTGCACCCGACCGAGCACCTCAAGCTCGAGCGCGAGATCAAGGCGGAGGAAAACATCACCGGCCGCATCATCGACATCGTCGCGCCGATCGGCAAGGGCCAGCGCGGACTGATCGTCAGCCCGCCGAAGGCCGGCAAGACGGTGCTGATGCAGCATATCGCCCACGCGATCACGGCCAACCATCCCGACGCGGTGATGATGGTGCTGCTGATCGACGAGCGCCCGGAAGAAGTCACCGAGATGACCCGCACGGTGAAGGGCGAGGTCATCGCCTCGACGTTCGACGAGCCCGCGCAGCGGCACGTGCAGGTCGCAGAGATGGTGATCGAGAAGGCCAAGCGCCTGGTCGAGCATAAGCGCGACGTGATCATCCTCCTCGACTCGATTACGCGCCTCGCGCGCGCCTACAACACCGTGCAGCCCGCTTCCGGCAAGGTGCTGACCGGCGGTGTCGACGCCAACGCTCTGCAGAAGCCCAAGCGCTTCTTCGGCGCCGCCCGCAACATCGAGGAAGGCGGCAGCCTCACCATCATCGCCACCGCGCTGGTCGAGACCGGCAGCCGCATGGACGACGTGATCTACGAGGAATTCAAGGGCACCGGCAACCTCGAGATCCACCTCGACCGCCGCATGGCCGAAAAGCGCATCTATCCCGCGATCAACGTAAACCGCTCCGGCACCCGGCGCGAAGAGCTGCTGATCGAAAAGGACATCCTGCAGAAGATCTGGGTGCTCCGGAAACTGCTCTACCCGATGGACGAACTCGAGGCGGCCGAATTCCTCATCGACAAGGTAAGGGCGGGCAAGACCAACGCCGACTTCTTCGACTCGATGCGCCGCGGCTAGGCCCAATGCCGGGACACGCCCGGCATTTGACCTAACCCCATGATTTGCGTATAATTCGCGCCTCAAATTTACCCCTGCCGCGGCAAAATCCCGCGACACCCGAAGGATAGGATAAGGACCCCGAATGAAAACCGCAGGCCACCCCGAATACCAGGACGTGATCTTCACCGACACGAGCTGCAATTTCTCGTTCATGACGCGCTCGTGCATCGACACCAAGGGCCGCGATAAGCTCAAATGGACGGACGGCAAGGAGTACCCGGTCGTGAAGATCGAGATCTCGTCCGAATCCCACCCGTTCTATACCGGCAAGCAGAAGATCGTCGATACCGCCGGCCGGATCGAGAAATTCAAGCGCCGCTACGCGACCAAGCCCAAGGCCGCCTGATCGCCGAGCACGCGAAAAAAAGCCCCCGAGGCGCAAGTCCGGGGGCTTTTTCTTTTCGAAACAACCGCACCCACACGAGACCGCCCTGAGCGCCTTGCGTTCCCTGATAGCGCTGCCGCCCTCCCTCGGGATGCTGGTCTTCCTGGCGCTGGCTTTCGTGGTGCCGGGCCTCTTCAACCACGACCCGTGGAAATCGTTCGACGCGATAGGCGTGGAAGTCGTCCACCAGATGCTGCTGACCGGCGACTGGCTGGTCCCCCGCGTCGCCGGGCAGCCCTGGCTGGACGATCCGCCGTTCTTCCACTGGGTTTCGCTGCTGCTGGCCAAGCTCACCTCGTTTGCGCTGCCCTTTCATGCGGCGGCGCGCGTGGCCAGCGGCGGCATGGTGCTGGCCGCCTGCGGCTTCCTTTACCTGGCGGCGCGCATCGCTGAGCCCGAAGAGGACAACCGCACCGAGGCCGCAACCGCGGTCCTGCTGCTGATCGGCACCATCGGGCTCATGGTCCATGCCCACGAGGCCATCCCCGACCTGGCGACGCTGGCCGCATGCTGTGGCGCGCTCGCGGCACTGGTGCGCGCCGGGGAGCGCCCGGTGGTCATGGGCCTGGCCTTTGGCGCGGCCCTGGGCATCGCGTTCCTTTCCTCCGGATTCGTCACGCCGGTCGCGATGCTGCTTGCGGCGCTCGTGTCGGTAGCGGCTTGCGCGGAATGGCGGACCCGGCGGCATGCGACCTTCCTCGGCATCGGGCTGTTGATCACCCTTGTGATCGCATGCAGCTGGCCCTTGGCGCTTCGCGCACATTCACCGGAAATTTTTTCAGCCTGGCTCTCCAACGCCCTGCAGCAGCGCGGGGGGTTCGGCGAGAACCTCGCCTACTTCCTCCAGATCACGCCGTGGTTCTTGTGGCCGCTGTGGCCCCTCGCCATGTGGACGCTGTGGGCCCGGCGCCGGGCGCTTCTGAGGCCGCAGCTGTTCGCGCCGATGGCCGCGTTCGTCCTCCTTTTCATCGGCGTTGCATTGAGCGGACCGAGGCAGGACATCAACCTGCTCGCTGCTGCGCCGCCGCTGGTGCTCTTCTGCGCGCACGGCTTGCGGGCGCTGCGCCGCGGCGCGGGGGCGGCGTTCGACTGGTTCGGCGTGATGACCTTCGGCTTCTTCGTTTTCCTGATCTGGGGCGCCTACATCGCGATGATGACGGGATGGCCGCCCAAGGTGGCGCGCAACTTCGCGCGCGCCGCGCCGGGATTCGAAGCGGAATTCGCGTGGCTGCCTTTCCTGACCGCATTGGTGCTTACCGGGCTCTGGCTGCTGCTGATCGTCCGCCTGCCGCCGGCACCTTCACGCAGTGCAACGCGATGGGCGGCGGGCGTGGTGCTTTTCTGGGGTACCTTCGCAACGCTGTGGATGCCGTGGGCCGACCACATCAAGTCCTATCGCCCGGTGGCGGCCCACCTCAAGGCGAAACTGCCTTCGGGCGAATCGTGCGTCGCCGGCCGAAACATCGGCACGCCACAGCGCGCGGCGCTCAGCTACCATGCGGGCCTTCGCCTCGATGGCGCGGAATCGCGCTGCAGGTACCTCGTGGTCCAGGGCTCGCCGCGCCACGAGCGCGATGCGCCGGGCGCCGGCTGGAGCAAAGTCACCGACGTCGGCCGGCCGGGCGACAAGAACGAACGTTTCCGGCTCTACCGCAAGGACCGCTGAGAAAATCCCCGTGACTTCCCTGACCCAGACGACGGCATGGCGGGCGCTGCACTCGCATGCCGCAGTGATCGGCGCGACAAAGCTCGCGCAGCTCCTCGCGGAGCCCGCGCGGGAAGCGCGTTGCACGGTGCGCGCCGCTGGTCTGACGCTCGACTGGTCGCGCCAGAAGGCGAACCACGAAACCCTCGGGCTGCTTTCGCGGCTCGCGCAGCAGCAGGACTGGACGGGCTGGCGCGCAAAGCTGTTTGCAGGCGACCGGATCAACACCACCGAGGACCGCGCGGCCTGGCATGTAGCCCTGCGACGCGCAGCACATGCGCCCGACGAAGTGCGAGCCACGCTCGCCGCCTGCCGCGACATTGCCGAAGCCATTCGCAGCGGGCGCTGGAAAGGCGCAACGGGAAAAAGCATCGCGCACGTCGTCCACATCGGCATCGGCGGCTCGGATCTCGGCCCGCGCATGGCGCTGGATGCGCTGGACGAGTTCCGCGACACGGCGCTGCGCTTCGATTTCGTCGCAAACATCGATCCGGCGGATCTCGGCCGCGTGCTTGCGCGCTGCGATCCGGAGCGCGCGCTGTTCGTCGTGGCCTCGAAGACTTTCACCACGCAGGAAACCCTCGCCAACGCAACGGCGGCCCGGGCCTGGCTGCTCGCGGGCCTGCCCGCGGGCTCGAAGCCCGGCGCGCACTTCGTCGCCTCGACCGCGAACGTCGAGGCCGCGACCGCGTTCGGCATCGAGTCCTCGAATATCCTGCCGACCTGGGACTGGGTCGGCGGCCGCTACTCGATCTGGTCGAGCGTCGGCGTCACGCTCATGATCGCAATCGGGCCGGCGCGCTTCGACGAATTCCTTGCCGGGGCGCGCGAGGTCGACGCGCATTTCATTTCGGCGCCGATCGAGAAGAACATCCCGGCGCTCATGGGGCTGCTGGGCGTCTGGAACATCAACTTTTTCGGCGCGCGCACGCACGCAGTGCTGCCGTACGCGCAACCGCTTGCGCAGTTTCCCGCCTACCTGCAGCAGCTCGAGATGGAATCCAACGGCAAGTCGGTCAACCGCGCCGGCGAGCCGGTGGACTATGCGACGGCGCCGATCGTCTGGGGTTCCGCGGGCACCGTGGGGCAGCATTCGTTCTACCAGCTGCTGCACCAGGGCACCGTGCCGGTTCCGGCAGACTTCATCGTCGTGCGCGAGACCGCCCACGACCCCGAGCGGCACGCGATCCTCACGGCCAACGCCTATGCGCAGGCCCAGGCGCTGGCGCTCGGGCGCCACGAGGCGTCGCTCGAGCCGCACCGCCGCTACCCGGGCGAGCGCCCCTCGTCCATCCTCTCGATCGACCGGCTCGATCCGCGTACCCTCGGCCGGCTGGTGGCGGCGTACGAGCATAAAGTCTTCACGCAGGGCATCCTGTGGGACATCGACAGTTTCGACCAGTGGGGCGTCGAGTACGGCAAGCAGCTCGCGACGCAAATGCTCGCGCGCGCGGGGAACGACCCACGGAACAACAAGGCCTAAGGAGGGTCAATCATGGACCAGGAAACATTCAATCTCGGCATCCGCAAGTTCCTCAAGATGGTCGGCGTGAATTCGCAGCGTGAGATCGAGCAGGCGGTCGGCAAGGCGCTCGAATCGGGCCGCCTTAAAGGCGACGAAACCATGAAGGCGCGGGTGGTGCTCGAGATCCCGGAGATCGGCCTCAAGGTGCCGTTCGAGGGCGAGATCAAGCTAAAATAAACCGGCACCGTTCTTGCACGTTGGAATGCACGCTGGCGCGGCATTCGACGCGCATCTGGAGAAGCAAATGAACAAGGCAAGGGAATTCGACCAGAGCGTCGTTACCGAGCTGCAGGCGCTGCTCGGCGACCGCGTCACCACCTCGCCGGGCATCCGCGAGCACCACGGCAAGGACGAGTCTTACTTCCCGATCGCCCCGCCGGACGCGGTGGCCTTCCCGCATTCCACCGAGGAAGTGCGCGACATCGTCAACATCTGCCGCCGCCACCGGGTGCCGATGATCCCCTACGGCGTCGGCACCTCGCTCGAGGGCCACACGCTGGCGGTCGAAGGCGGCGTTTGCGTCGACCTCTCGCAGATGAGCAAGGTCCTTCATGTGCACGAGGAAGACCTCGATGCCGTGGTGCAGGCCGGCGTCACGCGCAAGGCGCTGAACGACCACATCCGCCACACCGGCCTCTTCTTCCCGGTCGACCCGGGCGCCGACGCCACCATCGGCGGCATGGCTGCGACGCGGGCCTCCGGCACCAACGCGGTTCGCTACGGCACGATGCGCGAGAACGTGCTCGCGCTTACCGTGGTGCTGGCGGACGGCCGCATCATCCACACCTCCAGCCGCGCGAAGAAATCCGCGGCGGGTTACGACCTCACGCGGCTTTTCGTGGGGTCGGAGGGCACGCTCGGCATCATCACCGAGGTGACGGTCAAGCTCTACGCAGTGCAGGAAGCCATGTCCGCAGCGGTCTGCGCGTTCGATTCGATCGACGGCTGCACGAAGACGGTGATCCAGGTCATCCAGGCCGGCGTGCCGATCGCGCGCTCGGAGATCGTCTGCGAGAACTCGATCAGGGCGATCAACCGCTACAGCAAGACCAGCTACCGCGAAGCGCCGACACTGTTCTTCGAGTTTCACGGCACGACCGCCTCGGTGGTCGAGCAGGCCGAGATGGTGCAGGAGATCGCCAAGGAAAACGGCGGCATGGATTTCATCTGGGCGACCAAGCCCGAGGACCGCACCAAGCTCTGGGAAGCGCGCCATAACGCCTACTTCGCCTGCCTGCAGCTGCGCCCGGGCTCGCGCTCGGTGTCCACGGATGTCTGCGTGCCGATCTCGCGGCTGGCCGAGTGCGTGGCCGAGTCGATGGAAGACGTCAAATCCTACGTCGCGCCGGTGCCCCTCATGGGCCACGTCGGCGACGGCAACTTCCACCTCATGTTCCTCGTCGACCCGAACAATCCTGCCGAGCTCGAGCAGGCCAAGGCGTTCAACAAGCGGCTGGTCAAGCGCGCGATCGAAATGGAAGGCACCTGCACCGGCGAGCACGGCATTGGCCTCGGCAAGCAGGGGTCGCTGGTGCAGGAGCATGGCGAGGCGGTCGACGTGATGCGCGACATCAAGAAGCTTTTCGACCCGGACAACCTCATGAACCCGGGCAAACTGATCCCGATGGAGTAATCGCACGATGAGCGCCGAAAAGAAACTGAAAGAGCTCGGCATCACGCTGCCGGCGGTCTCCTCGCCGGTGGCGACTTACGTCAACGCCGTGCAGACGGGAAACCTGCTGTATCTCTCCGGCAAGGGGCCCCTCCCCGTCGACGGCAAGCGGCCTTCGGGCAAGCTCGGCCGCGATTTCACCATCGAGCAGGGCTACGAGCACGCGCGCACCACCGGCCTCGACCTCATCGCGGTCATGAAAGCCGAGCTCGGCAGCCTCGACCGGGTGAAGCGCATCGTCAAGGTGCTCGGCATGGTCAACTGCATGCCGGATTTCACCGACCCGCCCAGGGTCATCAACGGGGCGTCGGACCTTTTCGTGCAGGTGTTCGGCGAGCGCGGCCGCCATGCGCGCTCCGCGGTCGGGCTGAATTCCCTGCCGATGGGGATCCCGGTGGAAATCGAGGTGATCGTCGAGGTCGGGCCGGCCCCCGCCCGCAAGGCCACCGCGAAAAAGCCGGCCGGGGCGGCGAAGAAGAAGCCTTCGGCGGGCAAGCGCCGCCGCTAGGCGATTATAGCTTTTCTGGTATTTTAATTGACCGGAGAGCCGCGCGGATATTGACTCCGCAGAAAATAATCTTCGACTTTCAGGTCGTAACCACGATCGTCAGATCGTCATTACCGTCTTGCGGTAGTACTTGAGCTCCTCGATCGACTCGAGGATGTCGGCCAGCGCCTCGTGCTTGTTGTGCTTGGCCATGCCCTTGGCGACCTCCGGCTTCCAGCGCCGCACCAATTCTTTGAGCGTGCTGACATCGAGGTTGCGGTAATGGAAGTAGCTCTCGAGCTTGGGCATCCAGCGCGCCATGAAGCGCCGGTCCTGGCAGATCGAGTTGCCGCACATCGGCGAAGCGCTTGCCGGCACGTGCTCCTTGAGGAACTCGACGGCGCGGGCCTCGACGGCGGCCTCGTCCAGCACCGAGGCCTTGACGCGATCGATGAGCCCCGACTTGGCGTGCGTCGACTTGTTCCAGGCATCCATGCCGTCGAGCACCGAGTCCGGCTGCCGCACGACCATGACCGGGCCCTCTGCCAGCGTGTTGAGCTGCGCGTCCGTGACCACCATCGCGATTTCGATGATGCGGTCCGAGTCGGGAACCAGCCCGGTCATTTCCATGTCGATCCAGACGAGGTTGTTCTGGTCCTGCGCCATCCTCTTCTCCTGTATCTCCGCGCCTTACTGGCGCTTCCATTACGAGGTATTCTCTCACGCCAATGCAAGCCTTCTCGCCCAACGGATTCACCGTCGCCTTCCTCTGCGCGCTTGCGCTCGCAACGCTCACGCGCCTGTGGCTGGCGCAGCGCCAGATCGGCCACGTGCAGCGCAATCGCGGCACGGTGCCCGGCAGCTTTTCCGAAACGATCACGCTGCCCGCGCACCAGAAGGCCGCCGACTACAGCGTTGCGAAGAGCCGGCTCGGCATCACGGACGTCGTGCTCGGCGCCGCCGTGCTGCTGCTGCTCACGCTCGGCGGCGGGCTGGAGTGGCTCTCGCAGGCGTGGGCGCGCGTGCTCGACCCGGCGGGCTACTGGCACGGCGTTGCGCTGGTGATGGGCGTGATCGTGCTGCTGTCCGCGCTCGACCTGCCGCTCGCGCTGTACCGCACTTTCGTGGTCGAGGCGAAATTCGGCTTCAACCGCATGACGCTCGCGCTCTTCTTCGGCGACCTCGCCAAGCAGGCGCTGCTCGGCCTCGCACTGGGCGTGCCGCTGCTCCTCGTCGTGCTCTGGCTGATGGCGAGGATGGGCGAGCTGTGGTGGCTCTACGTCTGGCTCGCCTGGATGGGCTTCAACCTGCTCGTGCTGATGATCTACCCGACGTTCATCGCGCCGATCTTCAACCGCTTCACCCCGCTTTCCGACCCGACGCTCGCCGCGCGCATCGAGCAGCTGCTGGCGCGTTGCGGGTTCAAGTCGCAGGGCCTTTTCGTCATGGACGGCTCCAAGCGCTCCTCGCACGGCAACGCCTACTTCAGCGGATTCGGCGCGGCCAAGCGCATCGTGCTCTTCGATACGCTGCTCACGCGGCTCGCCCCGTCGGAGATCGAGGCGGTGCTCGCGCACGAGCTCGGGCACTTCAAGCGCCACCATGTCTGGAAGCGCGTCGCCGTGCTGTTCGCGATGAGCCTTGGCATGCTCTGGGTGCTGGGCGGGCTGATCGGCGAGGAATGGTTCTACCGCGGGCTCAACGTGCATTCGCAGGGCACCGCAATGGCGCTCATGCTGTTTTTCCTCGTGGTGCCGGTGTTCACGTTCTTCCTGCAGCCGCTCACCAGCCTGTACTCGCGCCGCCACGAGTTCGAGGCCGACGCCTATGCCGCCTCGCATGCCAGCCCCGGCGACCTCGTGCGCGCGC
>JANMDK010000079.1:0-11602 GCA_031376265.1 Pseudomonadota bacterium
CGCGATCGTCAACATGTCCAACCAGTCCGGCGCCAGCTTCAAGGAGCCGCCGGTGCCTGCCCCCGCCCCCGCCGCCGCTCCCACGGGCGCTGCGCCCTCGGCCGGCTCGGCACCGACCAGTTCCGGCACGCCTTCCGCAGCGCCGGTCGGCGCCGGCAAGGCCGTCGCCGCCGACGCAAAGAAAGCGGCTGACGCCGCCAAGAAGTAGCGGCCCCCGCCCCCGGGGCAGGCTGGGCCTGCCCCCCCCGCAACATGCAGTTCCTCTTCATCATCGACCCGCTCGAGTCCCTCAAGGCTTACAAGGACTCGACCGTGGCCATGATGCGCGAGTGCGCCAAGCGCGGTTACGCCGTGCACGTGTGCGAGCAGCACAGCCTGGCGCTGGACAAAGGATCGGTCACCGCGCGCGCCGCGCGCCTGCATGTGACCGGCAACGACGACGAGTGGTACCGCGCCGAGGCCGCCGAAGAGCGCAGCCTCGCCTCGTTCGATGGGACCATCATGCGAAAGGATCCGCCGTTCGAGCTCGAATACGTGGCGAGCACCTGGCTGCTCGACGCCGCGGAGCGCGGCGGGGCTCGCGTGTTCAACCGCCCGGCCGCGCTGCGCGACCATAACGAGAAGCTGGCAATCCTGGAATTTCCGCAGTTCGTCGCGCCCACGCTGGTCACCCGCGACCCGGATCGCCTGCAGGCGTTCGTCGACGAGCAGGGCGACGCGATCCTCAAGCACCTCGACGGCATGGGCGGCGCGAGGATCTTCCGCGTGCGCGCGGACGACCCCAACCGGAACGTGATCGTCGAAACGATGGCCGAGTTCGGCGCGCGCAGCGTGATGGCGCAGCGCTACATCCCCGCGATCACCGCGGGCGACAAGCGCATCCTGCTGATCGGCGGCAAGGTCGTGCCCTTCGCTCTGGCGCGGATCCCGAAAGCGGGCGAGACGCGCGGCAACCTCGCGGCCGGCGGGCGCGGCGTGGCGCAGCCCCTCTCGCCGCGCGACAGCGAAATTGCCGAAACGCTCGCGCCTGTCCTCGCGCCGCGCGGGCTGCTGCTCGTCGGCCTGGATGTGATCGGCGAGTTCCTGACCGAAGTGAATGTCACGAGCCCGACATGTTTTCGCGAGATCATGGACCAGACCGGCTGCAACGTTGCCGGGCTCTTCGTCGATGCGCTCGAGCAAGCGGTCAAGTACGGCGGCAGGCCGGGAAGTACTGCGGCATGATCGGCGTCCTCCTGATCACGCACGGCAAGTACGGCGAAGACCTGCTCGCCTCGGCCAGCCACATCCTCGGCCGGCCGCTGGCGCAGACCGCGCATATCGCAGTGAGCGTCAAGGATGACCCGGATTCGATGCTGCGCACCGCCCGCAAGATGCTGAAGACCGTAGACGACGGCAGCGGCGTGCTGGTCATGACCGACATGTACGGCGCGACGCCCTGTAATATCGCCACGCAGCTCATCGCGGAGGGGAACGTGGAGGCCGTTTCGGGGGTATCGCTGCCGATGCTGGTGAGGTCGCTCGCCTACCGCGACGCGACGCTCGCCAAGGTGCGCGAGAAAGCGATCGCCGGCGGGACCGAAGGCGTGGTCTACATCAACGCGGATCCCTGCTATGGCAAGCGCTGAAGCCCCGATCATCAACAAGCTCGGCCTGCACGCGCGCGCGTCGGCCAAGCTCACCCAGCTCGCGAGCACTTTCAAGAGCGAGATCTGGCTCACGCGCAACAGCCGTCGCGTAAACGCCAAAAGCATCATGGGCGTGATGATGCTGGCGGCCGGCAAGGGCTCGACGGTGCTCATCGAGACCAACGGCGCCGACGCGGACGCGGCGCTCAAGGCGCTGCAGGACCTCATCGCGAACAAGTTCGGCGAAGCCGAGTAACCCGGGCGGCGCGCGCAGTGAACTTCGTCCTGCACGGCCACAGCGTCTCGCCCGGCATCACGATCGGGCACGCGCACCTCGTCTCGAGCGCGCGCATGGAAGTCGCGCACTACGAAGTGCCCCAGGCCGAGATCGAGGCCGAGGTCGAGCGCTTCGATGCCGCAGTTGACAAGGTGCGCGCGGAGCTGGTCGAGGTCGGCAAGCAGATCCCAGCGGATGCGCCGGCGGAGTTTTCCGCTTTCGTCGACCTGCACGCGATGATCCTCAACGACCCGTCGCTTTCAAGAATCCCCAAGACATTGATCCGCGAGCGCCACCTGAACGCCGAGTGGGCGCTGGTGCAGCAGAAGGAGATGCTCGTCGGCCAGTTCGACGCGATCGACGACCCGTACCTCAAGGAGCGCAAGGCCGACATCACCCAGGTCGTCGAGCGCGTTCTCAAGGCGCTGCTCGGCCGGCCCGGAACGGTCGCGCCCGTGATGACGACCGACGAGACCAAGCTCATTGTCGTCGCGCACGACCTGTCGCCCGCGGACATGCTCCTTTTCAAGCAGCACGAGTTCGGCGCCTTCGTGACCGACATCGGCGGCGTCACCTCGCACACCGCGATCCTCGCGCGCAGCCTCAACATCCCGGCCATCGTGGGCCTGCATCACGCGCGCCACATGATCCGCGAGAACGACCTGCTGATCGTCGACGGCATCCAGGGCGTGCTGATCGTCGACCCCGATGCGATCGTGCTGGCCGAATACCAGCTCCGCCAGACGCAGCACGACCTCGAGCGCAGGAAGCTCAAGCGCCTCAAGAAGACGCCTGCGGCGTCGCTCGACGGCATCCCGATCGAGCTCTTCGCCAACATCGAGCTGCCGCAGGACATGGACGAAGTGCTCGAGAACGGCGCGCAGGGCATCGGCCTTTTCCGCACCGAGTTCCTCTTCATGAACAGGAAGAGCCTGCCGGATGAGGAAGAGCAGTTCGAGGCCTACCGCGAAGTCACGCTCGCCATGGAAGGCAAGCCGGTGACCATCCGGACCCTGGACATCGGCGCCGACAAGGCGCTGCAGACCTCCACCGTGGGTGTGGCGTATTCGATGCCGAACCCGGCGCTCGGGCTGCGCGCGATCCGCTATTGCCTGGCCGAGCCGCAGATGTTCCTCGAGCAGCTGCGCGCGATCCTGCGCGCATCGCACTACGGCAAGATCCGCCTGCTGATCCCGATGCTCGCGCACGCGCACGAAATCGACCAGACGCTGGTGCTGATAAAGGAAGCCAAGGCGATGCTGGAAGCGGCCGGCCAGCCGTACGACAAGAACATTCCGGTCGGCGGCATGATCGAGATTCCCGCGGCGGCGCTCGCGCTGCCGATGTTCATGCGCAAGCTCGGCTTCCTTTCGCTCGGCACCAACGACCTGATCCAGTACACGCTCGCCATCGACCGCACCGACGACGCGGTCGCGCATCTCTACGACCCGCTGCACCCGGCGGTGCTCCAGCTGGTCGCGCAGACGATTTCGCGCGCCAACCGCGCGGGCGTGCCGGTGGCGGTCTGCGGCGAAATGGCCGGCGACCCCGGGCTCACCCGGCTGCTGCTCGGGCTGGGCCTGCGCAATTTCTCGATGCACCCGGCGCAGCTCCTTTCGATCAAGGAGCGCGTGCTGAAGACCAGCGTGGCCGACATCATGCCGATGGCCGCGCGGGTGCTGCGATCGACCGATAGCAGGCGCACGCAGGAATTGCTGCACAAACTGAATTCGTGAAGAGACTATGAGCGGGCCCCTCGACGGAGTGCGCATCCTCGACCTCACCACGGTGGTGATGGGGCCTTATGCGACGCAGATCCTCGCCGACTACGGCGCCGACGTGGTGAAGCTCGAGCCGCCGGAAGGCGACATCGTGCGGCTCAACGGCCCGGCGAGGCATGCCGGCATGGGCCATATCTTCCTCAACACCAACCGCAACAAGCGCTCGATCGTGCTCGACCTCAAGAAACCCGAGGGCCTCGCGGCTGCGCTTGCGCTCGCAAAGACCGCCGACGTGCTGGTCTACAACATCCGCCCTCAGGCGATGACGCGCCTCGGCCTGGCCTACGAGGATGTTTGCGCGGTCAATCCGAAAATCATTTATGTCGGTGGGTTCGGCTACAGCCAGAAGGGCCCCTATGCCGCGATGCCCGCTTACGACGACCTGATCCAGGCGCGTGCCGGCGTGCCGTGGCTGATGGAGCAGTCGGGCGCCGACCAGCCGCGCTACGTGCCGGCCACCTACGCCGACCGCACCGTGGGCTTGCATCTCGCGACCGCCGTGACCACCGCCCTGTTCGCGCGCGAGCGCACCGGCAAGGGCCAACGCGTCGACGTGCCGATGTTCGAGAGCCTGGTGCAGACGCTCATGGGCGAGCATCTCTCCGGGCGCACGTTCGTGCCACCGATGCCGGGCGAAGGCTATGCGCGCGTGCTGTCCAAAGAGCGCAAGCCCTACCGCACCAAGGACGGCTGGGTCTGCGTTCTCGTCTACAACGACAAGCAATGGCGCAATTTCTTCGAACTGATCGGTAAACCGGAGATGTACGAGAAGGACGCGCGTTTCTCCTCGCAGACCGGGCGCATCGAGAACATCGACGCGGTCTACGCATGGTTCGGCGAGCGCATGGCGGAACGCACCACGGCCGAGTGGCTCGAAGGCTTCGCGAAGTACGACATCCCGTGCGGGCCGATGAATACCCTCGCCGACGTGTTTGCCGACCCGCACCTGGATGCCACAGGCTACTTCGGGCAGGTCGACCATCCGACGGAGGGGCGGCTCACGTCGATGAAGACACCGTCCGAGTGGTCCGAGACGCCGCCCGAGTATCGCCACCCGGCCCCGCGCCTCGGCGAGCACACGCGCGAACTGCTGAGCGAAGCGGGTTACGACGCCACCGCGGTGGAGAAGATCATCGCTTCAGGCGCAGCAAGGCAGGCCGATGCTGCGTGAGATCCGCAGCGTCGTGCAGCGCAGCCTCACGCGCCGCAAGCGCTGGTTCCATGACGACGATTTCGACCTCTACGTCTGGCAATCGCCGGAGGGTGAGGTCCTCGAGTTGCAGCTTTGCTACGAGCGCGGCACCAGCCGCGAGCGGGCGCTCACCTGGAAGCGCGGGATCGGCTACGCCAACTACGCCGTGGACTCCGGCGAAGCGAATGCAGCCGGGGGCAAGAGCGCGGCCATCCTCGTCGGCGGCGGGCGTTTCGGCGGCTGGCGCATCCGCGAGCAGCTCGTCGGCGCGGCCCTGAGCCTCGACCCGCAAATCGCCACCTTCGTGCTCGACAAAGTGGCCGAGCATTGCGACCCGCCGCGCCGTTTTCCGCGGCGCGGGCGGAGCGCACCCAACTGGCTGCGGCGCACGAGGACAGCCGCAATAAGGAATGCACTGGAGGCAAGCCAATGAACGACATGACGCAGAAGAATTTTGCCGGCGCCGCAATCCGCCTGCACGCGAACGACAACGTGGTGGTCGCGCGAGTCGACATCGCGCAGGGCGCGGCAGTGCCCGAGGAAAACCTCACCTGCCTCAACCGCATCCCCGCGGGGCACAAGGTGGCGGCCCGGGCAATCGCCAAGGGCGAGCCGATCCTCAAGTACAACACCGTGATCGGGTTCGCTTCGAACGACATCCGCCCGGGCACGCTGATGCATCGCCTCAACATGGAGTTCCGCGAGTTCGATCGCGACTATGCGTACGCGCAAGAGTACAAGCCCACGGCGATGCTGCCCGAGGCCGAGCATGCCAAGTTCATGGGCTATGTGCGCGACGACGGCCGCGTGGCCACGCGCAACTACGTGGGCATCGTCTCGACCGTCAATTGCTCGGCGACCGTCGTGCATCGGATGGCGGATTGGTTCACGAAAGAGCGCCTCGCCGAATTCCCGAACATCGACGGCGTCGCCGCGTTTACGCACGCGACCGGCTGCGGCATGGAACTCTCGGGCGAGCCGATGGACCTGCTTCGCCGCACGCTCGCGGGCTACATCCGCCACCCGAACATGGCGGCGGTGCTGGTGGTGGGCTTGGGCTGCGAGAGAAACCAGATCAACACGCTCTTCCAGCACGAGAAGCTCACCAGCGGCACCAAGCTCAAGACTTTCGTCATGCAGGATTCCGGCGGCACGCGCAAAACCATCGAGGCCGGCATCGAGGCGATCAGGGAGCTGCTGCCCGAAGCCAACCGCGTGCAGCGCGTCCCTTGCGATGCAAGCCACATCTCGGTCGGCCTTCAGTGCGGCGGGTCGGACAGCTTCTCCTCCATCACCGCCAACCCGGCGCTTGGCGCCGCGATGGACATCCTCGTGCGCAACGGCGGCACCGCGATCCTGTCGGAGACGCCCGAGATCAACGGCGTCGAGCACACGCTTACGCGCCGCGCGGTGACCAAGGAAGTCGGCGAGAAGCTGATCGAGCGCATCCGCTGGTGGAAGGACGAGTACGCCATCGGCCGCGACGTGCAGATCAACGGCGTGGTGAGCCCCGGCAACCAGGCCGGGGGACTGGCGAACATCCTCGAGAAATCGCTCGGCTCGGCCATGAAAGGCGGCAGCACCGGCCTCATGGAGGTCTACAAGTACGCCGAGCCGGTAAAGCAGCACGGCTTCGTCTTCATGGACACGCCGGGCTTCGACCCGGTCTCGGCCACCGGCCAGATCGCGGGCGGCGCCAACGTAGTGTGCTTCACCACTGGCCGCGGCTCGGCGTTCGGCTGCAAGCCCTCGCCCTCGATCAAGCTCGCGACCAACACGCCGATGTTCACCAAGCTCGAGGAAGACATGGACATCAACTGCGGCGAGATCCTGGACGGCACCGCGGACATGCAGCAGATGGGCCAGAAGATCTTCGAGCTGATCCTCGACACCTGCTCGGGCAAGGAGACCAAGAGCGAGGCATTCGGCCTGGGCGACCATGAGTTCATCCCTTGGGCGATCGGCATTACGGGGTAATTCCTCGAGTTGACAGGGGGCAGACGGCCGCGTAACTTTGCCCCCTGCCAGACGCGCCGATTTGAAGTTCAGCTTGCGGGCGCGCAACAAATACCGCTAAAGAGACAGGTTCGCAAAACCCGTTTCCGCGCAAAGCCGAACGGGTTTTTTATTTCCTGGACCAGCACCAAGCAATGAACGCACCGCAGTTCCAGCCGGGCTCAGTCGGCATCGTCAAGCCGCAGAAGGCGCGGTTCGACTCGCCCATCCACCTGAAGGGCGGCGCGAGCCTGCCGGCGTTCGAGCTCGCCTACGAGACCTACGGCACGCTGAACGCGGCAAAGTCGAATGCAGTGCTGGTGTGCCATGCGCTGAATGCCGCGCACCACGTTGCCGGCGTGTATGCGGACGACGCCGAGAACGTCGGCTGGTGGGACAACATGGTCGGCCCCGGCAAGCCGCTCGACACGAACCGCTTCTTCGTCGTCGGCGTGAACAACCTCGGCGGCTGCCACGGCTCGACCGGGCCGATGAGCCTCAACCCGGCCACCGGCAAGCCCTGGGGCGGCGATTTCCCGGTGGTCACGGTGGAAGACTGGGTGCAGGCGCAATCGAAGCTCGCCGACTACCTCGGCATCGAGAAGTTCGCCGCGGTGATGGGCGGCAGCCTCGGCGCAATGCAGGCGATGCAGTGGACGCTCTCCTATCCGGAGCGGATCCGCCATTCGCTGGTGATCGCTTCCACGCCGAAGCTCTCGGCGCAGAACATCGCGTTCAACGAGGTCGCGCGCCAGGCGATCACCACCGACCCGGAATTCCACGGCGGCAACTACTACGAGAAGGGCGTGGTGCCGCGCATCGGGCTGCGCCTCGCGCGCATGCTCGGCCACATCACGTACCTGTCGGACGACGCGATGATGGAGAAATTCGGCCGCACCCTGCGGAGCGGCGCGCTCGGCTTCAATTTCAACGTCGATTTCGAGATCGAGTCGTACCTGCGCTACCAGGGCGACAAGTTCTCGACCTACTTCGACGCCAACACCTACTTGCGCATTACCAAGGCGCTCGACTATTTCGACCCGGCGGCGGAGTTCGATGGCGACCTCTCGGCGGCGATGGCGCGCGCAAAGGCGGCCTTCCTGGTGATCTCGTTCACGTCGGACTGGCGCTTCGCGCCCGCGCGCTCGCGCGAGATCGTGCGCGCGCTGCTCGACAACCGGCGCGTGGTGTCCTACCTCGAGATCGACGCGCCGCACGGCCACGACGCCTTCCTCATGGACGACGAGCGCTACATGAATGCGGTGCGCGCGTATTACGGGAACATTGACCTGTGACAGACGCAGACCGCGCCCTGCTCGCCCGCCGCCCGGACCTCGCTGCCATCGCCGGCTGGGTCGCGCCGGACTCGCGCATCCTCGACCTCGGCTGCGGCGACGGCATGCTGCTGCGCTACCTGTGGGAGCACCGGCGCGCCTACGGCTATGGCATCGAGATCGACGACGCCAACGTCGGCGCCTGCGTGAGGAACGACGTCAACGTGCTGCAGATGAACCTGGAGAGCGGTTTGTCGTCGTTCCAGGATGGCTCGTTCGACTGCGTGATCCTTTCGCAGACGATGCAGGCGGTGCGCCATACCGAGGAAATCATGAGCGAGATCCTGCGCGTCGGGCGCGAGGCGATCGTGAGCTTCCCGAACTTCGGCTACTGGGTCGGCCGGCTGCAGGTGCTGGCCGGGCGCATGCCCGTGTGGGGCGACCTGACCTACCAGTGGTACGACACGCCCAACGTCCACCTCTTCACGATCAAGGATTTCGAGGACCTGTGCGCCAAGCTCGGCGTGCGGATCCGCGAGCGCGTAGTGCTCAACAACGGCAAGCCGGTCCATACGCTGCCGAACCTGCGCGGGAGCATGGCCATCTATAGGTGCTCGGCCCGCTGAGTTTCCCGGAGTAAACCTGGAAAGGAGAGTGGCATGAACAAGGTTGGCCGAATTCTGGCCGGTGGGATTTGCGGCCTGCTTGCCGGCGTCGCGTTGTTGCCTGGCGCCTCGGCGCAGTACCCGACGAAGCCGATTCGCATCGTGGTGCCTTTCCCGCCCGGAGGCGGTGTCGACATCGTCGCGCGCGCGGTCGGCGAGAAACTATCGCCGCGCCTCGGGCAGGCGGTGGTCGTCGAGAACAAGCCCGGCGCCGGCACCACCATCGGCGGGGAGGCGCTGGTGAAGAGCGCACCCGACGGCCATACGCTCCTGATCGGGCCGATCGGCAGCCAGGCGATCGCGTTCCTGACTTACAAGAATATTTCGTACGATCTTCGCCGCGATTTCGCGCCGGTCTCCCGGATCGGCGACGGCATCATCGCCCTCATCGTCCCGGTGGGTTCGCGCGCCAACTCGGTCAAGGAACTCGTCGCGCTCGCCAAGGCGAAGCCCGGCCATCTCACTTTCGCCTCGTCGGGGACCGGGGCGCTGATCCACCTGACCGGCGAGATGTTCAAGCAGGCGGCGGGCATCGACATGACCCATATTCCGTACAAGGGCACGACGCAGATCATCCCGGACCTGCTCGACGGGCGCATCGACATGGCGCTCGACAGCCTCCCGGCCTACCTGCCGCACCTCAAGTCCGGGAAGGTGCGGGCGCTCGCCGTGGCGTCCGTCAAGCGATCGCCGACGATGCCGGAATTGCCGACCATGGCTGAAGCGGGCGTCCCCGGCGTGATTGCAATGACCGACTACGCCCTGTACGCGCCGGCCGGCACTCCGAAGGAAGTGATCGGGCTGCTGAACCGCGAAATGCAGGCCGTGCTGCAGATGCCGGATCTGCAGGCAAAGCTCGCCACGCAGGGAATCGAGACCGCGGGCAGCACGCCGGAAGCGCTGCGCGCGGAAGTTGCGGCCGAAGTCGTCAAATGGGAAAAGGTGATTCGCGCCGCCAACCTGAAGCTCGAATAGGCGCGGGCCACGCGTCGCTGTGCGGTGCGGCACCGGCATCGACGACGAGCGGGTACCATCACGGCGCAGTTGCGACCAACCCTGAGGAGGAGCAGGCCGTGACGAAATCCACCAAGTTCCTGATTGCAGCCCTCGCGCTTTCCGCTTTGGTCACGGCCCCCGGCGCTTCCGCCCAGGGCCAATATCCCAACAAGCCGATCCGCATGGTGCTGCAGTTCCCGGCCGGGGGTCTGGCCGATGCGGTCTGCCGCGTCCTGGCGCCGCCCCTTTCCCAGCAGCTCGGCCAACCGGTGCTGGTCGACAACCGGCCCGGGGCGGATGGCGCGATTGCCGGCGAACTGGTGGTCAAGTCGCCGCCAGACGGCTACACGGTCTTCTTCGGTACGAACAGCGCGATCGCGTCGATCATGGGGCTGCGCAAGAACCCTCCTTACGACTCGCTCACGGACTTCACGCCGATCTCGCTGATCGGGCGATTCCCCTTCTTCGTCTTTGCACACCCATCGGTGCCGGCGAAAAACCTCGCGGAGCTGATCGAGCACGCCAAGGCCAATCCGGGCAAGCTCAATTACGGCACCGGCAACACGACGAGCATCATCGCCACCGCGACAATTGCGCAGCTCGGCAAAGCCAGCATGCAGCACATCCCGTACAAGGGCGACGCGCCGCTGATGCTCGACCTCGTCTCGGGCCGGCTGCATTTCGCGATCGCCAGCACTTCGCCGGGCGGGCCGCTGGCCAAGGAAGGCAAGCTGCGCGTGCTCGGCACGCTGGGCTCGCGTCGCAACCCGCTGTTCCCGGATGCGCCTACGATGGCCGAGTCGGGGTTCCCGCAATACACGCTGGTGTCGTGGGGCGCAATGTTCGGGCCGGCCAGGATGCCAAGCGAGATCGTCGAGCGCCTTGCGCGCGAGTTCAACACGGCCATCCGGCGTCCCGAGGTCAAGGACGCCCTCGACAAATACGGCTACGAGCTCGAGGGCTCCACGCCGCAGGAACTGACGGCGTACGTGCGAGAGCAGGTCGCCACATGGAAGAAGGGCGTGCAGGACGCCGGCATCACGCCCGAGTGAAATGTACCGACACCGGTACACTAACTAACCGGAGAGTAAAGCGGGGCGCGGTTCTTCGAAAGCAAAAGTCCTGAAATCGAGCGCACGGCGCGGGCGCGGACACTAGGTATCCGGGGCCTTGTCGAGCGCCTCGATGCGCGCCTTCTGCCAGCGGAGCATCGCGATGCCCGGCAGCGCGATCAGGAAGGTGAGGAAGAAAAACGTCGTCCAACCGAGGCCGGTGACCATATAGCCCGCGACCGGCCCGACGTACACGCGGCCGACCGCCGAGAGCGCGGAGAGCAGCGCGTACTGCGTGGCCGAAAACCGCCGGTCGCACATCGCCATGAGCAATGCCACGAAAGCCGCGGTGCCCATGCCGCCGCAAAGGTTCTCCGCCGCCACAGCCGCAACCAGGAGCGGGTAGCTCTTGCCGACCATTGCGATCGCCATGAAGCCGAGGTTTGTCACCGCCTGCAGGATGCCGAAAAGCATCAGCGACTTGTAAAGGCGCAGGTGCGCCATCAGCGCGCCGCCTGCAAGAGCGCCGATGATGGTGGCAATGAGCCCCAGGGTCTTGTTGATCGCGCCGACGTCGGTGGCCGTGAACCCGGCGCCCCGGATGAGGAACGCAGTCGTGAGGCTCCCCGCGAACGCGTCCCCGAGCTTGTAGAGCACCACCAGCACGAGGAGGATCCACGCCGCGTTGCGCGAGAAGTACTCGGCGAGCGGCTCCTTGAACGCAGCAACGAGCGAACGCGGC
>JANMDK010000095.1:0-2695 GCA_031376265.1 Pseudomonadota bacterium
AGGTATACCAACGGCGAGCCGGGCGTCGCCGGAAGACCATAGCCCGAAGTGCCGCGGCGTTGCGGCGCGCAAACCGGCATCATCGGCTCGTCGCCGATCTCGATCGTGTCCAGGGAATCGAAGCCCGCGGGCCTCGGCAGCGAGGGGTGCCGGTACGAAAGTGCAAGGTCCGCTTCGCCGGCGACGTAGCGCTCGGCCACCTCGTCGATGCGCTTGACCGAGCCGCGCCCGACGATCGGGCCGATCTCCCGGTTGAGCCGCGCGAGCAGCGCCGGAAAGATGCCGGCCGAGCAGGGTGTCGGCATGAGGAAGGTGACGGTGGGCGCGGAGTCGGATGCATTCGAGCGCATCGAGGCGCGGAAGTCGAGCAGCGGCTCGACGCTGCCCACCGCGATCGGCAGCAGCTGCTGGCCGGCGGCGGTGAGCTCGACCGGGTGGCCGCTGCGGTCGAAGAGCGGTGCGCCGACCCAGTCCTCCAGCGCCTGGATGCGGCGGCTGAAGGCGGACTGCGTGACGTGGCGCTCCATGGCCGCTTTGGAGAAATTCCCGCTGCGCACCAGCGCGAGGAAATCCTGCAGCCAGTAGAGCTCCACGGTTGCTACCTGATGTCGGCCTGCAGCGCTCCGTTCACGATGCGCACGCGCTCGCCGGTGCGCCAGGTCGGCGCCTGCGGCATCGCGACGGTGCGCATGCTGCCGTCTTCCATGCGCACGTAGACTTCATACGACTTGTTCGAGCGCGTGCCCTTCTCGATCTGGTGGCCGGCATATGCGCCGCCGGCTGCGCCCAGCAGCGCGCCGACATTCTGGCCCTTGCCGTTGCCGAGCTGCTTGCCGACGATCAGCCCGGTGAGGCCGCCGGCGACTGCGCCAAGCCCGGTGCCGTCGCCTTGCTTCTCGATCTCGCGCATCGATTCGATCGTGCCGCACTCCATGCAGATCGGGCGCTGCACGGCGACGGGCGGCTGGCCGTAAGGTTGGCTGTACTGCTGACCGCCGCCTTGCGGCTGCGGATAGCCCTGCTGCTGCGGGTAGCCCTGTTGCTGGGGATAGCCCTGCTGCTGTGGGTAACCCTGTTGCTGCGGATAGCCTTGTTGCTGCGGATACCCCTGCTGCTGAGGGTAGCCTTGCTGCTGGGGGTAGCCCTGCGGCTGCTGCTGGTACGGCTGTTGATACGGTTGTTGCTGATATTGCTGCTGGTATTGCTGCTGGTATTGCTGGTTCGGCGCCTGCGCGAAAGCGGTGCCGATCGACGCTGCCGCGGCCGCGATCGTGGTCACGATTATGAGATGGCTCTTCATTCGGGTTCTCCCTCTGTTTTCCTGATGCGGCATAGCGTACCGCAGTGGGCGTGGGTTGCGGTGTTACCACTTGTTACGGCTGGTCTCAGGTCTCCGCCCGCATCTGCGGAAAGAGGATTACGTCACGGATCGACGGGCTGTCCGTCAGGATCATGACAAGCCGGTCCACGCCGATGCCCGCGCCGGCGGTCGGCGGCAGGCCGTACTCCAGCGCGCGGATGTAGTCGGCGTCGAAAAACATCGCCTCCTGGTCGCCGGCGTCCTTCTTTTTTGCCTGCTCGAGGAAGCGCTGCGACTGGTCTTCCGGGTCGTTGAGCTCTGAAAAACCGTTGGCCATTTCCTTGGCGTCGATGAAGAGCTCGAAGCGGTCGACCAGTTCCGGGTCGCGGTCTGCGCGGCGCGCGAGCGGCGAGACTTCGGCAGGGTATTCGGTGACGAAGGTCGGCTGCTGCAGGTGCTTCTCGGCCACGGCCTCGAAGAGCATGAGCTGCAGCGAGCCCCAGCCGTGGTGGTCGTCGATCGCGCCGCCGAGCGCCTTGACGCGCGACGCGAGGAAGCCGCGGTCCCGCAGGTCGGCCGTCGCGCTTTGGGTGTCGTGCTTGCGAATCGCTTCCGGGATCGGGAGGCGCGCGAACGGCTGGCCGAGGTCGATCGCGGTGCCCTGGTAGGTGACCTGCGCAGAGCCGACCGCCGACTGCGCCGCGTTGCGCACCAGGCGCTCGGTCAGCGCCATCATGTACTCCACCGTTTCGTAAGCGGCGTACATCTCCATCATCGTGAACTCGGGGTTATGCCGCGTCGACATGCCCTCGTTCCTGAAATTGCGGTTGATCTCGAACACCTTCTCGATGCCGCCGACCACGAGCCGCTTGAGATACAACTCAGGTGCGATTCGCAGGAAGAGCTCCATATCGAGGGCATTGTGGTGCGTCTTGAAAGGACGGGCCGCGGCACCGCCCGGGATCGAATGCATCATCGGCGTCTCGACTTCGAGGAAGCCCTCGGCCACCATCGACTCGCGGATCGACTGCACGATCTTCGAGCGCTCGACGAACACCTTGCGCGAGCCCTCGTTGACGATGAGGTCGACATACCTCTGGCGATAGCGCACCTCCTGGTCGGCGAGGCCGTGGAATTTCTCCGGCAGCGGGCGCAGCGCCTTTGTGAGCATGCGGATTTGCGTTGCTTGAACCGTGAGCTCGCCCTTGTTGGTCTTGAACAGCGTGCCGGTCACCCCAAGGATGTCGCCGAGGTCCCAGTGCTTGAAAGCCTCGTGCGCCGCCTCGCCGGTGAGGTCGTTGGTCACGTAGATCTGGATGCGATTGGTCCCGCCCTGCGGGCTCTGCGAGCCGTCCTGCAGCGTGGCGAAGCTCGCCTTGCCCATGACGCGCTTGA
>JANMDK010000161.1:0-8624 GCA_031376265.1 Pseudomonadota bacterium
CCCCCGCCTCCCGGCGTTTGCGGTATCCCCGTTGCGCAAGCCGTGATCCCCGCCGCGCCGGTAGCGGTCGTCGTTGCGCCGCCGCCCCAGCAGCCGCGCCAGGCCGTGATGGCCGCGCCGCCTGCTCCGGCGCCGGCACCCGCGCCGTACATTGCACCGGCAGCTCCGCGCCGCGACCGCAACTAAGCAGCGACGTAAAGCAACACCCGGCTCCGGCCGCCTGATTCATGCAGGCGCCGGAGCTTTTTTTATCTGCAGAAAGTGCAACTTTAAACACCGTAGAGTGAATCAGAAGGCGGCGCTCAGGGTAGTTTAGTTTCCGTAATTGGCATGCTACCTCTGCCGGAACCCGAAATTCTCCCCGCGCGCATACCAGTACGCCCAGGCCATGATCACCCCCTGCAACGGCAGCCTTAGCCACAGGGCCGTCTCGGAAAACTGGGGGAACAGCGCCGGATGCAGCGCCATGTGCAGGTTGGCCGGGAACACCGCCACGCACAGGGCGATGATTCCCCAGGCCGCCTCTACAGCCCAGTTATGGGACAGCAGCAGCAGGCCGCAGCCCGCCTCCGCCAGTCCACTCAGGTAGACCAGCGCAAGCGGCCACGGCAGGTAGGGCGGCATGATCGCGACGTAGAAATCGGTCATGACGAAGTGGTTGAGCCCCGCGACGACGAACAGCACGCCGAGCAGGTAGCGCGACAGCGCTTTCACATGCGGAGTTTTTCGCCCCGCACGCGGGCAATCAGGCTCGCCATCTCGTCCGCAGTCTCGCGATGCTTGAAGCCGTGGAAGAAGAACACGAGGGACCGTCCCATCGCCACCCGCCAGCTGCGGTTGGCGAAATCCTCCCGCTCGTACCCGGCGCGTGCCGTCCAGCGCCGCGCGACCTCGATCGGCGAGTAGCGCAGCGACCAGAGCGAGGGCCCGAGGCCGAGGAAGAAATTGATGCGCCCGATTAGTTCGGAGGGGTAGCCGCGCTCGGCCAGCGCCCGCTCGACCAGGTCCTGCTCGCGGTCGACCATCGCCATATCGAAGACCATCGGACTGACTGCGGCTGCGGAGGCCGACTGGCGCGGCTCCCTCCAGTCGAAGAGCAGGTTGCGCAGCATGGAGAGATTCGCACTGAAGAGGTCGCGGTTGATGTCCTCGAGCAGCTTGCGGGCGCCGGCGCCGAGGAGGCGGCCCGGCAGCGATTCGCTGGTTCCCGCCTCCTCTTGCGCGGTCAGCGCCGCGGCCGAGTGGAAGAAGCGGATCCCGCGCAGCGCGGTTGCGTCGCTGCTCTCGAGCACCTGCGCCATGAGGTCGTAGTAGGCACGGCGCTGCTCGATCGTCTTGTATTCGGTGGGGCGGACCTGCTGCGTGTTGGCCAGCGCGGTGCGAACGAAGGAGTTATTCGTGCTGGCCTTGGCAAGGTCGGCGGCGAGTTGCTCTTTGTTGTCCTTGGCACTGCGCTCCGCCCAGGCCAGGCGGTCGGCCTGGGTCCAGTCATAGAGGCTGCGGAGCTGGGCGGAGGTCTCGACTTCACGCGCGGAGGCGTGCGGGAGTGAGGCGATGAGGGTCAGCGCGGCAAAAAGAGTCCTACAGATGACAGAGAACCGCTGACCCATGACCCTTGACGCTCCCGGTACGACGAGTGAGTGGGAGGATGTTATGGGGCGGGAGGGGAAAGTTCTGTTGTCTGGCTAACCTTGGGGAGGATTTCGTTTCATTTCCAATCGGCGCTCCAGCCTGGGCACGAAGCGAGCGGCCCTGAGCGGACTGCGCTGCAGCCAGACATCAAACGTTTCTACGTAGCTCATCCCCGGATACAACGCCTCGGCGAGGTCGAGATAGACGCGGCGATCGAAGCCGCGGACCGATCCAAGCAACGTGGCCACGCCGGCCATAAAAAAGTCGTCGCCGTGCCGGCGCCACTCCGCGGGATCGACGTTCCCAGAGGCGCAGAGCTCGACGAGCACTTCTTCCTTGGCGCGGCCGAATGGTCCCCGAGAATTTCCTTCGCTTCCCGAATCTGAGGACAAACTCATAGCCCGGCAAACGGCACTTGCAGACCGAGCACGCGCGCGGCCTTGTTGAGCCGCTCGTCGAAGCACGCGAACGACACCTCTACCCCAGCCTCCAGCGCCAGCGAGTGCGCGGCCGCAAGCTGGACGCTGTCGTAGCCGCGCAACGCAAATGTGTCCGCATAGTCGGCAGCGCGCGCGACGACTTCCTGCGTTAGCTCGACGATCATGACTTTCGGCCAATCGATCACGAGCGCCTTCCTTGCTTGCGCCACGGGCGCAGCGTCGCCGGGCACTTCCCGCACACGGCGCGCGAGCGCCGAATGCGCTTCAGCCCATGTGATGCGGCAGGTGGCAAGCGCCTCGGCGGAGGCTACGAGCTTCTTTAGCGCGGGGGACCCGGTTTCGGAGAGGTACAGCTTCACCAGCGCCGACGTGTCGGCGTAGAGGATCATCCGCGATCTTCGAGCACCGTTTCGGAGACGCTGCTGCCGCGCTTGGCTAGGCGGATTGCTGCGCCGGCCGGCTTTCCGCCGTTCCAGCTCACCGCGCCCGACGCGATCAGGCGGGCGATGCCCTCGCCCGCTTCTGGCGGTACGCCCGTCACTCGCGCCACGACCTTTTTGTGGGAGGTTACTTCGATAGCAGCGCGTGCTGCCTTGGCCAGATAGTGGGACAGGCGAGCTTTGAATTCGCGGATCGGGACTTGCTGCGGATTGCGAGGGGTGCGGCCCGAAGCCATCTGAGACCTCAATTGCTATGAAGCTCGAATATTGTAGTCACAACTTGGGGTAGAGTCCAAGCCTCCGAGCTTAACGGGCGCGCACCCTCCCGCTGTGCTTGTAACGCCTCCACCTGCCCTACTAAGGCATCGACGAAGGCACAGCGCGCCTTCACACGCTCAGGCGCGGGCCACCATCAACGTGCTGCTGCGCAGCGCGATAGAGAAACTCCGGCGCAAGGTCCGCACCATTAGGCCAGGTGACCGTATCGAGTTCTGGATGCACCGAAACCCGCGCAAAGAGCGCTTCGTCTTTCAGCGGCTCGAACATAGGACCCCAAAGTTCGGCGCTCAGATCGACGATTCCAGACACGCCGTCGTGGAAGCGAAGCCACAGTCTGTACCCACCCAGAGCCCGTACCTCAACCACTTTTGGAATCATGATCTACCCCAGAGGCTCGATCTTGTTCAACGGCTGCCTTGCCTCGGCGCGCATCCAGTCCTGCAGCAATTCCGCCTGGTGAAGCGATCGCCATTCCTCGACGAGCCTCAGTGCGCGCGCCCCCAAGGCGCCTTCGAGTATCTCACCGTTGTCTATGCGGAGCGAAGCTTGGTCATCGCCATGCTTGGCGTGGAAATGCGGCGGCGAATGGTCGTTGTAGTACATCGCGATGATGATCCCGAAAAACCGGCTTACCTCTGGCATTGCTTTCTCCGCGCGGACTCCTCCCTGCCAAACGGTTTCTGGCGCCGATCGGTTTACCCACCAATGGCATACCCGTTGCTTAGTAATCCCCCATGGAAACCCCCTCCACCTGCCCCTACTGCGGCGTCGGCTGCGGCGTCTTGATCAAGACTGAATCCGGCAAGATCACCGGGGTCCGCGGCGACCCCAACCACCCGGCCAATTTCGGGCGCCTGTGCACCAAAGGCCAGACGCTCCACCTGACCACCACCCGCGCAAACCGGGTGCTTTTCCCCGAAGTAAGACTGGAAAAGGACAAAAAGCGCCAAAGAACCCCCTGGCCGGCCGCTTTAGGCCACGCAGCGGACAAATTCGCCGAGATCATAAAAAACCACGGCAAGGACGCCGTGGCCTTCTACATCTCCGGCCAGCTGCTCACCGAGGACTACTACGTCTTCAACAAGCTGGCCAAGGGCCTCATCGGGACCAACAACGTCGACACCAACTCCCGCCTGTGCATGTCCTCGGCGGTGGCGGGCTACAAGCTCTCCCTCGGTGCTGACGCACCACCGGCGTGCTACGAGGACATCGATAACGCAGAGGTATTGTTCATCACCGGCTCGAACACGGCCTTCGCCCACCCGATCCTGTACCGGAGGATCGAGGACGCAAAAGAGAAAAACCCGGCACTGAAGATCGTCGTGGTCGACCCGAGGAAAACCGTGACCGCCGAAGCCGCCGACCTGCACCTGGCGATCAAGCCCGGCACCGACATCGCGCCGTCGTCCACGATCATGACGCGCAGCATGGCGTACCCCTAAATCAAAGTCCTCCGGGGTCTGGAGGCCGCAAAAAGCGTGCCGAAGCTCCGACGCAGGGTCGGAAAACAGGAGTCCTGATTAAAGGCACTGAGCCGACAGGCATGGGGGCTTGCTTTGCATACAGTTCGCGCCGAGGCACAACAACGACGGAGGACGTATGCAAGAACTCGACGCCGTGGAAACAAAACAACTTGAAGCCATCCTTGCCCGCTTGCCGGACGCGCACCCAGCTCGTCAGGCGCGCCGCAAAGGGCTCTCCCTGATCGATATCGCGCATTGCGCGGGTCCGCTGGAACCCGAAGTCGTGCGGTCGGTGCTGGACCTGTACGTGCAGCGCCAACGGCCCAGCCACTAAGGCAATACTGCCATTCTCCGCCGGAGGGCCGCGCCTTCACTGGCTCTCCGGGCGAAATACTGCCATCGCTCTATTTGTGCATGCCCTCGATCCAGCCGGTGATGGCGGAAAGAATCGTGTCGACTTCGCCGATCGGCGGCGCAATGCGCACGGGAATGGCCGGATGCTTTTTCTTTAACGCGTCTACCCGGCGCGGCAGGTCCTCGCGCAGGTGACCGCCCTGCGCGATAAAGACGGGCACGATCGAGAGCTCGGTCACGCCCTGCCCGACCAGCGTGTCGGCGGCTTCTTCGAGCGTTGGCGCCATGTGCTCGAGAAAAGCCGCCTCGATCACCGCATCCGGCATGCGCTCGGCCAGCATCCTTTTCAGTCGCTCGAGCGGGCGCGCCCAGTTCGGGTCGCGCGCGCCGTGCGCGAAAAGGACGATGCCGGTCTTCATTTGGCTTTGGGCACCCGCCCCATGAGGTAGAACTCGTCGTTCGGCCGCATGCTGGTGAGGTTTGCCATGCGGTTGGAGAGCGCAAAGAACGCCGCGATTGCGCCGATGTCCCAGATATCTTCATCCGAGAAGCCGTGGTCCCTGAGGTCTTCGAGATCCTCATCGCCGACGGTGGCCGCCTGCAGCGCGACCTGCATCGCAAAGTCGAGCATCGCCATTTGTCTCGGCGTGATGTCGGCCTTGCGGTAGTTGATCGCGACCTGGTCGGCAACGAGCGGGTCCTTCGCGCGGATGCGCAGGATCGCGCCGTGCGCGATGACGCAGTACTGGCATTCGTTGGCGCCCGAGGTGGCGACGACGATCATCTCGCGCTCGGCCTTGGTGAGCCCGCCCTCCTTTTCCATCAGCGCATCGTGGTACGCGAAGAATGCGCGGAACTCTTCCGGCCGGTGCGCGAGCGCGAGGAACACGTTGGGAATAAAGCCCGCCTTCTCCTGCACGCCTTCGAGCTTGGTGCGGATGTCTTCGGGCAGGGACGCGAGGTCCGGCACCGGGAAGCGGCTGATCGGTTTCGCCTGCGGTTTCATGTGGGATACACTGGGGAAAAAACACATTCTAATTCTTTCACCCACAGGGAGATGCACGTGAAAAGAGAAGACCTGCCGGGCGGCTTTCCGAATCCGCTCGATGACCCCCATTTCCACAGCCTGGTGCCCGAGGCGAAGCTCAACCGCCGCGGATTCATCAAGGGCGTAGTCGCCGCCGGCTTCGCGGTCACCGCGGCCCCGGTGCTGTCGCAGGCCATCAAGACGGACACCAACGGGCTGGAAGCCGGCGACATCGAAGTGCAGACCAAGCTGGGATCGATTCCCGCCTACTACGCGGCGCCCAAAGGCAAGGGCAAGCGCCCGGTGATCCTCGTCGTGCCCGAGATCTGGGGCCTGCACGAGCACATCAAAGACGTCTGCCGCCGCGTCGCCAAGGCGGGCTACTTCGCGATCGCCAACGAGCCGTACTCGCGCATCGGCCAGCTCTGGAAGCTCACCGAGATCAAGGAAGTCCTCGCGGGCGCCAACAAGTTGACGGACGAGCAGGCCTTCATCGACAACGATGGCACGGTCGATTGGGCGATGAAGCACAAGCTCGGCAGCTCGAAGCTCGGCGTCACCGGCTTCTGCCGCGGCGGGCGCATGGTGTGGATGTACTCGGCCTACAGCAAACGGGTGAAGGCGGGCGTGGCCTGGTACGGGCATTTCCTGCCGAACCTCCCCGCCATGCCGCTGGGCGCGCTCGACATCGCCGACCAGCTCAAGGCGCCGGTGCTCGGCCTTTACGGCGGCGCGGACGCTGGCATTCCGATCGACACGGTCGAGCGCATGCGCGCGGGGCTCAAGGCTTTCGGCAAGGACAAGCAGTCGATCATCCATGTGTACCCGGATGCGCCGCACGGCTTCAACGCCGACTACCGCCCCAGCTACCGCAAGGAAACCGCGGAAGACGGCTGGAAGCGAGCTTATGCGTGGTTCAAGAAACACGGCGTTGCCTGAGTAGCGGCAACGCTCGAGCGTAAAAAAAGGCGCCCGAGGGCGCCTTTTTAATTGGGGTCAGAGTCGAATTAACGACCCTAGCCCCAATTTGCTAGATCAGCTGAAATCGACTCTGACCCCATTTTTGGTTTTAGTCGGCGTAGACGCCCGCCTTCTTGATGATCGGGGTCCACTTCTCGATCTCGGCCTTGAGGTGCGCGCCGAGCGCGGCGGGCGTGGCCTTTTCCGGCGGGTACGAGGTCGCGCCAAGGTCGGCAAAGCGCTTGTTAACTTCGGGGTCCTTGACCGCCACCTGCAGCGCCGAGGAGAGCTTGTCGATCGCTTCCTTGGGCGTGCCCTTGGGCGCATAGAGCCCGTGCCAAATGCCGACTTCGAACCCCTTGAGGCCCTGCTCGTCGAGCGTCGGCACGTCGGGCAGCGAGGCCACGCGCTTAAGCGAAGTTACGCCATAGACCTTGACCTTGCCGCCCTTGATCTGCGACGTGGTGTTGGTGGTCTGGTCGCACATGAAATCCACGGTGCCGCCGAGCAGGTCGTTCATCGCCGGCGCGGTGCCCTTGTACGGCACGGTCAGCATGTCGGTCTGGATCGCGCTCATGAAGAGCATGCCGCACAGGTGGGAGGCTGCGCCGATGCCGGCGTTGGCGTAAGTCACCTTGGTCTTGTTGGCCTTGATGTAGGCGAGGAATTCCTTGAAATCCTTGGCCGGGAAGGTGGGCTTGGCGATGATCGTCATCGGCACGTCGTTGATGAGGCCGATGTAGTCGAAGTCGGTGAGCGGATTGAAGCGCAGCTGGCGGTAGAGTGCGGGCGTGGTGGCCATGCCGACGTGGTGGATCAGGATCGTGTAGCCGTCGGCCTTGGCGTTCTTGGTCTGCTCGGGCGCGAGGATGCCGCCGGCGCTCGGCTTGTTCTCGACTACGACGGTCTGGCCGAGCGTCTTGCTCATCGACTGCGCCGTGACGCGGGCCACGGTGTCGGTCGGGCCGCCGGCCGCGTAGGGCACCAGCATGGTGAGCGGCTTGGTCGGGAATTGCGCCTGCGCGGAGCCGAGCGTTGCAACCGTGGTTAGAACTGCGGCTGCGGCGGCCAGCAGTCCATTCAATACGGTGCCGCGGGTAGCTTTCTTGAACATCTTCCTGTCTCCTTGTAGCGGCGCCAAGACGGCAGTCCGCGGTTATCCCCGGTGCTTTTTGTTATTTTTGTTGAAGCGGTAAATTCCTGGCGCGCCCGACTGGAGTCGAACCAGTGACCCCTGCCTTCGGAGGGCAGTACTCTATCCAGCTGAGCTACGGGCGCCTCTAGCCTGCTTCTGCGCTACCCTCACGCTACGGCTGCGCAAGGGGCGAGAGAATATCGGTTTTCCCCTTGCCCGTCCACGCGGGCGCGTTTCCCAGAGCCGACTTTCGCGCTAAAATCATGGCTTTGCCGCCCCAGCCTCGCGAAGGAAGCCCCGCATGAGCACCTCAGCCGCCGCGCACGACGAGCACACGTCGTTCATCAAGACCCCGCAGCAGCTCCTCGTGGTGCTGTTCCTATCGTTCGCGGTGCCGATCGCCGGCATCCTGCTATTGGTTTCGCTGGTGCTCTCCGAACACGGCACCGACCCGCTTGCGTTGGAGTCCAAAACCGTCGCCGCGCGCCTCGCGCCGGTCGGCAGCGTCGAAGTAATCGACGTAAACGCGCCCAAAGTCTTCAAGACCGGCGAGGAAGTCGTCAAGACGGTCTGCGCCGCGTGCCACATGACCGGCGCGGCCAACGCCCCAAAGATCGGCGACAAGGCGGCCTGGGCTCCAAGACTCAAGCTGGGGGTGGACGGCCTGCTCAAGACGTCGATCGCAGGCAAAGGCGCGATGCCGCCGCGCGGCGGCGTGCCGGACCTCTCGGATACCTAACTCGCGCGCGCGATCGTCAACATGGCCAACCAGTCCGGCGCCAGCTTCAAGGAGCCGCCGGTGCCTGCCCCGGCCCCCCCCCCCCCACCCACCGGCGCATCGCCCACCGCCGGCACGGCCCCGACCCGATACGGCACCCCAACCGCACCGCCGGG
>JANMDK010000170.1:0-11867 GCA_031376265.1 Pseudomonadota bacterium
GTGCCTCGGCCGAGACCTTGTCCAAGGCGGTGGCCGGGCCGATCGAGGAACAGCTCTCCGGCCTGGAGAAGATGCTGTACTTCAACTCCAGCTCGTCGTCGAACGGCCAGACCACGATCACCGTCACCTTCGAGGTCGGCACCGACATCGACAAGGCCACCTTCAACGTCAACAACCGCGTGCAGCTGGCCTCGCCGCGCCTGCCGGATGAAGTGCGGCGCAACGGCATCGTCGTGGCCAAGCGCTCGAACAACTTTCTGCTCGTCATCGCGCTGAACTCGCCCAAGAGCACCTACGACTCGCTGTTCCTGTCGAACTACGCGACGCAAAACGTGGTGGACGATCTGAAGCGTGTTCCAGGTGCGGCCGACGTGCAGATCTTTGGCGCGCGCGATTACTCGATGCGGCTCTGGCTGCAACCCGACAAGATGGCCCGGCTGGGCATCACCACGGGCGACATCGCCGCCGCGGTGACGGCGCAGAACGCGCAGTTTGCGGCCGGCAAGATCGGTGCGGACCCGGCACCGCCCGGGCAGCAGATGGTCTACACCGTCACCGCCCGCGGCCGCATGGTCGAGGCCGAGGAGTTCGGCAATGTCATCCTGCGCTCTGGCGGTTCGGGCGGTGCGGGTGGTGGTGTGCTGCGGCTGAAGGACGTGGCGCGCATCGAACTCGGCGCGCAGAGTTATGACGCCTCGAACAGCGTCAACGGCATGCCGGCGATTGCGCTCGCGGTGTTCCTGCAATCGGGTGCGAACGCGCTTGACGTGGGGGCTGCGGCCAAGGCGCGCATGGCCGAGTTGAAGCGCGACCGTTTCCCGCCGGATGTGGATTTCCTGATCCCGTACGACACGACGCGTTTTGTCTCGGCCTCGATCACCGAAGTGGTCCACACCATCGTCGAAGCCGCGATCATCGTGCTGCTGGTGGTGTTCGTGTTTCTGCAAACCTGGCGCGCCACCTTGATCCCGATGCTGGCGGTGCCGGTCTCGTTGATCGGCACCTTTGCGGGCCTGTGGCTGTTCGGCTTCACGATCAACACGCTGACTTTGTTCGCGATGGTGCTGGCCATCGGCATCGTGGTGGACGACGCGATCGTCGTGCTCGAGAACGTCGAACGCCTGATGCGCGTCGAAGGCATGGCGCCGATGGACGCGGCGATCGAGGCGATGCGCGAGGTCTCGGGCGCAGTCGTCGCGATCGTGCTGGTGCTTTGCGCGGTGTTCATCCCGGTGGCTTTCCTCGGCGGCATCGCCGGGAAGCTCTACCAGCAGTTCGCGGTCACGGTGGCGATTTCGGTGGTGATCTCAGGCACCGTGGCGCTCACGCTCACGCCCGCGCTCTGCGCGTTGCTGCTCAAGCCGACGCACAAGGAGTCGCCGATCTTCCGGCCCTTTAACCGCGGATTTGCAGCCGTCTCCAACGCCTATCTCGGCGGCGTCAAATGGTTCCTGCGGCACTCGGTGATCGCGCTGCTGCTGTTCGCCGCCACCATTGGCGCCTCCGCCTGGATGCTTCGCTCGGTACCGACGAGTTTCGTGCCCTCGGAGGACATGGGTTTCGTGTACGGCGCGCTCGTCCTGCCCGATGGCGCGACGCTCGGCCGCACCGGCCGCTTCGGCGCCGGCGTGCAGGAGACGCTGCTCAAGAACCCTTCGGTCGAGCACGTGTTCTCGATCACCGGCTTCGACCTCATCGGCGGCGGCAACAAGACCAACGCCGGCACGATGTTCATCACCATGAAGCCGTGGGATGAGCGGCCGATCACCTCGTATGACCTGATCGCCTACAACGCCAAGAACACCGCGCAGATGCGCGACGGCATGGCGCTGCTCTTCAACCCGCCGCCGATCCGGGGCCTGGGCACCGCCGCAGGCTTCGAGGCTTACCTGCAGAACCGCGCCGACAGCGATCCGAAGAAACTCGCGGCCGTGCTGCAGGAATTCACTGCGGAGTTGCGCAAGCGCCCGGAGCTCACCGGCATCAACAGCTTCTTTCGGCCGGCGAGCCCGCAGCTTTTCGTCGAGGTCGACCGCGAGAAGGCGCTTGCGCTCGGCGTGCCGATCAACGAGGTGTTCGACGCGTTGCAGGGGACGATGGGCGCGCTGTACGTCAACGACTTCAACAAGTTCGGCCGCACCTACCGCGTGCAAATCCAGGCCGAGGCGGCCTACCGCCTCAAGCCGGAGGACCTCGGCGCGGTCTATGTGCGCTCGTCGACCACGAACGAGATGCTGCCGCTCAAGAGCCTGATCAATGTGAAGAACGTGGTTGGCGCCGAGCAGCTCGACCGGTTCAACGGCTTCGTCGCCGCCAAGTTCCTCGGCAACGGCGCGCCGGGCGTCAGCTCGGGGCAGGCGATCGCCGCCGTCGAGGAGACCGCCGCGAAAGTACTGCCGGCGGGCTACTCGCTCGAATGGGCGGGCCAGGCCTTCCAGGAAAGGCGCGTCGGCCGCGCCTCGACCTTCGCCTTCATCTTTGCGCTCGTCATGGTGTTCCTGATCCTCGCTGCGCAGTACGAGCGGTGGTCCTTGCCATTCGCGGTGCTGCTCTCGGTGCCCTTCGCGGTCATGGGCGCGCTGGTCGCGGTGCTCCTGCGCGGCATGAGCAACGACATCTATTTCCAGATCGGCCTGGTCACGCTGATCGGCCTTGCGGCCAAGAACGCGATCCTGATCGTCGAGTTCGCGGCGCAGAAAGAGGCTGAAGGCATGAGTTCGCTCGACGCGGCCATCGAGGCGGCCCGTCTTCGCTTCCGCCCGATCGTGATGACCTCGCTGGCGTTCGTGCTCGGCGTGGTGCCGCTGGTGGTGGCCACCGGCGCCGGCGCTGCGGCGAGGAAATCGATGGGCACCGGCGTGTTCGGCGGCATGCTAGCCGCCACGTTCATAGCGACGCTCTTCATCCCGCTCTTCTTCGTGCTGCTCTCGCGCAGGAAGGCGAAGGCATGAGGCCCGCCCGCTTTTTGGTGGTCGTCGCGACTGCGCTGGCGGCCGCGTGCGCACCCGTAGGGCCGAACTACGAACGCCCCTCGTACGATCTGCCGCGCGCTTACCCAGGCGCCGCCGCGACCCCCGATGCGCCGGTGCGCCTCGACTGGTGGACGCTCTACGGCGACGCGCGCCTCAACGAGCTGATCGCAAGCGCCCTGGAGCGGAACAGCGACGTTCGTCTCGCCGTAGCGCGCATAGAGGAAGCGGACGCAAACCTGCGGGAAGCCAACGCGACCTTCCTCCCGCAGATCGACCTGAACGCGGTGCCGACGCGCTCGCGCATCAGCACCACGCAGGCCACGCCGATCCCGTCGACCGTCCCGATCGTGCGCAGCAACCTGCGCCTCGCAGTGTCGACCTCGTTCGAGCTCGATTTCTGGGGTCGCCTGCGTCGCGCCGCCGAGGCGGTGCGGGCACAGGCGCTCGGCACCCGCTACGCACGGGACGTGGTCGTCCTGTCCCTCGCCGGGCTGACCGCGCAGGCCTATTTTTCGCTCCGCTCGCTCGATGCCCAGATCGCCGCGACACGCGGCACGCTCGCCGGCCGGGACGAGGCGCTCACCTATGTGCGTAACCGCGCTCGCGGCGGGATCGCCTCCGACCTCGACCTCTCTCAGGCCGAGACCGCGCGCGCCGACAGCGCCGCGACGCTCAAGGACCTGCTGCGCCAGCGATCGCTCGCGGAGCACCAGCTGGCCACGCTCACCGGTCGGCTGGACCTCACGCTTTCGGAGGCCGACCTGCTCGCGCTGCCGGTGCCGCCGCTGCCACCGCCCGGACTGCCTTCCAGCCTGATCGAGAGGCGCCCCGACATCGCGCAAGCCGAGCAGGCGCTGGTCGCGGCCAACGCGCAGATCGGCGTGGCCAGGGCGGCGATGCTGCCGACGATCTCGCTCACCGGCTCGGACGGCTTCGAGAGCAAGGCGCTCTCGTCCCTGCTGCGGGGCAGCTCCGCGATCTGGACGCTCGGCTTCGCGCTCAACCTGCCGATCTTCGACTGGGGCCGGCTGCAGGCACGCACCGACGCGGCCATCGCGCGGGAGCACCAGGCGGTGGCCGCCTACCAGAAGGCGATCGAGACGGGATTCCGCGAGGTAGCCGACGCGCTCTCCAACGCGCAGCTCGCCGCCTCCGCGGAGGACGACTACCGCATCCGCCTCGAGTCCGCGCGCCGCACGCTACGCTTGGCGAAGCTGCGCTACGAGTCCGGCTACTCGGCTTATCTCGAAGTGCTCGACGCGCAGCGCAGCGCCAACGACGCGGAGCTCGCCTATGTACGCAACCGGCAGATCCGGCTCGCGGCCAGCGTCGACCTCATGAAGGCGCTGGGCGGAGGGTGGAGCCCGGAGATGGCCGGGCGATATCCGCAATAGGAGGAAATCCGATGCTTGTACTACACCATGCCTGGCGCTCCAGCGCCTCACGCCGGGTCCGCCTGTGCCTCGAAGAGAAGGGGCTCGCCTACGAAGGCCACGTGGTCAACCTCGAGGCGATGGAGCACCACTCGCCCGAATACCTCAAGATCAATCCCAACGGCGTGATCCCGGCGCTGCTCCACGACGGCCGGCCGCTGTACGAGAGCGGCACGATCTGCGAGTACCTCGACGAGGTGTTCCCCGAGCCGCCGCTCAGCCCGGACAACGCCTATGACCGCGCCTCGATGCGCAACTGGGTGCGGCATGTCGACGGCCTGATCGGCAACCTGATCGTATTCAACTGGCGGCACTCGCTGCAGAAGGTGGCCGAGAAATGGACCGACGCCGAGCTCGCGGCGCACCTCGAGAAGATCCCGAGCAAGGAGCGCAAGGAAGCCTGGCTTCGGGTCGCGCGCAGGCCCTACACCGAGGAAGAGCGCGGCGTGGCTCGCGCCAAGCTGGTCGAGCTGCTGGACAAAATGGAAGCCGCGCTAAAACAATCCAGGTGGCTGGCGGGCGCCCGCTACACGATTGCGGACATCGCCGTGGTGCCTTTCGTGAAGCGCATCGACGAGGAAATCGCGCCGGAGCAGGTCACCGCGAAATTCCACCCGCGCGTGGCCGAGTGGTGGGCCTCGATCCAGGCGCGGCCGGGTTTCAAGCGAGCGAACATCGGGCCGTTCGTCGATCCATAGGCCGCGCGACGTAACCCACCTCATCCAAACGACCAGGAGACGCCATGGCCCTCGTGCCGATGATCGAATATGCCGACGCCCCGCCGCAAGTGAAGGCGGTCTACGACGAGATCATGAAGGCTCGCGGCACCGACCGCGTGAACAATTTCTGGAAGGTGCTGGCCCACGACCCGGCAAACCTTCGCCGCATGTGGGACAACGTGCGCCAGGTCATGGCGCCCGGCGCGCTCGATCCGCTCACGAAGGAAATGATCTACGTTGCCGTCAGCGCGACGAACAATTGCGACTACTGCACCTACTCCCACACCGCTTCGGCGCGAAGCAAGGGCATGACCGATGCCATGCTGGGCGAGCTGCTCGCCGTGGTCGGCCTCGCGAACGAGACCAATCGGCTTGCCAATGGCTACAAGGTCGAGGTCGACGAGGCCTTCCTGCCCGCGAAACGCAAGCCCTGAGCCCCAGGCTGGCTAGAATGGGCGGGCCCCTTCGAAGGACCTGCCAATGACCCAACTCAAGATCGGCGCCGCCACCGCCGCGCGCATCGAGGAAAGCTACGAGCCGAATTTCAACGCGGTGAAGTTCTTTCCCGATTGGGACCCGAAAGTGCTGCAGGAGCACGCCAGCTGGCTCTCGCCCGGCCACTACGACCCGGCCTCGGGGTTCCTCAAGCTCAGCATCCACAGCTGGCTGCTCACCGTGGGCGGCAAGCGCATCCTGATCGACACCTGCGTCGGCAACCACAAGCCGCGCGCCGCGCGGCCGCTCTGGGACATGCAGGACCGGCCCTACCTCTCGCGCCTCGCCGCCGCCGGCGCCAGGCCCGAGGACATCGACATGGTGATGTGCACGCACCTGCACGTCGACCACGTCGGCTGGAACACGCGGCTCGACAACGGCCGCTGGGTGCCGACTTTCCCGAACGCGCGCTACGTCTTCAGCCGCGAGGACTACAACCATTACCTCGCCCTCGACCTCGACCCGGAAAAAGCCCCGGCCAACCTGGGCTCGTTCCGCGACTCGGTGCTGCCCGTCATCGACGCGGGCCTCGCGCAGATGGTTTCCGGCGCGTCGCGGCTCGATGAGCACCTGAGCATCGAGCCGGCCCCGGGCCATACGCCGGGCACGATTTCGATCCAGCTCGAATCGCAGGGGGAGCGCGCCGTGTTCTGCGGCGACATCCTCCACCACGCGCTGCAGGTCTACCGGCCGCACTGGAACAGCTTCGCGTGCGCGGATGGCGACAAGGCCAGGCAGAGCCGCCGCAAGGTGCTCGAGCAATGCGCCGGCGGCGCGCTGCTGATGCCGGCGCATTTCGGCGCGCCATTTGCGTGCAACATCGAGCACAGGCAAGGCGGGTTCGTGCCGCGTTTTGTGGGCTGATCTGCAGATGGCGCGCAAAATCATCGACCTGTCGATCTACCTCGAGAACGACGTGGTCTCGGATCCGCCGCCCTTCGGCCCGAAGATCACCTACATGGACCACAACTCGACCTTCGGCCAGATGGCGCCTTTCTTTCCCGGCCTGAAGAAAGAGGACCTTCCCGACGGCGCGGCCTGGGCCGTGGAGAAAGTCGAGCTCATCACGCACAACGGCACGCACCTCGATGCGCCCTGGCATTTCCATCCGACGATGAATGGCGGGGAGCGTGCAATTTCGATCGACGAGGTCGACCTCGACTGGTGCTTCCAGCCCGGCGTGAAGCTCGATTTCCGCGACAAGCCCGACGGCTATGTGGTGACTGCGGACGACGTCGAGAACGAGCTCGCGCGCATACGCCACGAGCTGAAGCCACTCGAGATCGTCGTGGTCAACACGCGCGCCGGTTCGCGCTATGGCCATGACGATTACGTCAGCGCGGGCTGCGGCATGGGCTACGACGCAACCATGTACCTGCTCGAGCGCGGCGTGCGCCTCACCGGCACCGACGCCTGGAGCTGGGACGCGCCCTTCGTCTACACGGCGGAGAAGTACAAGGAAACCGGCGACGCCAGCCTGATCTGGGAAGGCCACAAGGCCGGCCGCGACATCGGCTACTGCCACCTCGAGAAACTGCACAACCTCGAGGCGCTGCCGGCCGACGGGTTCATCGTCTCGTGCTTTCCGCACAAGATCCGCGGAGCTTCGGCGGGCTGGACGAGGGCGGTGGCGATCCTGGATGAGCGAATGCTGGCGGCATTTTCCTGAGCGGTTCAGCCCCGCAGCACACCGCCCAAGCTGGGTGATTTGAAGACATTCGAGTCGAATACACTAGGCGCTGAGCGGCTTTGCGGGCAATTGGTGTATCGCTACCCGTACATCGGCCCTCTTAGATTGCAGCGCGGAATTTCTGCTCAAGGAAGCGGCTTGGAGTTGAGGCACCACTCGGTTTGGCGGATAATTACGTCACTTCAATCGAACCGTCGGAGAGAAGCGATGCTCATCTCCCGTTCCCGCGACAAACTCATCAACGCCATTTTGTTCTTCGCGGAGCACACTCGCGCGCTCGGCAAAATCAAGCTGTTCAAGCTTTTGTACTTGCTCGACTTCGAGCACTTCAGGAAGACCGGCTGGCCGGTTACTGGAATGGAATATCGGGCGTGGAAAATGGGACCCGTCCCGGCCCAGCTGGTACAAGAATGGGATCAGCTGGAGCCTGACATGGCCGAGGCGATTGAGATTCGGCCCGAGCGCGTCATCGACTATTTTAGAGAAAATGTGATCGCAAAGCGTGCATTCGACGCGGCTCATTTCACGCCACGCGAACTCGAAATCATGAATACGCTGGCCCGCGAATACGCAGATGTTTTGTCCGATCAAATGATCGACGTGACACATGCAGAGAACGGCGCCTGGGCCACAGTTTGGTGCGATGGTCGTGGTAGCGACCAGCAGATCGACTATCGGCTTGCGCTTGCCGAAGACGATCCGAATCGCGAAGTCATTCTTGAGGCGAATCGCGATCGGGAAGGTATTGCTCGTGCAGCGATTTTGCGCGCCCAAGTAACGCAGCACACCGCCTGACTTTTCAATGGCTTCGCCGGGCGAGATTTACCGGCATGGCGCCTTCTATCTAGACGAACAAAGTAGGTGGCTACCGAAGTACTTGGTGCTCCTTGCAAGATTGCCCGGTGACGACCTCATATTTCGTCTGCTGACGAGCCGACAGCGAGATAGGCCGCGCGATCCACCTTGTTTTCACGGCGATCCGTTCCCCGGATTTTATGTAGGGCACATCGGAAGTCCTCTCGATTCAGAAACTTGGATTGATCTCCGGCCTTCCGAGGACTATGACGGCCACAGTTTTCGCGTCGACATGAGAGAGGGTACTTTGCAGCGCGTTGCCGCTCTTTCGATGGAGATGCTCCGACCCCTGCTCGCTTGCGCTGCTCAAGCACCTGAACCACCAACCAGCAAAGCCATGCGATCCGGGATCAAATCGCGTCAATGCCTTCAGTCCGTTAGTTAGCCGCGACTCGGAACCCCAGGTTGCTCGAAGCGCTCTCCGGCGTGTTCGAACTGCGCGCCGCAACCCGGTAGCGGTTGCAGTAGGAGTCGTGGCAGAGGAAAGAGCCGCCGCGCATCGAGCGCCTGCCGATGGGCTCGGCGGGATCGAACCAGTCCTCGCACCACTCCCAGACATTGCCGCACACGTTGAACAGCCCGTAGCCGTTGGGCTCGTTCGACTCGGCGACCATCGGCGCTGGCTTCCAGCCTTCCGCCGGCGTGCCCGGGAAGTCTCCGCGCCAGACATTGCAGCGGGGCAGCCCTCCGCGCATGAGTTCGTCGCCCCAGGCGTAGCGCTTGCCCTCCAATCCGCCGCGCGCGGCGCATTCCCACTCCGCCTCGGTCGGCAGGCGCGTGCCGGCCCACGCGCAGTAGGCCTTCGCGTCATTCCACGAAACGTGCACCACCGGATGGTCGGGCCGCGCATGAATATTCGAGCCGGCGCCTTCCGGCCGCTGCCAGCAGGCGTTCTCGACCGGCAGCCACCAGGGCAGGCCGGCCGCCACCTGCCGGGCTTTGTTGCGAATGGATTCGGGCAGCTGCAGGTAGAACACGAAAGAGCTTCCAACGAATTCGGCTTCGGTCACGTAACGCGTGTCGCGAACGAAGTCGCCGAACTGGCCGTTGGTGACCACGGTGGGGGCGATCGAAAAGGAGCCGACCGAAACGTGGCGCGCGGGACCCTCGCCGTCGCCTGGCACCGCTTCGGGCGCATCGGTGCCCATCAGGAAGGTTGTCGCTGGGATTTGAACTAAGCGCGAAGCCACAACCTCCGAAGAGATCACGAGTTGCTGCGGTGCCCTCTTTCTCGCTGCGTCGCTCTCGGGGACGCAGCAACCGCCCTTCACTATTCGTCTTCCTTTTCCCAGAAAGCCTTGGTGACGCCCTGGCTGCGCATCAGAGCGACGACTTTTGCGCGCGGGATCACGCCGCAGCGGTCGGCCCACGCCTCGTACTGCAGCGCCATCTCCGCCACGCGCTGGGGCTCCTTCGCCGCGAGGTTGTTCAGTTCTGTGCGATCAGCCTGCAAGTCATAGAGCTCCCAGGCCTTCGGGTAGTCACGCACCAGCTTCCACTTGCCGATGCGCACGGCGGCATTGCCTTCGTGCTCCCAGAACATCGGGCGCTCGGGCATCACGTCCTTGGTGAACACCGGCGCGAGCGATTTTCCCTCCAGCGGATCGATCGGCCGGTTCGCGTAGGTCTTGGGATACGACGTGCCGGTCAGGTCGAGGATCGTCGCCATGATGTCCGGCAGGTAGCCCGGCGTATGGCGGATCGCGCCCTTGTCCTTGACGCCCTGCGGCCAGTGCACGACCAGCGGCGTCGAAATGCCGCCCTCGTGGATCCAGTGCTTGTAAAACCTGAACGGTGAGTTCGAGAGGTTCGCCCACGCCTGCCCGTAGCTCTGGTAGGTATTCTCCGGCCCCGGCATGCGCTCGGGATTGTTGCCGAACTGCACCGGCTCGCCCGAGCGCGTGTGGGATTTCGCGATCATGAGCTTGTTGACGAGTTCGTCGATGGTCACGTTCTCGGGAATGTCTTCCGCGCAGGCGCCGTTGTCGGCGAGGAAGATGACGACGGTGTTCTCCATCTGCCCGGTGCGCTCGAGCGCCGCAAGGATGCGGCCGATGCCCTGGTCCATGCGGTCGATCTGCGCCGCGTAGACCTCCATGCAACGCAGGAGCCACGCCTTGTGCTCGGCCTGCGTCCACGCCGGCTGCGTCGGGTCGCGGTCCGACAGCTTCCAGACCTCGTCGAGGATGCCCGACGCGACCAGCTTCCTGAGTCGTTCTTCGCGCAGCTTGTCCCAGCCCGCGTCGAACCGGCCTTTGTATTTCGCGATGTCCTCGTCGTGCGCATGCAGCGGCCAGTGCGGCGCCGTGTAGGCGACGTATTCGAAGAACGGCTTGTCGGGGTTTTCCTTCTTGTGCTTCTCGATGTAGGCGACCGCCTGGTCGCTGATCGCGTCGGTGTAGAAGAAGCCTTCCTCCTTCGCTTCGTGCTCGACGTTCTCGTTGCCGCGCGTGAGCGTGTTCGGGTCGTAGAAGCTGCCGGCGCCGATGATCGTGCCGTAGAACTCGTCGAAGCCGCGCTGCAACGGCCAGGTGTCGGTCGGCTTGGTGAGGCTGCTGGCCACATGCCACTTGCCGCTCATGTAGGTCCTGTAACCGGAGGCCTTCAGCGCCTCGGGGATCGTGACGCAGCGCTGGTTTAGGTTGCCCGCATAGCCTTCGGGCCCGGAATCGTACGTGAGGATGCCGACGCCCGTCTGGTGCGGATGCAGGCCGGTCAGCATCGAGGCGCGTGAGGGGCTGCAGCGCGCGGTGTTGTAGAACTGCGAGAAGCGCAGGCCGTTCTTCGCGAGGCGGTCGAGGTTCGGCGTGTCGATCTCGCCGCCATAGCAGCCGATGTCCGAGTAGCCCATGTCGTCGTTGAGGATGAGGACGACGTTCGGTTTCTTGGTGGTCATTTCAGTTCCGTGGGTGGGTTACAGACGCGACCCGCTTTGCGGATCGAAAAGGTGTTCCGCCCCGGGCTCGAAACCCAGGTGCACTTCCTGGCCCTCTTTGAGGTCCTGCAGCCGGTCGCTCTTGAGCTTGAGATTGCGCTCCCCCGCGGCGAAGGTCGCGATCGTGCTGTCGCCGAGGTCCTCGATGCGCTCGATGCGCGCGGGGATGCCTTCGGCCACGATGCGCAGGTCGTTCGGCCGGACGCCGAGCATCACCTCGCGCGGCTGGTTGGCCGTCGCGGCCACGCTCAGCGGTTGCCCCGCGACCGTCACCACATTGCCGCTCCACGAGCCGGGCACGAAATTCATCGGCGGCGTGCCGATGAAGCCAGCCACGTCGATGGTCTTCGGCGTGGAGAAAATCTCCCGCGGCGTGCCGACCTGCACGATGCGGCCTTCCATGAACACCGCGATGCGGTCGGCGAGCGTCATAGCCTCTTCCTGGTCGTGCGTCACATAAACAGTGGTCGCGCCGAGGTTTCTTTGCAGGGCATGCAGCTCGAGCCGCGTTTCCATGCGCAGCTTGGCGTCGAGGTTCGAGAGCGGCTCGTCGAGCAGGAACAGGCGCGGGTGCCGCACGATCGCGCGCGCCAATGCACATCGCTGCTGCTGGCCGCCCGAGAGTTGCCCCGGCGTGCGCTCCAGCAGGTGGCCGATGCCGACCTTGCCCGCCGCTTCGTTCACTGCGGCCGCAATCTCCGAGGGCGAGGTGCCGACCATCCTGAGCGGAAAGCCGATGTTCTGCGCCACCGTCATGTGCGGGTAGAG
>JANMDK010000259.1:0-55965 GCA_031376265.1 Pseudomonadota bacterium
GTTGGGGAGGGGGTGCGGGGGAACCGTCAGGTGCCCCTGCTTACCTACTCGCTTTGTGTCTCAGGACTCCGTATTTCTCGCGCGGTGCCGCGTGCGAGAGATACATCGGCACCACCGCTTCCATCGCAGTCGGCGCGATGCCGAAAGGCAGCGCCGCCTGGGACACCGAAGGCACGCGCATCGAGTTGACGTTGTCGCGCGTGAGCATCTTGCCGGGCAGGCATTCGAGCACCGAAGCCTGCATCGACGAGAGCCCGGGCCCGAGGCCCAGCACGAAGCGACGGCGGCCGTCGAGCCGGCACGCGTACCGCGCGATGTCGCGCAGCGAGTACTCGCGCGGGCCGGCGAGCTCGTAGCTGCGCCCGATGGCGTCGCGCTCGTCCAGGCAGCGCGCGAACGCCTGCGCCACGTCGCCGACGTAAACCGGCTGGAAGCGCGCCTCCGGGCAAGCCAGCGGCAGCACCGGGAAATAGCCGGCGAGTTCCTTGAAGGTGTTGAGGAAGCGGTCCTCGGGCCCAAACACCACCGAGGGCCGGAACACCGTGACCGCAAGATCGTCCGCGGCCATCACCGCGGCTTCGCCCGCGGCCTTGGAGCGGAGATATTCGCTTGGCGCATCGCTCGACGCGCCAAGCGCACTCATGTGCACCAGGCGCCTGACGCCTGCGGCCCGGCAGGCGTTGACGATGTGCTGCGGCAGCTCGACGTGGGCCTTGCGGAATGCCTCGCCGAAGGCCTTGCCTTCAGTTGCCTTGCTGCTGTGGAGCACGCCGACGAGGTTGATTACCGCGTCGTGTCCACGGGCGAGGCCTTCGAGCACGCCCGGCGCGTTGACGTCGGTTTCGATCACGTCGACCGTCGGCAGCAGGATCAGGTGCTTGGCCCGCTCGCGGCGGCGCGTCGGCACGGTGGCGCGGATGCCCTGCGCAGCAAGGAGGCTGAGGAGGTGCCGCCCGACGAAGCCGGATCCCCCGACGACGAGCAGGCCTTGAGTTCTCATGCCGAAATTATGGCAGTTCTTCGTTGAACTTGTCGCTCGCCGACTTCGCGGAAACCGTTCCCAGGCGCGACTTGAGCGAGGCCGAGCGCCCTTCGAGCAGCGCCGCGTACCACACCGTGTTGGCCATGACCTTTTTGACATAGTCCCGCGTTTCGCTGAACGGGATGCTCTCGGCGTAGATCGCGCCCTCGAGCGGCCGGACGTCGCGCCAGCGGCGGGCACGGCCCGGGCCGGCGTTGTAGGCGGCCGAAGCCATGGCCGGGTGGCCGAGGTCGTCGTAAACCAGCTTGAGATAGCGCGCGCCGAGCGTCACGTTGGTGTCGATCTCGCTGACGCGCGCCGGGTTGTAGTTCATGCCGATCTTCTGCGCCACCCAGCGGGCGGTGGCCGGCATGAGCTGCATCAGCCCCTGCGCGCCGGCGGAGGACTTGGCGTACGTGACGAAGCGGCTTTCCTGGCGCGTGATGCCGTAGAGCCACGCCTCCTCGATGTTGAACGCCTGCGCCTGCGCCTTGTAGGTCGCGCGGAACGGCGCGAGGAAGCGCACCTTGTAGTCGTGCACGCCGGTCGTCCGGTCGGCGGTGTTGATCGCGCGGTCGTAGAGTTCGAGGCGCCGCGCCACTTCCGCAGACGCCAGCAACTGGCTGTCGTCCATCGTGCGGATCGTGAAAGCCCATTCGCGCACGCCTTCGGTTCGCAGGTTCAGGCGGAAGAGCTCGAGCGCGCGGGCGATGCCCGGATTGGCCTTGGCGCGCGCGATGTCGCTGTCGGTGACTGCCTGCGGCGGCGCCGGCAGCACCATCGGCTGGCCGAGCTCCTCGGTGGCGAGCATGCCGTAGAAATCCGGCTGGCCGGCAATGCGCAGGTAATAGGCGCGCGCGCCGTCGGCCTTGCCTTGCGCCGCGAGGCTGCGGCCGTACCAGTAGTGCCAGGCCGGATCGGCCGAATGCGCAGCCACCGACATCGAGTCGATCGCGCTGGCGACTGTGACCCAGTCGCCGGCGCGCAGCGCAGCGCGCGCCTTCCACGCGAGCTGCTCGTCGGAGAAATCGGCGTCGCCGGCGCGCGCGTACCACTCGACGGCTTCCGGGATCAGACGCTTGGCGGCCTCAAACGCAACGCGGCCCCAGAGATACGCGCGGTCGGCCGGCGGCAGCTTTTGGCCGAAGCTGGAATTGAGGTATTCCGCTGCCCAGCGCGGATCGGTACGCGCCACGCGCACAACGGCAAACATCACCATCTCCCGCACCGGGCGCGAAGTGAGGTTTTCCGGCGGGCGGGTAAGCAGCTTGGCCGGGTCGGTCGCCGCCGAATTGAGCAGCTTCTCGTCCACCCGTTCCTCCGGCGGCAGCCAGCTCAGCGTGCGCCGTGCCGGCGTCATTTGACCGGCTTCGAGCAGCACGCGGGCGCGCTGCCAGACGTGCTTCGTGGTCAGACGGCCGCGGGTGACGGCTTCCTGCGCGACGAGTGTGCAGCCGTCCGGCAGTTCCTTGGGCTCAAGCCAGTACTGGGTGTTTTCAGTCAGCGTGCTCTCGTCGCGTCGCGCGAGACGCGAAGCCAGCGTGTAGCAGCGGATATCCGCGTCGTCGGACACGAGCGGCGCGAGCTCCAGATCGTAGGTCTGCCACTCGCGGCGTTTGCCGAGCTCCTTGAGCCAGTCGGAGCGCATCCGGTCGGCCAAATAGCTGCCGGGGTATTTCGAAAGGTAAGCGCGCACTTCGGTGGACGGCATTTCGTCCAAGCGCATGCGCAGCTGCCAGTATTCGACATACGGGAGCAGCGGATATCCGGTGAGCGCCGGCGCGATGCGGGACAGGCGGATTGGGTCGCCGGCGCGAAAGGCGGCTTGCGCTGCAAGGAAGAGGTCGTCGGCGGTTTGCGGGGCGGACGCGCGCGTTTGCGCGACCGCTGCGAAACCGGCCGAGAGCAGCGCAACACCGGCTGCTATAGTGCAAAAATGCTTCCGAATCATAGGGAAAGAATCATACCCCGAGAGCTGTTATCAGGTTAGCGGCGATGAGTCCGGACGGCCTGAAAACCTGGCGCAAAGCCGAGCGGGAACGGTTGGTAAACGCGCGGCTGGCGGTTGCGTCCGACACGCTGCGGGACTACCGGACAGCTATCGACACCCATCTGGAGCGCGCGTTCCCCGGAATCGCAAAAGGGACGCTCGGATTCTGCTGGCCGTTCAAGAACGAGTACGACCCGCGCTTCCTCGCCCACCGCCTGCGCGACCGTGGCGCGAAGACCGCGCTCCCGGTCGTGGTGGCGCCCCGTCAGCCGCTGATCTTCCGCCTATGGAAACCGGGCGACGTGCTGGCCAAAGGCGTCTACGACATCCCCTACCCGGCCACCGGGGACGCGATCGTGCCGGACGTGGCGCTGGTGCCGATGAACGGTTTCGACGAGGGCGGCTTCCGGCTCGGCTATGGCGGCGGCTTCTTCGACCGCACGCTGGCCAGCGTCCGCGCGGCGAACCCGAAGGCCATGGTCGCGATCGGCGTCACTTATGAGCTGGCGCGAATGGAAACGATCGATCCGCAGCCCTACGACATCCCGATGGATTACGTGGTGACCGAGCGCGGCGTCTACCAGCGTATCGAGGGCCGTCTCGCGCTTCTCTCTGCACCCGCGGGCGCGGCGCCGGGCTACGCGTCGCCGGCGTGCCTCGCGCACGAGATCGCGCCGGGCTACTTCGGCGAGACCCCGAAAAAAAAGCCAGATTCCTGAAGATTCGTTTTCGTATAGCCAAGCGGCGCGCGGCTCTCCGGGCAATTCGTATTAGCGAACTAATATAATTCGCTGCTAACCCTGGTAGCGCCGCTCGCCGGCATTGCGCAACCAGACGCGCACGATGTTGCGCCTCATCGCCGGGTCTTCGAAGTCCTCGAAGCCGGTGCGGCGGTGGCACAGCTCCCGGTTGTTCGCGTACTGCAGCTGCCCGCGCTCGAGCGTGAAGTTGAACGTGAGTTCGGTCTTCGCGAACACTTCCTTGAGCGCCGCAAAGGCGGCCTTGGCCTCTTCGTCCATCGCCTCGTTCTGCAGCGTGTAGCCGCTCTGGATTTGGAACAGGCCCAGGCGTGCGCGCAGCCTGCCTTCGAGATTCGCGTCGTACGAGAACATCGGCTCGCAGATCACCTGCGGCTCGTCGCTTCGGTATTCCTTCTGGCGGTCGAACCAGAACGGCTGGTAGAGGCGCTGCAGCACTTCGGGATGTGTGCGCAGCAGCTCGTTGTGTACCGTGTAGAAGCTGATCACGTGGCTGATGCCGCCCGAGCGCGCAGGCCGCTCGCAAAGCAGGCCGACGTACTCCGGCGGCGTGGTGTTGTACGAGTTGTCGTTGTGGAAGTACTGCTCCATGTTGGTCTGGTCCGGGCGCACGCCCGAGCCCGCGGCGGCTTTCTGGCCGGTATCGCGCACGTCGTAGATCATCGTGCCGGTGAGCTTCTGCTCGACCGGGCGCGCGACCATCGCCGAGAGGATCCAGTAGACCGCGCGGCCCGCCTCGTTGCCGATCTCGTCCATCGGCAGGCGATCGACGATCGCGAACCGCACGCCGTCGTCGAGCACTTTGCGCACGTCGTCCATGAGCCTGCGGCAGGCGGGCATCTCGAATTTCGCGAGATCAATCTGATCGACCGGGCCTGGATTCGGGCCCAGTTGCTCGGCCGCTGCGCGTACTTCTGCGAGGCACTCAGGCTTCAGTCGGAACAGCCAGTCCTCTTCCTTGAGGTCGGCGCGCACCCAGGCCTTCTTGCCGTCGACGGGCTTGTCGAGGACCTTCACGCTGGCATCGTCTCGCTTCATGGCGCCCACCTCATCGTCAGGCGAGGAGCGCGTTCTACCCGAGGAACAGGCGGTAGGCCGGGTTGCGGCTCTCGTCCACGTAAGGATAGCCCAGCGCAGAGAGGAACTTGCGAAACGCAGCCATTTCCTTATGCGGAACCTGCATACCCACCAGCACGCGGCCGTAGTCGGCGCCGTGGTTGCGGTAGTGGAACAGGCTGATGTTCCAGTCGGTGCGCATGCTGTCGAGGAATTTCATGAGCGCGCCCGGGCGCTCGGGAAACTCGAACCGGTAGAGAAGCTCGTTGCGAGCTGCCGCCGCGTGCCCGCCGACCAGGTGGCGCACATGCAGCTTGGCCATCTCGTTGTCCGAGAGGTCGAGCGTCTTGAGGCCGTGACGCCCGAGGGTGCGCACGAGGCGTGCGGTCTCGTCGCGGCTTTGCACCTGGACACCGACGAAGACATGCGCTTCCTTCGGGTCGGCGATGCGGTAGTTGAACTCGGTGATGTTGCGCGCGCCGAGCGTCGCGCAGAAGCGCTTGAAGCTGCCGGGCTTCTCGGGGATCGTCACAGCGAGGATCGCCTCGCGATGCTCGCCGACCTCTGCCCGCTCGGCGACGAAGCGCAGGCGGTCGAAGTTGGTGTTCGCGCCGCAGGCGATCGCGACGAACGTCTCGCCCTTGAGCCCGGTCTTCTCGGCATAGGCCTTGGCGCCGGCGACCGAAAGCGCACCGGCGGGCTCGAGGACGGAACGATTGTCCTCGAACACGTCCTTGATCGCGGCGCAGGTCTCGTCGGTGTCGACCAAAATCATCTCGTCGACCAGTTCGCTTGCGATCCGGAAAGTCTCTTCGCCGACCTTCTTCACCGCCACGCCGTCGGCAAACAATCCGACATGCGGCAGCGTGATCCGCTTGCCCTCGGCGAGCGAGCGCGTCATCGCGTCCGAATCCACCGGCTCGACGCCAATGATCCTGATGTCGGGGCGCACTGCCTTCACATAGGAAGCGATGCCCGAGATCAGCCCGCCGCCGCCGACCGCGACGAAGATCGCGTGGATCGGCTGCGGGTGCTGGCGCAGGATCTCCATGCCGATGGTGCCCTGGCCCGCAATCACCTCCGGGTCGTCGTACGGATGCACGAAAGTGAGGCCGCGCTTTTTCTCGAGCTTCTTGGCGTGCTCGTAGGCCTCGTCGTAAGAGTCGCCGATGAGCACCACCTCGGCGCCGCGCGCGGCGACCGCGTCGATCTTGATCTTCGGCGTGGTGACCGGCATCACGATCACCGCCCGGCTCTTGAGCTTCTGCGCGGCGAGCGCCACGCCCTGCGCGTGGTTGCCGGCCGAGGCGGCGATCACGCCGCGCTTGAGCTTCTCCCTCGAGAGGCCGGACATCTTGTTGTAGGCACCGCGCAGCTTGAAGGAGAACACCTCCTGCATGTCCTCGCGCTTGAGCAGCACGCGGTTGCCGATGCGCGCGGAAAGGTTCGGCGCCAGCTCGAGCGGCGACTCGATCGCGACATCGTAGACGCGGGCGGTGAGGATCTTCTGCAGGTAATCGCGGGCCATGAGGGGAGGTCGGGACTTAGAATCGGCCGAACCGATTGATTTAAAAACGGGGTGCTAAGGGTAACAACACCCCCGCGCCGCAACAAGGAAACCGATGCAGGAGTGGCTTTCAGGCTGGATTTCGGAAGGTGGGGGCCTCGCCGGCGTGTTCGGCGCGAGCTTTCTCGCTTCCACGATCGTGCCGCTCTCGTCGGAAGCGGTGCTGTTCGCATTCCTCAAGCTGTACCCGGACCAGTCGGCGATGGCGCTCGCGCTTGCCACGCTAGGCAACACGCTCGGGGGGCTCACGTCCTATGCGATCGGCCGCGCCCTGCCCGACCGCAAGCAGAAAAGCCTCGACCCGCGCGTGCTCGAAAAGCTGAAGCGCTACGGCAGCCCGCTGACGTTCTTCGCGTGGCTGCCGGTGGTCGGCGACGCGCTCTGCATCGCCGCCGGCTGGCTTCGGCTCAACTGGATCGCGGTGACCGCCTTCATGGCCGCCGGGCGGCTACTGCGCTACTGGGTCGTCGCCCAGGGCGCACTGCTCTAGCCAAAATCAGGGACAGACCCCGATTAAATAAACGTGGTCTGTCCCTGATTGTTAGTCGACGCGGATCTTTGCGCTCTGGATCACGTCGTTCCACTTGCGGCGGTCGGCCTGGATCGTCGCCTTGAATTCCTCGGCGGAGCCGGCGAGGATTTCCATGCCGTTGTCGGTCATCAGCTGGATGAATTTCGGGTTCCTGGCCACGTTGTTGATCGCACGGTTCCAGAACCCGGTCCACTCGGGCGAAAGGCCGGCCGGGCCGACCACACCGAACCAGTTGCTGATCTTGAAGTCGGGCAGCGTGCCGCTGATCAACGGGAGGTCCGGGAAGAGCGGGGAGGGCTTGACCGCGCCGAACGCCACTGCGCGCAATCCGCCGCCTTTGATCTGGCCGAGGAACTCCGGCATGTTGCCGAACATCATCGTGGTACGCCCGCCGACGATGTCTAGGATCGCCGGCGCGCCGCCGCGATAGGGCACATGCAGCACGTCGATCGCCGCGAGCTTCTTGAACAGTTCGCCCGAGAGGTGCTGTGACGTGCCGTTCCCCGCGGAAGCGTAGGTGAGCTTGCCGGGATTCTTCTTGGCGAAATCGATGACCTCGGCAACCGTCTTGAACGGCGTGCTGCTGCCAACCACGAGGATGTTGTAGACGCCCGCGAGGTTGGAGATCGCGGTGAGGTCCTTGTCGACGTCGATCGTGAGCTTCTGCCCCGGCATGACCGGCGCGACCGCCATGACGCCCATCGGCGCGAGGAAAATGGTGTGGCCGTCGGGCGGGGATTTGGCGCACGCCTCGGCGGCGATGAAGCCGCTGGCGCCGGTGCGCTGCTCGACGATCACTTTCTGGCCGATCACCGGGCCGACCGCTTCCGCCACCAGGCGCCCCAGCAGGTCGGAGGTCCCGCCGGGCGGGAACCCGTTGAGGAAGCGAACGTCGCCCTTGAGCTGCTGGGCGGCGGCCGGGAACGCCATCGCCAGCGCGCCGGCGAGTGCAAAAGCGGAAAAGTAGCTGCGTCCGATCATGTCATCTCCTCATTGGTTATATGTGTTCAAGCTGCCTGCAATTTTGCCACCGCGACCGCCAGCCACTTGGTGCCCTGCCGGCCGAAATTGACCTGCACGCGCGCATCGTTGCCCTGGCCTTCGGCGTCGACGATCACGCCGCTGCCGAACTTGGGGTGCAGCACGTTCTGGCCGACGCGAAATCCGGTCCCGCTGCCGCTCGATTGCCCGAATCCTTTTTCCTTCACCGGCTGGGGCGAGCGAGTGTTATTCCACGAACCGAAACCGCCGCCGCCGAAACCGGCCTGCCGTTGCGCGCGCCGCTCGGAGAACCGCGGCGTGAGCCACTTGAGCAAGCCGTCCGGCACTTCCTCGAAGAAGCGCGACGGCAGGTTGTAGCGAGTCTGGCCGTGCAGCATGCGGGTCTGCGCGAACGAGAGGTAGAGGCGCTCCCGCGCGCGAGTAATCGCCACGTACGCAAGCCGCCTTTCCTCCTCCAGCCCATCGCGAGCGGAAAGACTCTGGTCGTGCGGGAAGAGGCCTTCCTCCAGCCCCGTGATGAACACCGCCGAGAACTCCAGCCCCTTGGCAGAGTGCACCGTCATCATCTGCAGCGCATCCTGGCCCTCGCCGGCCTGGTGCTCGCCCGCCTCCAGCGCCGCATGCGCGAGGAACGCGGTCAGCGGGTCCATCACGGTCGGATCGGTGGTTTCGCCGGTCGCCACGTCGACGATCGACTCGTCCATGTTGAAAGCCGCCGCCGCATTGACGAGTTCCGCAAGGTTGGCGATGCGGTCCGCGCCTTCGCGCTCGTTCTGGTAATGCTCGACGAGGCCGCATTTCGCGATCACGTGATCGACCGTTTCCGAGAGCGGCAGTCCGCGCGTTTCGCTTCGCATCGTCTCGACGAGGCCGCGGAAGGCCACGAGCGAATTGCCCGCCTTGCCGGCCAGCGCCCCGATGGCGGCATGCAGGCTCGTATTGCCGGCGCGCGCCGCGTCCTGCAGCGCCTCCATCGAGCGCGCGCCGATGCCGCGCGGCGGAAAATTGGACACGCGCAGGAAAGCGTTGTCGTCCTCGGGATTCTCGACGAGGCGCAGGTAAGCGAGCGCGTGCTTGATCTCCGCCCGCTCGAAAAAGCGCAACCCGCCGTAGACGCGATACGAAATACCCGCGGCGAACAACGCGTGCTCGAGGATCCGCGACTGCGCGTTCGAGCGGTAGAGGATCGCCATGTCCTGGTAGCGCATGCCGTCGCGCGCGAGTCCCTGCGCCTCCTCCACGAGCCAGCGCGCCTCCTCGCCGTCGGACTCGCCCTCGAATACGCGGATCGGCTCGCCCGAGCCCGCCGCGGTCCACAGGTTCTTGCCCAGGCGCCGCTCGTTGTTCGCGATCAGCGCATTGGCCGCGTCGAGGATGTTGCCGTGCGAACGGTAGTTCTGCTCGAGGCGGATCACGCGCTCGACCTTGTAGTCGCGCTCGAAGTCGGCCATGTTGCCCACATTGGCGCCGCGGAAAGCGTAGATCGACTGGTCGTCGTCACCCACCGAGAAGAATGCCGTATCGGGCCCCGCGAGCAGCCTAAGCCAGCGGTATTGAAGGCGGTTGGTGTCCTGGAATTCGTCGACGAGAATATGGCGAAAGCGCTGCGCGTAGTGGTTGCGCAGCAACTCGTTGCGGGAGAGCAGCTCGTAGCTGCGCAAGAGCAGCTCGGGGAAGTCCGCAACCCCTTCCCGCTGGCAGAGCGCGTCATAGGCTGCAAAGATCTCGATCTGGCGGCGCGTGAAGTCGTCGGTGGCCTGCACCGAGCCGGCGCGCTCGCCCTCTTCCTTGCGGCCGTTGATGAACCACTGCACCTCGCGCGGCGGGAACTTGTCGTCGTCCACGTCGAGCGCCTTGAGCAGGCGCTTGACCACCGCCAGCTGGTCGGCGGTATCGAGGATCTGGAATGACTGCGGCAGCCCGGCATCGCGGTGATGCAGGCGCAGCATGCGGTTACAGAGCCCGTGAAACGTGCCGATCCACATGCCGCGCGTGTTGACCGGCAACATCGCGGTCAGGCGCGTGAGCATCTCCCGCGCCGCCTTGTTGGTGAACGTCACCGCAAGCAAGCCGCCCGGCGATACGTAGCCGTTCTGGATCAGCCATGCGATGCGCGTGGTGAGCACGCGCGTCTTGCCCGAGCCCGCGCCGGCGAGGATGAGCGCATGCTGCCGGTCGGGAAGCGTGACCGCCGCAAGCTGCTCGGGATTGAGGTGTTCTAGGTGGAGGGACAAAGCGGGACGATTATAGCCCCGCGCTCTTTGGCTCTCGGGTCAGGCAAACGTTCTTCGACGAAGTGCGATCTCGATACTAAGACCCATGTCTCCCCCTTTTAGTTAAATGGGCGTTCGAGAGCCGGACAAGGGCGAAGGTAGTCACGCCCATTTAACTAAAAGGGGGAGATATATAAATCCCAATCAACGGCACTGCTTACGCAAACTAAGTAGAAACCCGCGCCTCCCCCACCCCCATCTTCCCCTTCAGCTGCCCCGCCAGCGCTTCGGCTTCCTCCTTCGAAGGCAGGTTGCCGATGCGCACGTGATAAACGCGCTTGCCGGCCGCCATCGCAGGACGAATCTCCGCCGCGTATCCGCCGGCGCGAAGCTGGTCGTAGACCGTCAGCGCTGCGTCCTGCGAATCGGTTGAGGCCGCAGTGACTTTCCATTTGCCGCCGGCGCGCGCCGCGCCACGGCCTGCAGCGATCTCGGTTTCGACTGCCCACTGGCCAAGCTGTTGCGGATCGACGAACCCGATCGGCTGCGTCTTGCCCTGTTCGCGGCGGTAGAACTGGCGTGATTGGTCCATGACCACCGGCGTCTCGCCGGGCGCGCCGACTTCGATGCTGCCTTCGATGAGGCAGACGACCTGCTTGTCGCCGGTGTCCGACTTGCCCCACAGGTCGGTGCCGCGGATGCCCGCGGTCACAGTGGCGACCGTAATGTTCACGTTGCGCTTGCGGCCCTTCATGAGCGCGTCGGTGGTGAAGCGGAACGCGCCCTCGGCCACGCGCATCGCGGCGCGGAACACGCCGCCCTCGTTCGGCTTGATGTCGTCCATCTTCAGGAGCCCGTTTTCGCCGAGCTTGACGACGCTGCCTTCCGAAAGCTTGAGCTGCACGCGCGAATTGGCGCCGGTGCGCACCTGTTCGCCGGCGCGCAATTCCATGCCCGGCGCGAGCGGCGCCCGGCTGCCGTTGCCGCGCTCGACCCAGGCGGGCATCTGCACACCTTCGACGACGGCAGCGGGTTGGGTGGCGGACTGAGCTGCGGCGGCGCCGGCGCACGAGACGGCGACGGCGGCGAGCAGCAGGCGAATATGGTTTTTCATCACGGATCTCCCTCGGATCAGGCTGCGCAAGGAACGCGCATTGCCCACATATACGCGCCGGCCGGCCGGGTGGATTCAGCTATAATTTTCAGTTCGCCCCTGATTTTGCGAACTTTTTTCTTCCTACCCCGCCGGGACATGCAAGAACGCTACGCGCCGCAATCGGTTGAACAGGACGCCCAGGCCTACTGGGATGCGTCGGGCTCTTTTCGCGTCGCCGAAGACGCATCGAAGCCGAAGTATTACTGCCTGTCGATGTTCCCCTACCCCTCGGGGAAGCTGCATATGGGGCACGTCAGAAACTATACCATCGGCGATGTAATCACCCGCTACCACCGGATGCGCGGCTACAACGTGCTGCAGCCGATGGGCTGGGATGCGTTCGGCCTGCCGGCGGAAAACGCCGCGATGGCCAACAAGGTCCCGCCGGCGAAGTGGACGCACGACAACATCGCGTACATGCGCTCGCAGCTGAAGGGCCTTGGCTTCGCGATCGACTGGACGCGGGAACTCGCGACCTGCTCGCCCGAGTACTACAAGTGGAACCAGTGGCTGTTCGTGCGCCTGTTCAAGAAGGGGCTCGCCTACAAGAAGACAGGCGTCGTCAACTGGGATCCGGTCGACCAGACCGTGCTTGCCAACGAGCAGGTCATCGACGGCAAGGGCTGGCGCACCGGCGCGGTGGTCGAAAAACGCGAGATCCCGATGTATTTCCTGCGCATCTCCGCCTACGCCGAGGAATTGCTCGCGGCGCTCGACGGCATGACCGGCTGGCCGGAGCAGGTCAAGCTCATGCAGAAGAACTGGATCGGCAAGTCCGAAGGCGTGCGCTTTGGCTTCCCGTACCAGTTGAACGGTGAAAGCAAGGTGCTTAATGTTTTCACCACGCGCGCCGACACCATCATGGGCGTGACATTTTGCGCGGTAGCCGCCGAGCATCCGCTGGCGCTTCACGCTGCGCAGAACAATCCGGCGCTCGCGAAATTCATCGAGGAATGCAAGCAGGGCGCGGTGATCGAGGCCGAGCTCGCCCAGCAGGAAAAGAAAGGCATGCCGACCGGATTGACGGTCACGCACCCGATCTCGGGCGACCAGGTCCCGGTGTGGGTCGGCAACTACGTGCTCATGAGCTACGGCGACGGCGCGGTCATGGGCGTGCCGGCGCACGACGAGCGCGACTACGAGTTTGCCAACAAGTACGGCCTGCCGATCAATCCGGTGATCCGCACCGCATCGGGCGATGCGGTCCCCGCGCCCTGGAAGCCCGAATACGCCGAGTACGGCACCAACATCAACTCCGGCAAGTACGACGGCCTCGAGTTCAAGGCCTCGGTCAACGCGGTCGCCGCCGACCTCAAAGCCAAGGGCCTGGGCGACAAGCATGTGCAATGGCGCCTGCGCGACTGGGGCATCTCGCGCCAGCGTTACTGGGGCTGCCCGGTGCCGATCATCCACTGCAAGGCCTGCGGTGACGTCCCGGTGCCCGAGAAAGATTTGCCGGTGGTGCTGCCCGAGAACCTCGTGCCGGACGGCACCGGCAACCCGCTCAACAAGCTCACCTCGTTTCTGGACTGTAGCTGTCCAAAATGCGGCCAGCCTGCGCGGCGCGAGACGGACACGATGGACACTTTCGTCGATTCGTCCTGGTACTTCGCGCGCTTCGCCTGCCCGGGCAACGACCAGGCGATGGTCGACGAGCGCGCGGGCTACTGGATGGCGGTCGACCAGTACATCGGCGGCATCGAGCACGCGATCCTGCACCTCCTGTATTCGCGTTTCTTCATGCGCGTGATGCGCGACGAAGGCCTGCTCAACGTGACCGAGCCCTTCACCAACCTGCTCACGCAGGGCATGGTGCTCGCGGAGCTCTATTACTACGACAACCCCGAGGGCCGGCGCGAGTGGATCAACCCGGCCGATGTGACGGTCGAGCGCGATGCCAAGGGCCGCGCGATCGCCGCCAAGCGCAAATCCGACGGCGTGGTTGTCGTGGCCGACGGCATCGGCACGATGTCGAAGTCGAAGAACAACGGCGTCGACCCGCAGGCGCTGATCGAAAAATACGGCGCGGACACGGCGCGCTTTTTCATCATTTTCACTTCGCCGCCGACGCAGTCGCTCGAATGGTCGGACGAAGGCGTGGAAGGCTCGTTCCGCTTCCTCAAGCGCGTGTGGCACTACGCCTCGACGCTCGGCCGGCCGGGCAAGTCCCCGACGCCGGAGCTGCGCAAGGCGACGCGCTTTGAGATCCACTCGGTGCTCAAGCAGGCCAACTACGACCTCGGCAAGCACCAGTTCAACACCGTTGCCTCGGCCACGATGAAGATCCTGAACGCGCTCGAGAAATTGCAGGACCCGTCGAGCGAGGAAGCGAAGGAAGGCCTGTCGATCCTGCTGCGCCTGCTCTCGCCGATCACGCCCCACCTGGGCCACCATCTTTGGAAGGCGCTCGGCTTCGGCGAGGACATCCTCAAGGCCCCCTGGCCGGAGCCGGACCCGAAGGCGCTCGAGCAGGACGAGATCGAATATGTAGTGCAGGTCGGCGGCAAGACGCGCGGCAGCCTCAAGGCGCCCAAGGCGGCCGATCGCCCGGCGCTCGAGGCGCTTGTCACCGCGAGCAGCCTCGTGCAAAAGTACGTGACCGGGCAGGCAATCCGAAAGATCGTGATCGTGCCCGGCCGGCTGATCAACGTGGTGGTCTGAAATGGTGAATGCCGTGCGCCTCCTGCTGACGATCCTCATTCTTTCGCTCTCGGCCTGCGGCTTCCAGCTGCGCGGCACGGCGTCGCTGCCTTTCGAGACGCTTTACATCCCCAAGTCCAACAGCGGCGTGGCACTCGACCTCAAGCGCAACATCCAGAGCGGCACGCGCACGCGCGTGGTGGACGACGAGAAGTCCGCGCAGGCGCTGCTCGACCTCTCCGGCGAGACCAAGTTCCGGAACATCCTTTCGCTCTCTGGCGCGGGGCGCGTGCGCGAGCTCCAGCTGGTGCTTCGCGTGAACCTGCGGGTGCATGACGGCAAGGGCGGCGAGTTCGTGCCGCTCTCCACGCTGTCGATCACGCGCGACCTCACCTACAACGACACCGACGTGCTGGCCAAGGAGGCCGAGGAAGCCGCGATCTACCGCGAGATGCAGTCCGACCTCGTGCAGCAGATCCTGCGCCGGCTTTCCGCCGCCCAGCCGGCCAAGCCGGCGTAAACGGCGCGGCAATGCAGCTTCGCGCCGAAAACCTCGAGGCGCACCTCAGGAAGTCGCTGGCGCCCCTCTATGTAGTGCATGGCGATGAGCCGCTGCTGGCGCTCGAGGCCGCCGATGCGATCCGCGCTGCGGCGCGCGCCAAGGGCTACACCGACCGCGACCTCCTGATCGCCGAGCGCGGCTTCGACTGGGGCGAGCTGCGCAACGCCGGCGCAAGCCTGTCGCTTTTCGGCGGAAAAAAAATTGTCGAGCTGCGCCTGCCCACCGGCAAGCCCGGCACCGAGGGCGGCAAGGCGATCGAGCGGTATTGCCGCGACCTGAACCCCGAGTGCCTCACGCTGGTCTCGCTGCCGCGCCTGGACAAGACCGGGCAGAACTCGGCGTGGTTTTCCTCGCTCGCTTCGGCCGGCGTGCAGATCGACCTCTACAAGCTCGAGCGCTCGCGCCTGCCGGAATGGATCGGGGCGCGCCTCGCGCGCGGCGGGCAGCGCGCCAGCCGCGAGGTGCTGGAATTCCTTTCCGATCGTGTCGAAGGCAACCTGCTGGCCGCGCACCAGGAGGTGCAGAAACTCGCCCTGCTCCTGCCGCCGGGCGATGTGTCGCTCGAAGACGCCGAATCGGCCGTGTCGAACGTCGCGCGCTACGACGTGCAGGGCCTCGTCGAGGCGCTGCTCGGCGGCGACATCGCGCGTTATGCGCGCGTGCTCGAGGGCCTGCGCGGCGAGGGTGAAGCGCCTACTTTCATCCTCTGGGCGATCTCGGAAGACCTGCGTTCGCTCTCGCGCATCCTCGGCGGCGTGGCCGCCGGCCGGCCGGCCGAGCAGCTCTTCCGCGAGAACCGCGTCTGGCGCAACAAGGAGAACATGATCAAGGGCGCGCTGCGGCGCTTCCGCCAGGAGGCGGTCGATGCGGCGCTTTCGCATGCGGCGCTGATCGACCGCGTCATCAAGGGCATCGCCAAGGGCAGCGCCTGGGATGAGTTCCTCAAACTGGGTCTAGAATTGAAGCATGGACGCTAAGGTGGAACGAGGGACTGACGTAAAGGTTTACATGCAGGAGCTCGGCCGGTCCGCGCGCAGCGCGGCTCGTGATGTTGCACGCGCCGATACCGCGACCAAGAACCGCGCGCTGCTGGCGATCGCGTCGCGCCTGCGCGCACAGTCCGCCTCGCTCGTGGCGGAGAACCGCCATGACCTGGAAAAAGCGAAAGCCGAAGGTCGCGACGGCGCGTTCATCGACCGCCTGACGCTTTCGGCCAGGAGCGTCGAGCAGATGGCGGCCGGCGTCGAGCAGGTGGCCGCGCTGCCGGACCCGATCGGCGAGATCACCGGCCTGGAGAAGCGCCCGACCGGCATCGAAGTCGGACGCATGCGCGTGCCGCTCGGCGTGATCGGCATCATTTACGAATCGCGTCCCAACGTGACGGTCGATGCGGCGGCGCTGTGCCTCAAGGCCGGCAACGCGTGCATCCTGCGCGGCGGGTCGGAGGCGATCCATTCGAACCGCGCGATTGCCGCTTGCATCAGGGACGGCCTGGCCGAGGCCGGATTGCCGCTCGCCGCGGTGCAGGTGGTCGAGACGACCGACCGCGCCGCAGTCGGCGAGCTCATTACGATGCCCGAGTTCGTCGACATCATCGTGCCGCGCGGCGGCAAGGACCTGATCTCGCGCCTGATGCGCGAATCGAAGATCCCTATGATCAAGCACCTCGACGGCGTGTGCCATGTGTACATCGACGACAAGGCCGACCCCGCGATGGCGGTCAAGATCGCGGACAACGCCAAGACGCAGCGCTACGGCACCTGCAACACGCTCGAGACGCTGCTGGTGGCCGAAGGGATCGCCGGCAAGGTGCTGCCGGACATAGCCGCGCTTTACCGCGCCAAGGGCGTAGAGATGCGCGGCGACGAGGCGACGCGCGAGCTGGTAAAGGATGCCGTGCCGGCCACTGAAGACGACTGGTACGCCGAATACCTCGCGCCGATCGCCGCGATCCGCGTGGTCAGGGGCCTCGACGAGGCGATAGACCACATCGCCAAGTACGGCTCGCAGCACACCGACGCGATCGTCACGGAAGACCGCGCGCGCGCAGAGCGTTTCCTGCGCGAAGTGGATTCCGCCTCGGTCATGGTCAATGCCTCGACGCGGTTTGCCGACGGCTTCGAATTCGGCCTCGGCGCGGAGATCGGCATCTCGACCGACAAGCTGCATGCGCGCGGGCCGGTGGGGCTCGAGGGGCTGACGTCGCAGAAATTCGTCGTCCTCGGGCACGGCGAAGTGCGCACCTGATGGCGGCTCGTTGACGAGCGGCGCGACGGGCACGACCGGCATCCTCGGCGGCTCTTTCGATCCGCCGCATGACGCGCACCTGGCGGTGGCCCGCACCGCGCTCGCCAAGCTCGACCTCGCGAGGATCCTGTGGATCCCCGCCGGCCGCCCGCCCCACCGGACGCCGCCGGTGGCCTCGGCCGGGCATCGCGCCGCGATGGTCCGCCTCACGATCGAAGGCGAGCCGCGCTTCGTGCTCGACGAGCGCGAGGTGCGCAAGATCTCGCCGGGCTACACGATCGAGACCCTGGAGAGCCTGCGCACCGAACTCGGCCGCCAGGCGGACCTCGTGCTCATCATCGGCGCCGACCAGTTCGGGAAGCTCGAAACCTGGCACCGCTGGAAAGAACTGTTCGCTTTCGCACGGATTGCGGTGTTCGCGCGGCCGGACTATTCGATGAAGAACGCCGAAAGCATCACCGTCGTGCCGATGGCCCCGCTCGACATTTCGTCGACCGCGATCCGCGCGCGCATCGCGGCCGGCGAATCGGTGCGCGGCTTGGTGCCCGGCACGGTTCTCGACTATATTGAAGCGAACGGACTCTACTCGTCACAGGAGCGCACATCACGTTGATGGACATTCGCAAAAAGCAGCGCGCAGTGGTCGACGCGCTCGAGGACATCAAGGGCCGCGACATCGTGGTGTTCAACACCGAGCGCCTGTCGCCTTTCTTCGAGCGCGTGATCATCGCGAGCGGCGACTCCACGCGCCAGGTCAAGGCGCTGGCCGACAACGTGCAGAGGAAGCTCAAGGAGCTCGGCACCAAGGCGAAGACCGAAGGCGGCGACACCGCAGAATGGGTGCTCGTGGACCTCGGCGACATCGTCGTGCATGTGATGCATCCCACGGCGCGCCTCACCTACAACTTGGAGGAGCTCTGGGGCGGCAAGGCCGTAAAGATGAAGCAGGAGCCGGAGCCCATCTCGCGCCGCCAGGCCGAACCCAAGGCGCGGGCCAAGGCCAAAGTGCCGGCAAAGAAGAAGGCCCCGGTAAAAAAGAAAGCCCCTGCAGCCCGGAAGGCGCCGGCGAAGAAAGCGAAAACTGCAAAGAAAGTGGCCGCGAAAAAAACCGTCGCCCGCAAGGCCCCGGCAAAGAAGAAAACGGCCGCGCGCAAACGCTCGTGACGCCCGGGGCGTAGCGCTTGCCGCGGCTCACGGTCGTCGCCATCGGGGACAAGCTGCCGGCCTGGGCCGGCGCCGCCTGCGACGAATACCTCAAGCGCCTGCCGCGCGGTTTCGAAGCCGCGCTGATTGAAGTCAAGGCCGAACCGCGAACTTCGGGCAAAAGTGCCGTGCAAATGATGGCCGCCGAGGCTGTGCGCCTCAGAGCAGCCGTCCCGCGCGGCGCGCGGCTCGTCGGGCTCGACGAGCACGGCAAGGACCTCACCACCACGCACTTCTCGGACAAGGTCAGGGGCTGGCTGGATTCGGGCGTGCCGACGGCTTTCCTGATCGGCGGCCCCGACGGCCTCGATGCGGGGCTCAAGCGCGAGTGCGAGCTGCTCTTGCGCCTGTCGAGCTTCACGCTGCCGCATGCGCTGGCGCGAGCCCTGTTTGCCGAGCAGCTGTATCGCGCGGCCACGGTGCTGACCGGCCACCCGTACCACCGCGAATAGCGCCTGACGCGGGCTGGCCGCAAGGCCCGCCGGCCTTCCCCCTGCTACACTCGTCCGGACCATCCCGCGCACTGCCTCCGCGTCCCTAAAATGATCACCCAGCAAGACCGCAGCCTCTATCTCGCCTCCCGCAGCCCGCGCCGCCGCGAGCTGTTGACGCAGATCGGCGTTCGCTTCCACCTGCTGCTGTTCCGAGAGCGGGTCGACGGCGAGCCTGAGGTGAGCGAAGACACGCTCTCCGGCGAGACGCCCCACGACTACGTGGTGCGGGTCTGCCTGGCGAAGGCCGAAGGCGGCTGGATTCGCATGCAGCAGCGCAACCTGCCGCGCAGCCCGGTGCTCGCCGCCGACACAACCGTCGCACTCGACGGCCGCATCCTCGCCAAGCCGGCCGACCGCAACGAGGCCGTGCAGATGCTCGCCGCGCTCTCGGGCCGGCGTCATGAAGTGCTCACCGCAGTTGCGCTCAAATACGACGACCGCGTAGAAGCGGCCGTATCCCGCACCGAGGTCGAGTTCCGCACGTTAACGCCCGAAGAGATCCAGCAGTACGTCGCCACCGGCGAGGCCGACGACAAGGCCGGCGCCTACGCGATCCAGGGCCGCGCCGGCCAGTTCATCGTCGAGATCCACGGCAGCTACTCCGGCGTCATGGGCCTGCCGCTGTACGAGACGGCCCAGTTAATAAAGCGCATGGGCATGCCCAGTGAACGAAGGCTCCCGGGGGGTACGGGGGGGGCGTAGCCCTCCCTGTTCCGAGCGTTGTCAGACGAGATCCTCATCAACGTCACGCCGCAGGAGACGCGGGTGGCGGTCATGCAGAACGGCGTCGCGCAGGAGCTGCTGGTCGAGCGCTCCGCGAGCCGCGGCCGCGTCGGCAACATCTACAAGGGGCGCGTGGCCCGCGTGCTGCCAGGCATGCAGTCGGCCTTCGTCGAGATCGGCCTGGAGCGCGCAGCTTTCCTGCACGTGGCCGACATCTGGGAGCATCGCCCCAAGGAAGGTTGCAACACGCCTGCCAAGCCGATCGAGAAAATCCTCGCCGAGGGCCAGCCGATCGTGGTGCAGGTGGTCAAGGACCCCATCGGCACCAAGGGCGCGCGGCTCTCGACGCAGATTTCGATCGCCGGGCGGCTGCTCGTCTACCTGCCGCAGGATCCGCACATCGGCATCTCGCAGCGCATCGGCGACGAAGCCGGGCGCAGCGCGCTGCGCGAGAAGCTGCAGCAGGTCATGCCCGCGGACGAGAAAGGCGGCTTCATCGTGCGCACCATCGCCGAGACGGCCAGCGCAGAGGAGCTGTCGGCCGACATCGAATACCTGCGCCACCTGTGGCGCGACCTGCGCGAGCGCTCGATCGGCGCAAAGCCCGCCGAGCTGGTCTACGAAGACCTCTCCCTCGCCCAGCGCGTGATGCGCGACATGGTCTCCGAGGAGACGGCCCGCGTGATGATCGACTCGCGCGAAAACTTCCAGAAGCTCGCCGCCTTTGCCGAGACGTACACGCCGCAGGTGCGCGCCAAGCTCGACCACTACACCGGCGAGCGGCCCCTATTCGACCTCTACAACGTCGAGGACGAGATCGAGAAGGCGCTGGGACGCAGGGTAGAGCTCAAGTCCGGCGGCTACCTGATCATCGACCAGACCGAGGCGATGACCACCATCGACGTCAACACCGGCGGCTTCGTCGGCACACGAAACTTCGACGACACGATCTTCAAGACCAACCTGGAGGCCGCGCAGACCATCGCGCGCCAGCTTCGCCTGCGCAACCTCGGCGGCATCATCGTGCTGGACTTCATCGACATGGACACTGAGGAGCATCGCGCCGCAGTGCTCGACGAGCTGCGCCGCGCCCTCGCGCGCGACCGCACGCGCATGACGGTCAACGGCTTCACGCAGCTGGGGCTCGTGGAAATGACGCGCAAGCGCACGCGCGAGTCGCTTGCCCACGTGCTTTGCGAGATTTGCCCGACCTGCGACGGGCGCGGCGAGGTGAAGACCGCGCGCACCGTCTGCTACGAGATCCTGCGGGAGATCCTGCGCGAGGCGCGGGCCTTCAACGCGCGCGAGTACCGCGTGCTCGCCGGGCGGGGGGTGATCGACCTCTTCGAGGAGGAAGAGTCGCAATCGCTCGCGATGCTTTCGGACTTCATCGGCAAGCCGATTTCCATGCAGGTCGAAAGCAGCTACGCCCAGGAACAATTCGATATCGTCTTGATGTAGGGGAGCCCATGAAGGACCTTGTATTCCAATCCGCGAAGAAACTCGCGCGGCTGATCCGCACGCGCAAGGTGTCGGCAGTCGAAGTGATGAAAGCGCATATCGCGCAGATCGAGCGCGTGAATCCCAAGGTGAACGCGATCGTCACCTTCCTGCCGGAAGCGGCGCTCAAGGAAGCGAAGAAGGTCGACGCAAAACTGGCCAAGGGCGGCGAAGTCGGCCCGCTGGCAGGGCTGCCGATCGCCTACAAGGACATGATCGCCACCAAGGGCATCCGCACCACCTTCGGCTCGCCGATCTACAAGGACAACGTGCCCGACGCCGACCACCTGCTGGTCGAGCGCCTCAAGGCGGCCGGGGCCATCACGATCGGCAAGACCAACACGCCCGAGTTCGCCGCGGGCAGCCAGACCTTCAACAAGGTCTTCGGCGCGACGCCGAACCCGTACGACCTGACCAAGACCTGCGGCGGCTCCTCCGGCGGCGCGGCGGTGGCGGTCGCCTGCGGCATGCTGCCTTTCGCCGACGGCTCGGACCTCGGGGCATCCCTTCGCAACCCCGGCAACTTCTGCAACGTGGTCGGTTTCCGCCCGACGCCCGGCCGCACGACCTACTACCCGACCAGCGATGCCTGGGCCACGCTCTCGGTGATCGGGCCGATCGCGCGCTCGGTCGAGGACACCGCGTTCTTCTTCTCCGCAATGGCCGGCCCGGACCTGCGCTCGCCGATCAGCATCGTCGAGCCGGGCACCGTCTTCGCCAAGCCCCTCAAGCGTAACTTCAAGAAGGTTCGCATCGCCTGGTCGAAGACGCTCGGCGGCCTGCCCGTGGACCACCGGATCACGGCTGTGCTGGAAAAGCAGCGCAAGGTCTTCGAGTCGCTCGGCTGCATCGTGGAAGAAGCCGAGCCGGACCTCTCGGGGTCGGATGAAGCCTTCCATGTGCTTCGCGCGGTGGGGTTCGTGCAGAAATACGGCCCGCTGCTCGAAAAGCAGCGCAGCCAGCTCAAGGACACCGTGGTCTGGAACATCGAGGAAGGCATGAAGCTCGACGGCCCGCGCATCGCGCGAGCGCAGGCGTTGCGCTCCGACGTCTACCGCCGGATGCGCGAATTCATGGACCGCTACGAGTTCCTGCTGCTCCCGGTGAACCAGGTCGTGCCTTTCCCGATCACCCAGGCCTATGTCGACGAGATCAATGGGGTGAAGCTCGCCAACTACATCGACTGGATGAAGACCTGCTACTACATCACCGTGACCAGCCACCCGGCGATCTCGGTGCCGGCGGGCTTTACCGAAGACTCACCGGCGCTGCCGGTGGGGCTGCAGATCGTCGGGCGCTTTCGAGACGATTTCGGTGTGCTGCAGCTGGCGCACGCGTTCGAGGAGCGCACGCAGGTCGCGCTGCAGCGCCCCGCGGTCGCGCTCTAAGCATGACCGCCAACCAGAGCCTCACGGCGGACGCGATGCCGTTCGTCCTGCGCATGAACGCCTGGGTGCAGCAGGCGCCCGTGATTACGGCATTGCGCGCCGCGCAGTCCGAGGCCGCGGCCAAACTCGCGCGCGAGCCGGGCCTGCGTTCCACCTTCATCACGCTCGATCCGGCCGGCTGCGGCTGTGCGCCGGTCGAGGGCATCGGCACGCTGCGGGTCGCGGTCAGCCGGGCGGGCGTCGATACCGCAGTGGAGCGGCATCCGAACAGCACCCAGTACCTGTACGTGCTCGACGGGCCGGTCGAGACGCACGTGGAGACAGCAGCGGGCTGGCGCGTCGACCGCTACGGCGAGGGCAGGACGCCGGCGCTCGAGGACCGCTGGCACCTCGTGCCGCAGGCGGTGTGGCATAAGTCGAACGCCCCCGGCCCGGGTGACTGCACGGTAGTGGCGCTGCATACCGCCCGCGAAGTCACGGACGACTATCGCGCCTGACCGTTAGATCAACTCGGTCTGCACCACCGCTCGGCCTGCGGCCGTGCAAGCCGTTCTAGGCCTAAAAGTCCAACATTCTATTTCGGAGAGCCGCATGGATATTGACTCTCCGGGCAGTCAGTGTACCGGTTCCGGTACATTCCCCGCGGCCAGCACCGCGTCGTCCCCGACCGCCTGCATCGGCGCCCAGTTGGTCGAGCGCACGTAGTCCGGCCTCGGTTTCTCGACGTCCACCGGCCGATTGGCACAGGTGTTGAAGCAGAAGTACGCCTGCCAGCGGTCATGCCGCGAGAGGTTGTGCCCGCTCGAATGCATCAGGTTGCAATGGAAGATCGCGCAGGTGCCGGCCGCGCCCGAGAGCGCCACCGGCGGCGGAGATTCGCCCATGCGGCGCTTCATGTCCTCCGGCGTCACCGACCACAGGCGGTAGGCGGTGCTGGTGTCGAGGTACGCCTCCGTTCGTCCCCACTTGTGGCTGCCGGGAAGCAGGTAAAGGCAGCCGGAGAGTTCGGTCGCGTCGTCCAGCATCACCGCAAAAGTCGCGAGGTCCGGACGCTGGATGCCGTCGAGCTTCCACGAGCCGTAGTCCTGGTGCCACGGCCAGACCGAGCCTTCGATCGCCGCCTTTACGTTGACCTTGGAGTGATGGAGGTACAGGTCCCGCTCTCCGAGCACTTGCTGCGCGACGCCCAGCACACGCGGCGTGCGCGAGAGCGCGCGGTACACCGGCGAGGCCCCGGGGCCGTTGTCCTCGTGCAGTCGGAACATCGACTTGGGCGCGCCGCCGGAGCCTTCTCGCACCACGCCCGGCGCATCGACGTCGCGAAGACGCACGACTTCGCTGCGCAGCAACGCGATCTCGGCGGGCGTGACCAGGTTCGGGAAAATCAGGAATCCGTCGCGCTCATAGGCGGCGACCTGTTCGGGGCTGAGTTTCATTGCGCTCTCCTGCAGTCTGGCACTGTGCAACGAGTCTAGCACCGCGCCCCAAGCTCGTTTATCGTGCGTCCTCCCCGTTTCGAGGATTGCCGATGAAAGCCGTTGGATTCAGGAAGAGCCTCCCGATCAGCGACGCCGAGTCGCTCGTCGATTTCGAGGCCCCCGCGCCGGAGCCGCGCGCGCGCGACCTCGTGGTGGAGGTGAAGGCGGTGTCGGTCAATCCGGTCGACACCAAAATGCGTATGCGCGGCGTCCCGGCCGGCGAAACCAAGGTGCTCGGGTTCGATGCCGCGGGCGTGGTGAGGGCCGTAGGCAAGGAAGCCTCGCTGTATCGCGTCGGCGACGAAGTCTTCTACGCAGGCTCGAACATCCGCCCGGGCACGAACTCGCAGCTGCATGCGGTGGACGAGCGCATCGTCGGCAGGAAGCCTGCGAAGCTCTCGTTCGCCGAAGCCGCCGCACTACCGCTGACCTCGATCACCGCGTGGGAGCTGCTATTCGACCGGATGCACATCGCGCGCGATTCGAAATCCAAGGGCAGCCTGCTGGTGATCGGCGGCGCCGGCGGTGTCGGCTCGATCATGATCCAGCTCGCGCGCAAGCTCACCGGACTTACCGTGATCGCAACGGCGTCACGCCCGGAGACGATCAAGTGGTGCCTGGAACTCGGCGCCCATCACACCATCGACCACTCGAAGCCCCTCCCGGAGGAGCTCAAGCGCATCGGCCTGCCCGAGGTGAACTACGTCGCGAGCCTGACGCAGACCGCGAAGCACTACCCTTCGATTCCGACGCTGATGGCGCCGCAGGGGGCGTTTGGCCTGATCGACGATCCGGGCACGCTGGACATCATGGCGCTGAGGCCGAAATGCATCTCGGCGCACTGGGAAGGGATGTTCACCCGCTCCACGTTCACGACTGCGGACATCCAGGCGCAGCACGACCTCTTGAATGCGGTCTCGAAGATGGTCGATGCAGGCGAGGTAAGGACGACGATGACGAAAAATCTCGGCCCGATCAACGCGGCCAACCTTAGGAAGGCGCATGCCCTAATCGAGAGCGGCACCTCGATCGGGAAAGTGGTCCTGGAGGGATTCTGAAATGTCGACCACGATCAAATCGCTCGAAATCCTCGCCGCCGACGCCGGCTGGCGCAACTACTATTTCGTCAAGGTCGTCACCACCAAGGGAATCGTCGGCTGGAGCGAATTCGACGAGGGCTTCGGCGCCCCGGGCGTGGGCGCGGTGATCGAGCGCCTCGCCCCGCGGGTGATCGGAAAATCCGTCGACCAGCACGAGCAGGTCTTCGAGGACCTGCGCAGCGCCACCCGCCCGGCCTCCGGCGGCATCGTGGCGCTGGCCATGGGCGCGATCGAGAACGCGCTTCTGGATGCCAAGGCCAAGCACCTCGGGGTGCCGGCCTACAGCCTGCTTGGCGGCAAGGTGCGCGACCGCATCCGCGTCTACTGGTCGCACTGCGCGACCTGGCGCATCAACCACCCGGCGCACTACAAGCCGGCAATCACCGACCTCGAAGGCGTGCGGTCGCTCGGCCGCGAGGTGCGCGAGAAAGGCTTCACCGCCTGCAAGACGAACATCTTCGTCTACGACAAGGACAAGAAGAACCCGCGCGGCCATCGCCCGGGGTTCGGCTCGCCTTTCGCGCCGGAGCTCAACGTCGATCGGGAGGTGATCCGCAACCTGGTCATGCACCTCGAGGCGCTGCGCGAAGGCCTCGGCCCGGACGTCGACCTGCTGCTCGATCTCAACTTCAACGCCAAGACCGAGGGCTATCTCAAGATCCTCAGGGCGATCGCCCACCTGGATATGTTCTGGGTGGAGATCGATACCTTCAACCCGCAAGCGCTCGGTTACATCCGCCGCCAGAGCCCGCATCCAATCAGCTCGTGCGAAACGCTGCTGGGGCTGGGCGAGTTCCTGCCTTACTTCCGCGAGCAGGCGATGGACGTGGCCATCGTCGATACGCCGTGGAATGGGGTTTGGCAATCGATGAAGATCGCGGCCGCCGCGGCCGCGCACGAAGTCAATGTCGCCCCGCACAACTTCTACGGGCACCTGTGCACGATGATGAACGCGCACTTCTCGGCCGCGGTGCCGAACCTGCGCATCATGGAAACCGACATCGACCGCATCGCGTGGGACCACGAACTCTTCACGCATGTGCCGGAATTCGTCGACGGCCATTTGGTGATACCCGACCGTCCGGGCTGGGGCACCGAGCCGAACGAGGAAGGCCTGCGCGCGCACCCGCCCAAGGGACCGACCGGCCAGCTACTGAGCTACGGCAGCCGCAAGCTCTGAGTATTCGCTGGTGGAAATTGCGTCGTCGGCGTGGAAGGGCATCGCGTAGCCGTTGACGCTGTCCTCGACCGCTTCGATGCCGATCAGCGGGCGGTAAGGCACCACGGTGCCGAAAATGGTGGCAAATGAGACGTCCGCAGCATCCCGGCCGGTGCCCAGCCGGATGAGCCCCATCGGCACCGTCATGCCGGTCGGGTCGAAGAGATACCAGCGATCGCCGAGGAAGGCCTCGACATAAGCATGGAAGTCCGGCGGGCCGAACACCGGGTCCGAGCCGTAGTCGATGCCGGTCACGAAGCGCGCCGGGATATTGAGTGCGCGGCACAGCGCGATCATGAGGTGGGCGAAATCGCGGCACACGCCGGCCTGCTCGACCAGCGTGTCGACCGCCGACGTGGAGGGGTTCGAGCTGCCGGACTGGAAGCGCGTGTGCTGCCGGACCCAGTCGCGGATCGCCGCCACGCGGCTATAGCCCTGGTACATGCCGCCGAACTCGGTGCGCGCGAACTGCTGCAGCCGGTCCGACTGGCAATAGCGGCTCGGAAAGATGAACGGCAGCGTGTCCGGCGGCAGGCTCACGATCGGCACTTCGCCGATGCTGTTGGGCGATGCGACGTGGTGGGCGATGTCGACTGTCGCGTCGTAGCGCACGTTGAGGTCGCCGGGCTTCGCCTGCAGCCGCGCGTAGCGGTTGCCGTGCGCCGCATCGAAGAAGAGGGATACCGGCACGTCCTGGCTGATGCGCAGGTTCTCGCTCACCAGCGACTGGCACTGGGTGCGCGAGGCGTGGATGTTGAAGATGAAGTCGGCCGGGTCGCCGACGACGCCGTAGTTCAGCTCGACGAAAAACTTCAGTCGCACCATGGCGCGCCTCTCCTCTCAGCGCCGTAGAGTACGGCGGCGTTAAAGCGGGGTTCGCCCGTTGATCACGCGCAGAAGGATTGCAATGATCGCCACCACGAGCAGGATGTGGATGAACCCGCCCAGCGTGTACGACGTGACCAGCCCCAGCAGCCAGAGGATGACGAGGATTACCGCAATCGTGTAGAGCATGACGTTCTTCCCTTTGATCGTGGCCGGAACGACAGCCTCGTTGAGTTGTCCCATGGTCTCGCGCGAGGGAAAAATTCTCTGTGCGTTCGCGTACATACGCCCCTTTCTTTCTCCCGTAGCTTGAGGCTGCACACACGCACTTTTATTTTTCAAGCGCAGAGCCACTTGCCTGGACCACGGATCTGAACCTGCCTGCTCAGCCCGCCGCAATGAGGGATCAACCGACGGAACAAGCCCGGTCGCGCGCACATTCGCAGCGCGAATCCGCGCCTGCGTCCGCGTCCGGCGCCGCCGAGCGCTCGCCGATCCCGAACCGCATCCTCGCTGCATTGCCACGCACGGACTATCAGCGGCTGTCGGGCAAACTCGAGCCGGTGAACCTCATCTTCGGCGAAGTGCTCTACGAACCAGGCGACCAGGTGCGCTACGTCTACTTCCCCTCCGATTGCCTGGTGTCGCTGCTCACGGTGATCGACGGTCGCCTCGCTTTGGAGGTGGGACTCATCGGCCGCGAGGGCATGGTCGGCCTGTCGTTCGCGCTCGGCCGCGGCGTGAGCCCGGTGCGGGCCTTGGTGCAGGGCGCAGGCGCCGCGCTGCGCATCGAGTCGGCCGCAATCAAGAAGGAGTTGCGCGCCAGCGCCACCCTGCAGCGCGAGCTGCACCTCTACAACCACGCGCTCATGATCCAGTTCGCCCAGACCGCGGCGTGCAACCGCTTCCACGTCGTGGCCGCGCGGCTCGCGCGCAGGCTGCTCATGACGCGCGACCGGCTCGGCTCCGACGAATTCCGCCTCACGCATGAATTCCTCGGCCATGTGCTCGGCGTGCGGCGCGTCGGCGTGACCAAAGCCGCGCACGCGCTCAAGAAGCGCAGGCTCATCGATTACAGCCGCGGGAACATCTCGATCCTCAACGGCCGCGGGCTCGAGTCGGCGGCCTGCTCCTGCTACGAGATCTTCAAGGAGCGCATCACCCCGCGCGGCTAGCCATCGGACCGGGGTTCCCGCGCGCGCAGCTTCGCGCCCCAAAAACGCAGACGAAAAAAGGCCCGGAGGCGAGGTGCCGTCCGGGCCCGGTCCTGCTGGGCGCCTGGTCAGGGAGGTAACCGACGCCAGTGACCAGAATGCCTAGGGAAACGCCATCGTTCTGTTCGGTACCACACAGAGCGGTCTCTAAGGCCGAACCCGCTATTTCTTGAGGCTCATCTTGCTCTCGACGCCGGTCACGCCCTCGACGCCTTTCGCCAGCAGCACGGCCTGATCCATCTGGCTCTTGCTGTCGACATAGCCGCTCAGCTGGACCTGGCCTTTGTTGGTGGCCACGATGATGTCCAGGGCCTTCACGCTCGGGTCGGCCAGCAGCGCGGACTTGACCTTGGCGGTCACGATGCCGTCGTCGACCTTGACGCCGACGGTGCGCTCGCCCTGCTTCAGGCTCATGGAGTTCTCGACGCCGGTCACGCCCTGCACGCCCTTCGCGACGGTCAACGCGCGATCGATCTGCGCCTGGCTGTCGGCGAACCCGCTGAGCTGCACCTGGCCCTTGCGCGTCTCGACCTTGATCTGCAGGGCCTTGATCTGCGAGTCGGCCACCAGCGCCGACTTGACCTTGGTGGTGACCACGGTGTCGTCGAGGTCGGTGCCGACGGTTGTCTTCGTGGAGGCCGCAGCGGTGCCGGTCGTGACTGTCCCGGCTGCGGGCGCCGGCGTCACCGCCACCGGGGTGGTTGCGGTGGTCGTCGACAGGATGGTGGCTGACGGGTCAGTCGTGGTGGCCGCCGGCGGCACGGTGCCGGCCGGCGAGGTGGTCGTAGTGATGGTGGTGGTAGTCGTGGACCCATCGGGCGCCGCTGCGGTCGCAGTCACCGGCGCGGCGGGGGCCGGCGTCACGACAGCCGCTGCCGGCGGCGTGACTTCGGTGCGGCTGCACGCGGCGGCGAACAGCGTGGCCACGGCAAGCGCGGCCGCAGACAGCTTATGGATGCTCGGTTTCATTGGTTGCTCTCCTTGAGTGGCGGCAAACGCAGACGCGGACCGCATTGCGCCGCACTATCGCGCGCCTACGCCGTGTAGGTCTGTGCGCCCCCGCACATACCCCCGGGGGGTGAGCCACTAACCTCTGCGGCGTTGCATCCCGACCCGCCCGGGGCCGGAGGCACCGCCCCGGAAAAGCCGCGGAACCGCTGCAACGACGGAGAACGGCACATCTTGAAGTCAACCTTCGAGGCCTTGCGCGCGGCGGTGGATGCACTGCGGCGCCGGATGGACTCGCGCATCCTGGGCCAGGGGCTCGCCCGCATCTATGCCGCGGCCGAGCCGCCGCTTCGCGCCGAGCTTTTCAGCGCCGACCAGATGGACCGCCACGGCCGCACGCTGGCCGAGTCGCATCGACTCACCCGCGAGAAGGGACGCGACTTCCTGCTCGTCCGGCTGATGGAGAACGAAGGCGTGCTGATCGGCGCCTGCAACCTCCTCATGAGCGCGGTGCGCGCCAACCGGCGGATTACGCCCGCGGGCGAGTGGCTGCTGGACAACTTCTACCTGATCGAAGAGCAGGTGCGCATCGCGAGGCGGCATTTCCCCAGGCGCTACAGCCGCGAGCTGCCGCTGCTGGCCAGCGGCGCCTCCGCCGGCCTGCCGCGCGTCTACGACATCGCGCTCGAGGCGATCGCGCACGGCGATGGGCGCGTCGACCCGGAGAGCCTAAACCGCTTCGTGGCGGCGTACCAGAAGAGCATGGACCTCAAGCTCGGCGAGCTGTGGGCGATCCCGATCATGCTGCGCCTCGCGCTGATCGAGAACCTGCGCCGCGTCGCCGCGCGCGTGGCCGCATCGATGCTGGAGCGCAACCAGGCGGAAGCCTGGGCCGAGCAGATGATCGAGGTCGCCGAGAAGGATCCCAAGAGCCTGATCCTCGTGATCGCCGACATGGCGCGCTCGAACCCGCCGCTCGGCAGCTCTTTCGTCGCGGAACTCGCGCGCCGCCTGCAGGGCCAGAGCGCTGCGCTGGCGCTGCCGCTCAACTGGATCGAGCAGCGGCTGCTCGAATCCGGCGCGACCATCGAGCAGCTGGTGCAGTACGAGACGCAAAGCCAGGCGGCCAGCCAGGTGTCGATCAGCAACAGCATCGGCAGCCTGAGGTTCCTGGGCGCGATGGACTGGCGCGATTTCGTCGAGGCGATGAGCTCGGTGGAGCACAAGCTGCGCGAGGACCCGTCCACTGTCTACCCGACAATGGACTTCTCGACGCGCGACCAGTACCGCCACGTGGTTGAGCGGTTCGCGCGCCACAGCGGCCTTTCGGAGATCGAAGTGGCGCGCAAGGCGATCCAGCTCGCGCACCAGGCGCGGGCCTCGCATTCGCCGGCGGCCGACTCGCGCAAGGGTCACGTGGGCTACTACCTCGTCGACAAGGGCTTGCCGCTGCTCGCGCGGGCCACGCGCGCCCGCCTGCCCGCGATGGACAACCTGCGCGACCTTTGCAGCCGCATTCCGCTGCCGCTGTATCTCGGCGGCATCGGCGTGCTCACGGCGCTGATCGCCGCGGGCTTCGTTTCGCACGCGCGCACCGCGGGGTTCGGCGGCTGGCTGCTCGGCCTCACCTGCCTCGCAGCGCTCCTCGCCGGCAGCCAGCTCGCGGTGTCGCTGGTGAACTGGGCCGTGACCTTGCTGGCCAACCCGAAGCTGCTGCCTCGCCTCGATTTCGGGCGCGGCATCCGCGACGACTGCCGCACGCTGGTGGTGGTGCCCACGATGCTCGGCTCCGCCTCCGCCGTGGACGAGCTTGCCGAAGCGCTCGAAGTGCGCTTCCTCGCCAACCGCGACCCGCTGTTGCACTTCGGCCTGCTCACCGATTTCACGGACGCGAAGGAAGAGACGCTGCCGGAGGATGCGGCGCTGCTGGCGGGCGCGAGCGCGCGAATCGAAGCGCTCAATGCAAAGTACGCCGGCGACAACGGCGGGCCCTTCCTGCTCTTCCATCGCCCGCGGCGCTGGAACCCGCAGGAGAAGGTGTGGATGGGCTACGAGAGAAAGCGCGGCAAGCTGGGCGAGCTCAACATGCTGCTGCGCGGCGGGCCGCGCGAGGCTTTCGCGCTCGTCGTCGGCGGCCTCGCGCCGCTCCAGCTGGTGCGCTACGTCATCACGCTGGACACGGACACGCAGCTGCCGCGCGATTCGGCGCGCGAGCTGGTCGGCACAATGGCGCATCCGCTGAACCATCCCCGCTACGACGACCAGCGCCAGGTCGTGACCGACGGCTACGGCATCCTGCAGCCGCGCATGGCGGTGAACCTGCCGAGCACCAATTTCTCGCGCTACGCGCGGCTCTGCGCAAGCGACCCCGGCCTCGACCCGTATACCCGTGCGGTGTCGGACGTCTACCAGGACCTGTTCCAGGAAGGCTCGTTCATCGGCAAGGGCATCTATGACGTCGATGCCTTCGAGCGCGCGCTGAAGGACCGGTTCCCGGAGAACCGCATCCTCAGCCACGACCTGCTCGAGGGCTGCTACGCGCGCGCCGGCATGCTGAGCGATGCGCAGCTCTTCGAGGATTACCCCTCTCGGTACAGCGCCGACGTGAGCCGCCGCCACCGCTGGATCCGCGGCGACTGGCAGATCGCCGCGTGGCTCTCTGCGCGCGTGCCCGGCGCCGGCAAGTCTCGCCTGAAGAACCCGCTCTCCCTGCTCGCGCAGTGGAAGATCTTCGACAACCTGCGCCGCAGCCTCGTGCCGGCCGCGCTTGCGGCGCTGTTCGTCATCGGCTGGGTTTGCGCGCCGGCGGCCCCGCAGTGGACGCTTGCGCTCGCCGCGATCCTGTTCCTGCCGCCGCTCATCGGGTCCCTGCTCGACCTGGCGCGCAAACCCGTGGACGTGCTGGTCGACCAGCACCTGGCCAGCGCTTCACGCTCGGCCGCGCGCCTGTTCGGCCAGGCCCTGTTCTCGCTTTCTTGCCTCGCGCACGAAGCCTTCTACCACCTCGATTCGGTAGCACGCACGCTGCTGCGCCTGCTGATCACGCGGCGCCACCTGCTCGAATGGAACCCTTCGAGCGAGCTCGAGCGCGAGCAGCGGCGCGACCCGGATCCCGGCGGCTTCGGCGACCTGGTGCGGACCTGGGGTGCGATGTGGTTCGCGCCGGCGCTGTCCGCAAGCCTCGGGCTCTACCTCGCCTGGGAGCGGCCGGCCGTCCTGGCGGTGGCGCTGCCGTTCCTCGCCCTCTGGTTCCTCTCGCCGGCGGTCGCGTGGTGGCTCAGCCGGCCGCTGCCGCGCGAGACGCACCGCCTGCACGCGGGCCAGCGCACGTTTCTGCATCGCCTCGCCCGGCGCACCTGGGGATTCTTCGAGACCTTCGTCACCGCCGAAGACCATTGGCTGCCGCCGGACAACTTCCAGGAGCATCCGGTCGCGGTCGTGGCGCACCGCACGTCGCCGACCAACATCGGCATGGCGCTGCTGGCCAATCTCGCCGCGCACGATTTCGGCTACCTGCATACCGGCAAGCTCATCGAGCGCACCGCGAATACGCTCAAGACCCTGCAGGGGCTCGATCGCTACCAGGGCCACTTCTACAACTGGTACGACACGCTCACCCTCGCCCCGCTGCCGCCGCGCTACGTGTCGTCGGTGGACAGCGGCAACCTCGCCGGCCACCTGCTCACCCTGCGTCCCGGCCTCCTGGCGCTTGCCGACCAGCCGATCCTCGGCCCGCGCACGTTCCAGGGATTGGGCGATACCGCGGGCGTGCTGATGGAAGTGGCCGCGGATACCGCGTCGGCCGGCTTCAACGAGAAACTCTCGCGCCTGCGCCGCGAGATCGAATCGGCCGAGGACACCGGCCCCGCCACCGCCGAGTCAATGCACGGCTGGCTCAAGCGGCTCGCCGAATCGATCACCGAACTCGCCGAGCTGGTCCCGGGCAGCGGTGCGCAGGCGGACGAGCTCGGCCGCTGGACGCAGGCGCTGCTTCGCCAGTGTGAAGAAGCCCTGGGCGAACTCGACTACCTCGTGCCATGGTCCGATGCGCCGCGCATCCACGAATCGCGCTGGGAGGGCCGCGACCGGCTGGCCGGCATGGACGCGCTGCCAACGCTGCGGGAAGTCGCGGCCCTGGCGTCCGACTTCTCCGCGGAGAACGAGCGCGGCGCCTCGGGCGGCGCGGAGTTGCCGGACCAAGCGTCGGACCAACTACGCGCGCTGGTTGCCGCGGCGAGCCGGCGAGCGGGCGAGCGCATCGCGCAGCTGGAGGCCCTTGCGGGCCAGGCCGCCGGGTTCGCCCTCCTCGACTACGATTTCCTCTACGACGAAACGCGCCATCTCTTCACCGTCGGCTACAACGTTGACCACCACCGGCGCGACACCGGCCACTACGACCTGCTCGCCTCCGAGGCGCGCCTGTCCAGCTTCGTCGCCATCGCCCAGGGCGAGGTGCCGCAGGAGAACTGGTTCGCGCTCGGCCGCTCGCTGACCGCCACCGGCGGCGACCCGACGCTGCTTTCGTGGAGCGGCTCAATGTTCGAATACCTCATGCCGCTGCTGGTCATGCCGAGCTACGAGAACACGCTGCTCGATCGCACCGGCATCGCGGCGGTGAAGCGCCAGATCGCGTACGGCAACCAGCGCGGCATCCCATGGGGCATGTCCGAGTCCGGCTACAACGCGGTCGATGCGGCGCTCAATTACCAGTACCGCGCGTTCGGCGTGCCCGGCCTCGGGCTCAAGCGCGGCCTCGGCGAGGATGTCGTCGTGGCGCCGTACGCCTCGGCGCTCGCCCTCATGGTGAGCCCCGAGGAAGCCTGCGAGAACCTGCAGCGCCTCGCGCGCGACGGGCTGCTCGGCCGCTACGGGATGTTCGAGGCCATCGACTACACGCCGGCGCGCATGCCGCGCGGCCAGGAGAGCGTGATCGTGCGCTCCTTCATGGCGCACCACCAGGGCATGAGCCTCCTGGCGCTCTGCTACCTGCTGCTCGAGCGCCCGATGCAGAAGCGCTTCGAGTCCGACCCGCAGTTCCAGGCCACCACGCTGCTCTTGCAGGAGCGGATCCCCGCGGCCACGGCGTTCCACTTCCAGACCGCGGAGCTTTCCGACATCCGCACCGCCTCGATCGGGCCGGAGATGCCGATGCGCGTGGTGCCGCTCTCGGACACACCGGTGCCCGAGGTCCAGCTGCTCTCGAACGGCCACTACCACGTGATGATCACCAACGCCGGCGGGGGCTACAGCCGGTGGAAGGACCTCGCGGTCACGCGCTGGCGCGAGGACGCCACCTGCGATCCCTGGGGCTCGTTCTGCTACATCCGCGACCTCAGCACGAAAGAGTACTGGTCCGGCGCGCACCAGCCGACGCACAAGCGGGCCGATACCTACGAGGCTATTTTCTCCGAGGCGCGGGCCGAGTTCCGGCGGCTGGACCACGACTACGAGACCCATACCGAGATCGTCGTTTCGCCCGAGGACGACATCGAGCTGCGCCGCGTGCGCATCACCAACCGCTCGCGCGCGCGCCGCATGATCGACGTGACGAGCTATGCCGAGGTGGTGCTGGCGCCGCAGGCCGCCGACGCGCTGCATCCGGCGTTCAGCAACCTGTTCGTGCAGACCGAGATCGTGCCGGAGCGGCAGGCGATCCTTTGCACGCGCCGGCCCCGCTCGGCCGGCGAACCGCAGCCGTGGCTCTTCCACCTGGTGGCGGTGCACGGCGCCGCCTCCCGCGAGGATTCGTACGAGACCGACCGCATGCGCTTCATCGGCCGCACCCGCAGCGTCGAGTCGCCGCTGGCGATGATCGATGAGGGGCCGCTGTCGGGCAGCCAGGGCTCGGTGCTCGACCCGATCGTGTCGATCCGCAACCGCATCCGGCTGAACGCCGAGCAGACGGTGACGCTGGATATCGTCTCCGGCATCGCGGCATCGCGCGAGGCGGCGCTGGTGCTCATCGGCAAGTACCGCGACCGCAACCTCGCCGACCGCGTGTTCGACCTTGCGTGGACGCACAGCTGGGTCAACCTGCGCCAGATCAACTCCAACGAGTCGGACGCCCAGCTCTACGGCCGCCTCGCGAGTTCGATCCTCTACGCCAACCCGGCGCTGCGCTCGGACAGCACGATCCTCGCGCGCAACCGGCGGGGGCAGTCCGGCATGTGGGGCTATTCGATCTCCGGCGACCTGCCGATCGTGCTGGTGCAGATCGGCGACATTGCCAACATCGAGCTGGTACGCCAGCTGGTGCAGGCGCACGCCTACTGGCGGCTCAAGGGGCTCGCGGTCGACCTCGTGATCTGGAACGAGGACCATGCCGGCTACAGGCAGCTCTTGCAGGAGCAGATCCTCGGGCTGATCGCCGCCGGCGTGGAAGCGAACCTCACCGACCGGCCCGGCGGCATCTTCGTGCGGCCGACGGAGAACATGTCGGTCGAGGACCGCACGCTCTTCCTGACGGTGGCGCGCATCATCGTGAGCGACACGCGCGGTCCCCTCTCCGAGCAAGTGAGCCGGCGCCTGCCCAAGGAAAGGCGCGAGGTGCGCATCGAGAAGCTCGTGCCTGCGCGCCCGGTGCACGAGGTGCCGGAGGCCGTGCCGGTATTGCCGCCGAGCGACCTCGTTTTCTTCAACGGCTTCGGCGGGTTTGCGCGCGACGGGCGCGAATACGTCATCACCACCACGCGCGGCCAGGCGACGCCGGCGCCGTGGGTCAACGTCATCGCCAACGTGAAGTTCGGCACCGTGATCTCCGAATCCGGCGCCGCGTACACCTGGAGCGAGAACGCGCACGAGTACCGCTTCACGCCCTGGGGCGACGATCCTGTAAGCGACCTCAGCGGCGAAGCGCTCTACCTGCGCGACGAAGAGAGCGGCGCATTCTGGTCGCCGACGCCGCTGCCGTGCGCCGGCGCGACGCCTTACGTGACCCGGCACGGCTTCGGCTACTCGATCTTCCAGCACGAGGAGGACGGCATCCGCTCCGAGCTCACGGTGTATGTCGATACCGAGGAGTCGATCAAGTTCTCGGTGCTGAAAGTGCGCAACAGTTCCGGGCGGGCGCGCCGCCTTACGGCCACCGGCTATGTCGAATGGGTGCTGGGCGACCTGCGCGCCAAGTCGGCGATGCACGTGGTCACCGAGATCGAGCCGTCCACCGGCGCCCTGTGCGCGCGCAACGCCTACAGCGCCGAATACGGCGACCGGATTGCCTTCTTCGACGCCGACGAATCCACTCGCGCGCCCAACGTAACCGTTACCGGCGATCGCGGCGAGTTCATCGGCCGCAACGGCACGCTGCGGAACCCGGTGGCTTTGCGCCGTATCAAGCTCTCGAATCGCGTCGGAGCCGGCATGGATCCCTGCGCGGCGATCCAGGTGCCCCTCGACCTGGCCGAGGGCGAGGAGCGCGAAGTCGTGTTCCGGCTCGGGTCCGGCGGACGCCGCGGCGTCGACGACATGGGGGCGACCATCCAGCGCCTGCGGGGCGCCGAGAAAGCGCGGGCCTCGCTGGAGAAAGCCCGCCAGTACTGGACGCACACGCTGGGCGCCGTGCAGGTCGAGACGCCGGAGCCAACGTTGGATTTGCTGGCCAACGGCTGGCTGCTTTACCAGACGCTCGCCTGCCGGCTGTGGGCGCGAAGCGGCTATTACCAGTCCGGCGGCGCGTACGGCTTCCGCGACCAGCTGCAGGACACGATGGCGCTGGTGCACGCGGAGCCGCGCCTCGCGCGCGAGCATCTGCTGCGCTGCGCGGAGCGGCAATTCTCGCAGGGCGACGTGCAGCACTGGTGGCATCCGCCCTCCGGCCGCGGCGTGCGCACGCGCTGCTCGGACGATTTCCTCTGGCTGCCGCAGGCCGCCTGCCGCTATGTCGCGAATACCGGTGACATCGGCGTGCTGAACGAAACCGCGCACTTCCTCGAAGGCCGCCAGGTCAACCCGGACGACGATTCGTACTTCGACCTGCCGACGCGCTCGGACGCCAAGGCTTCGCTCTACCAGCACTGCGTGCGCGCGATCACCCGCGGCCTCGTGTTCGGCGAGCGCGGGCTGCCGCTCATGGGCTCGGGCGACTGGAACGACGGCATGAACCTCGTCGGCCTGCACGGCAAGGGCGAAAGCGTGTGGCTCGGCTTCTTCCTTTACGACACGCTCACCCGCTTCGCCAGCCTCGCGCGCATGCACGGCGACGCCGAGTTCGCCGAACGCTGCCTGGTGCAGGCCGAGGAACTGCGCCGCAACCTCGAGCAGCACGCATGGGACGGCGCCTGGTACCGGCGCGCCTACTTCGACGACGGCACGCCGCTGGGCGCCTCGACCAACGTCGAATGCCAGATCGACTCGATCGCGCAGAGCTGGTCGGTGCTCTCCCACGCCGGCGACCCGGCCCGCTCGCGCATGGCGATGAATTCGCTGAACGAGCGCCTGGTGAAGCGAGAGCATGCGCTGGTGCAGCTGCTAGACCCACCGTTCGATTTGTCGGACCTCGACCCGGGCTACATCAAGGGCTACGTGCCCGGCGTGCGCGAGAACGGCGGGCAGTACACGCACGGCGCGATCTGGGCCGCGATGGCGTTTGCAGGCCTCGGCGACCGCGAACGCGCCTGGGAGCTCTTCACCATGATCAACCCGCTGAACCACGGCAATTCGGCCGATGCGATCGCCATCTACAAGGTCGAGCCCTACGTGGTCGCGGCGGACGTGTACACGGTGGCGCCGCACACCGGCCGGGGCGGCTGGACCTGGTACACCGGCTCGTCCGGGTGGATGTACCGGTTGGCGCTCGAGTCGCTGCTCGGGCTGCGCGTCGAATCCGGCAAGCTCCACTTCGAGCCTTGCGTGCCCGCTGCATGGAAAGGGTTCAAGGTGCGCTACCGCTATCGTGAAACGCTGTACGTGATCGACGTGCGGCTCGACGACAGCATCGTCACGCCCAGGGTCAGCATCGACGGCCACGAGCAGCCCAGCGGCGCGATCGTGCTGGTCGACGACCGCCGGGAGCATTCCGTCGAATTCCGCGTAGCAGGAGTGAAATCATGAGCGAGGCGCCGGCAGCCCCGCGCATCAGCCCGCTGGCCGGGACGCCGGCGACCAACGTCCCGCCGCTCGATGTCGAAGCGCTGATCGCGTCCTATTATCGCGACGTGCCCGACCCGGCGATCGCCACCCAGCGGGTTGCGTTCGGCACTTCGGGGCATCGCGGCTCGCCGCTGTCGACCTCGTTCAACGAAAGCCATGTGCTCGCGATCTCGCAGGCAATCTGCGACTACCGCAGAAGCCAGGGCATCAACGGCCCGCTGTTCCTCGGCATCGACACGCATGCGCTCTCCAAGCCTGCCTTTACGAACGCGGTGGAAGTCCTCGCGGCCAACGGCGTGCCCCTGCGGATCTCCGAAGGCAACGAATTCACGCCGACGCCCGCCGTCTCGCACGCGATCCTCGGCTACAACCGCGATCGAAAAAGCGGCCTGGCGGACGGCATCATCGTCACGCCCTCGCACAACCCGCCGGAGGACGGCGGCTTCAAGTACAACCCGCCGAACGGCGGCCCGGCGGATTCGGACGTCACGCGCCAGATCGAGACGATGGCCAACGCGTTTCTGGCCAACCGCCTCGAAGGCGTGCAGCGCATCCTGATTGAGCGAGCGCTCAAGGCCGCCACCACGCAGCGACACGATTACCTCGGCACCTATGTCGAGGATCTCGGCAGCGTCATCGATTTCGACGCGATCCGCGCTGCGGGCGTGCGCATGGGCGCCGACCCGCTCGGCGGGGCCGGCGTGCACTACTGGCGGCGCATTGCCGAGCGCTACCGCATCGACCTCACGGTCACCAGCGAGTCGGTCGACCCGGCTTTCCGCTTCATGAGCCTCGACTGGGACGGCCGCATCCGCATGGACCCCTCGTCGGCGTATGCGATGCGCTCGCTGCTCGACCAGAAAGGACGCTTCGATGTGGCTTTCGGCTGCGACACAGACCACGACCGCCACGGCATCGTCACGCCAAGTGCCGGCCTGCTGCCGGCGAACCACTACCTGTCGGTGATGATCGACTACCTTTTTCGCAACCGGCCCGAGTGGCCGGCCGGCGCCGCGGTCGGCAAGACCGCAGTGAGCTCGGGCATGATCGACCGCGTGGCCGCCGACCTCGGCCGGCGCGTGTACGAAGTGCCGGTGGGTTTCAAGTGGTACGTGGACGGGCTCCTCTCTGCGGCGCTCGGCTTCGCCGGCGAGGAGAGCGCCGGCGCGACTTTCCTGCGGCGCAACGGCGAGGTCTGGACCACGGAAAAGGACGGCCTCGTCCCTTGCCTGCTTGCGGCGGAGATCACGGCGCGCACCGGACGCGATCCGGGCGAGGCCTATCGCGCGCTGGAATCGAAATTTGGCGTGCTCACCAGTGCGCGCGTCGATGCGGCGGCCACACCGGCGCAGAAGGCGAGGCTCGCCAAGCTCACGCCGGATCAGATCACCTCGGAGGCCGTCGCTGGCGAACCGATACTTTCGAAAATGAGCGTCGCCGCGGGCAATGGCGCCGCGTTCGGCGGCATCAAGGTGGCCACCGCCGGCGGCTGGTTCGCGGCGCGGCCCTCGGGCACCGAGGACATCTACAAAATCTACGCCGAGAGCTCTCGCGGCCCGCAGCACCTCGAGCGATTGTTCGCCGAGGCGCAAGCCATCGTCGACGAGGCGATCAGCGCGCCGGACTGATGCGCGCTAGCGTCTGCGCGAAGCCTCGTAGAGCGGCGTGACAGTCGGCATCAGCGCCTGTAGGGACTGGTTGCGCGAAGCATCCGTCGGGTGAGTGCTGAGGAACTCGGGGGACTTCGAACCGGTGTTCGCCGCAGCCATCTTCTGCCAGACGGCCAATGCCGCGTGCGGATCGTAGCCGGCGCGCGCGGCGAGCTCGAGGCCAATGCGGTCCGCTTCGTTCTCGTCGGTGCGACTGAAGCGCGTCGCGATGAAGGCCTCGTAGCCGATGTTTGCCAGGCTCGCGGCGCCTTGCCCGAGTCCAAGCAATGCCGCGCCCAGGCCGATCGCCGTCTGCGCAGCCGCGGCCTGCGAGACCTGCTCGCGAGAATGCTCGCGCAGCGCATGCGCCATCTCGTGGCCGAGCACGAAGGCGAGCTCGTCGTCCGAAAGCTTGAGTTGGTTCACCAGCCCGCTGTAGACCATGATCTTTCCGCCGGGCATGACGAACGCGTTCACCTGCGTGCTGCTGATGACGTTGACTTCCCACTTCCAGCCCGGCGCATCCGCGCGGAAGACGCGCGTCTGGGGCTCGAGCCGGCTGGCGATCGACGTGACGCGCGCGAGCATGGCGCGGTCCTGGTTGAGGGTGCCCTTGGCTGCGGCCTCCGCCTTCAGCTTCGCATACCCCTGCGCGGCCGCCTGGTTGAGCTGATCGGACGAAACGATGAGGAGCTGCTTGCGATCGCCGCCGGTCGCGCCGGCGGTCGTGGTCGTCTCGCAACCGCCGAGCATTGCCGCGGACGCAATGCAAAAAGCACAGGCCGCAACGGCCCGTCCGAAGATCGGGCCGCCGCGGGCCGTGCCGTTCGCGAACATCAGCCTGCCTTTCTTTATAGACGGCCCATCAAAAGCAGGATGAGCAGCACCAGCACGATGAGGCCGACGCCGCCGGAAGGTCCGTAGCCCCAGGCTTTGCTGTGCGGCCACGCCGGCACCACGCCGATCAGCGCGAGCACCAGGACGATCAAGAGGATTGTTCCGATTGACATGATTTGTCTCCAGGTTTTCCGCAAGTTTCTGCAGTTCCGAAGATAGTGCGGCCGCGAGGGGCGAGACCTCTGTGCGCTCTCGTACATACCGCCCAAATAATTTGCCATAACGTGCGCCCACTTATGGAACCCGTGTCGGTTGCACCCGCAGCACTCGCACAGCCGACCCCTGGCGAACTGGCGCTGTCGGGCTATTGGACGGCGATCGGCACCGCGCGCCTCGACTGCCGGAAATTGCGCGCGCTCAAGATGCCCGGGCAGGGCCCGCTCGCGATCGACGGCTCGAAAGTGTCGGCGCTCGACACGGTCGGCGCGCGCGTCTTGCAAGGGATGGTCGCGCGCCTCGAAAAGGAAGGCCATGCCGTCGAACTGCGCGGCTGGAGCGAACGCAACACCAAACTGATCGAGCTTGCGGCAAAACATTCGGTCGCCGCGCCGCCGCGAGTGCCGGAGATGGGACTGTTCGAGCGAATCGGCCGCAAGTCCGTCGAGATCGGCGAGCATTCGCTGGAGCTGCTCTCCTTCGTCGGCGAGGCGGCGGTCGCCTTCGTCGCCGGGCTGCGCAACCCTTCGCGCATTCGCTGGAAGCCGATCCTCTTCAACATCCGCACTGCGGGATTCGACGCGCTGCCGATCGTCGGGATGCTTTCTTTCCTGCTCGGCATCGTGGTGGCTTACCAATCCGCCACCCAGCTGCGCAAGTACGGCGCGGACATCTTCGTCGCCGACCTCGTGGGCCTGTCGATGCTGCGCGAATTCGCCCCGCTGATGACCGCGATCATCGTGGCGGGACGCTCAGGATCGGCGTTCGCGGCCCAGATCGGCACGATGTCGGTGACCGAGGAGATCGATGCGATGAAGACAATCGGCATCGCGCCGATGGAGCTGCTGGTGCTGCCCAAGATCGTCGCGCTGGTGATCGCGCTGCCGCTGCTCACCTTCTTTGCCGACGTGGCGGGCATCTACGGCGGCATGATCATGGCGCGCGCCCAGCTCGGCATGGGGTTCGAGGCCTTCACCGAGCGCCTGACCGCCTCCGTCTCCGCCACCTCCTTCATGCTGGGCATCGGCAAGGCGCCGATCTTTGCCGGGATCATCGCGGTGGTCGGCTGCTTCCAGGGCCTGCGCACGCACGGCGGCGCGGATGCCGTCGGACAGCAGACGACGCGCAGCGTCGTGCAGTCGATCTTCCTCGTGATCGTGGCCGACGCGCTGCTCTCGATCGTCTTCAGCTTCCTGGACCTCTGAGATGGGCGCCGCCGCCACCGCAGAGCCGGTAATCGAAGTGCGCAACGTGGCTACGCGCTTCGGCACCCATGTCGTCCACGAGGACGTCGACCTCGAGGTGCTGCGCGGCGAGATCTTTGCGCTGGTCGGCGGCAGCGGCTCGGGAAAATCGACGCTGCTGCGCGAGATGATCCTGCTGCACCGGCCGGATGCAGGCACGATCCGCATCCTCGGCGTGGACGTGGGCAAGCTGGACGAGAGGGAAGCCGACATCCTGCGGCCGCGGTTCGGCGTGATGTTCCAGCAGGGCGGCCTCTTCGGCTCGCTCAACGTCTGCGAGAACGTCGGGCTCCCCTTGCGCGAGCACACGGTCCTCGACGACGACACGATCGACGAGATCGCCGCGATGAAGATCGCGCTTACCGGACTCGAGCCGCAAGCCGCTTCGCTGTTTCCGTCGGAGCTCTCGGGCGGCATGCTGAAGCGCGCGGCGCTTGCGCGCGCGCTCGCGCTCGACCCGGAGCTGCTGTTCCTCGACGAGCCGACCGCGGGGCTCGACCCGGTCAGCGCCGGCGGCGTCGACGAGCTGGTGCTGAACCTGCGCGAAACGTACGGGCTCACCGTGGTGATGATCACGCACGACCTCGACCTGCTTTGGCAGGTGGCCGACCGCGTGGCCGTGCTGGGCGACGGGCGCGTGCAGGCCGTCGGTTCGATGGAGGAGCTCTCCCACCAAGACATTCCGGCGGTGCGCCAGTTCTTCGAGGGGCCGCGCGGCCAATCTGCCGCAGGCCGCGCCGCAACACCGCAAAAGGAGCCGACGTGGAAACAAAAGTGAACTACGCCATCGTCGGGGCGTTCGTGCTCGTCTTGAGCGGGCTCGCGATCGCCGCGCTGCTGTGGTTCGTGGCCGGCGGCGACTTCCGCAAGAAGATCGACATCTACCAGGCGGTGGTCAGCGAATCGGTGGCCGGGCTGAGCCTGAACGCGCCGGTCAAGTATCGCGGCGTGGATGTCGGCAAGGTCACGGACATCCGCCTGAATCCGGCCAATTCCGAGCAGGTGCGCCTGCTCTTCGCGATCGAGCGCGGCACGCCGATCAAGCAGGACACCGAGGCCGTATTGAAGACGCAGGGCCTGACCGGCGTCGCCTATGTGGAATTGAGCGGCGGCAGCCCGAATGCGCCGCCGCTGGTCGCGGCGAAACCCGGCGAGTATCCCGAGATCCGCACCAAGCCGTCGCTCTCCGCGCGGCTGGAGAACGTGCTGACCACCCTCATGTCCAAGCTCGACTCGACCTCCGACAGCGTCAACAAGATCCTCAGCGACGAGAACGTCGCCGCCTTCAAGCAGACGCTGGCGAACCTCTCGGTGCTGACCCAGACCTTGGCCAAGCGCAAGGATGCGATCGACGCGAGCATCACCAGCGCGAACCGCACCTTCGACAACAGCGCGCGGGTCACCGCGCAGCTCGCCAACCAGCTCGGGCCGACCATCGAGCGCGTCGGCAAGAGCGCCGACGGGGTGCGCTAGTTGGGGGAGGACGCCGCGCAGGCCAGCGTCGGCGCCGGGCGCGCGATCGACTCCATCGGTAGCGACGTGAAGCGCTTCACCGCCGACACGCTGCCGGAGATGGAGCGCCTCATGGGCGAGCTCAATACATTGACGGTCTCGCTGCGCCGCCTGGTCGAGGAAACCGAGCGCAACCCGCGCGGGTTCCTTTTCGGCCGCAAGCCGGTCCCGGCTGGTCCGGGCGAAATCCCCGACGAAAGGCGCAGCAAATGAAGCCCTCTCTTTCCCATCTTGGCTGCGCAACGATCGCGTCTCTGCTCCTGGCCGGATGCTCGGCGCTGAAACCCGAGGCTTCGCCGCCACCGCCGGCGTTCTATTCGCTGGACTCGCCGGGATCCGAGCGGGCGCCCGCCCCGCGCGCGCAGCGCAGTACCGGCTACACGGTGGTTATCCAGGCCCCGCACGCTGCAGCGGGCTACGACAGCCAGAAGATCATCTACGTGCGCCAGCCGCACAAGCTCGAGTACTTCGCGCATAACGAATGGATCGACCCGCCGGCGAAAATGCTCGCGCCGATGATGGTGGCCGCACTCGAGGCCAGCGGCGCTTTCCGCGCAGTGGTGTCCGCACCGGGCTCGGCCAGCGGCGACTTACGCCTCGAATCCGAGGTGCTGGTGCTGCAGCACGACTTTACGAGCAGCCCGAGCCAGGTCCGGTTCGCCTTGCGCGCCTACCTGGCCGAAGAGGGGACGCGCCGCGTAGTCGCCACGCGGGAGTTCGAAGCCGTCCAGCCTTCGCCGAGCCAAGATCCGTACGGCGGCGTGCAAGCGGCGAACGCGGCAGTTCGCCTCGTGCTGCAACAGCTCGCGGAGTTCTGCGCCGAGACGGCCGCCCAGTGGCAGCCGGTGCGCAGGACGGCCCCCGCGCGCTAGAGCAAGCGCCCCCAGATCCGGGAGGTCATCTCGCGGAACCGGTCGATGAGCGGTCGCCTTTCCCAGGTGTCGAGGTCGATTGCCTTGGAGGCCTTGATGTCGAGCTCGTACGTCGAAAGCATGCGCTCGGCGAACTCGCGCCCGACGACCACCGCGTTGATCTCGTCGTTGTCCAGCGCGCTGCGCCAGTCGAGGTTGCTCGAGCCGACGCAGGACCAGACCCCGTCGACGATGGCGGTCTTGGCATGCAGCAGCGCGCCTTCGCGCTCGTAGATCTTCACGCCGCCCCGCAGCAGGTCGGCGTAGTGCCAGCGCCCGGCATGGAAGACGGTGGCCGAGTCGGAGTGGCTCGGCAGGATTAGCCGGACGTCGACGCCGCGCGCCGCCGCATCGAGCAGCGCCTTCATCAACTGCGGATCCGGCACGAAATAGGCGTTCGTGATCGACACCTGCTTTTCCGCAGCGTTGATTGCCGAGATCAGCGTGACATAGATGAGGCTGTACGGGTCGTCCGGCGTGCTGCCGATCGCACGCACGATTTCCTTTCCTGGGGACGCGACCGCAGGGAAGAACTCCTTTTGCGCCAGCGGCGAGCCGCGCTGCTTTTCCCAGGTGCGCAGGAAAAGCTTCTGGAATTCGGCGACCACGGGGCCGTCGACCTGCACGTCGGTGTCCCGCCAGCCGGATTTCGGGTCCACCGGCGCGCCCCGACCGCGGCTGAACGAGCCCGCCGAGTAGACGCTGCTGATGTTGATGCCACCGAGGAAAGCGGTGCGCCCGTCGACGATCATCAGCTTGCGGTGATCGCGGTGGTTTGGCGCCCATCCCTCCCGCGCCTCGATCGGATTGAGGGGGTTGAACTCGAGCACCTGGATGCCGCCGGCCTTGAGGCGGTCGAAGTAGGCTTTCGGCGTGCCGAACGCGCCGGCGCTGTCGTAGATGAGATTGACCTGGACCCCGGCCGCCTGGCGGGCGAGCAGCAGGTCCGCGAACTTGTCGCCGACCTCGCCGGCTTCGATGATGTACGACTCGACGTTGATGTGGTCGCGGGCCGCCTCGATGGCAGCGAACATCGCGGCATAGGTGGCCGGGCCGTCCTGCAGCAGCGTCACCCTGTTGCCCACCACCAGCGGACTGCCTGCAATGTCCTGCTCCAGCGCCAGGTGCTTGTCGAGGATGTCGAGGTCGCCCGCCTTGCGCTTGAGCTCCGCCACGATGGCGGCGCTCCGGCCGGCCGAAAGCGGGCCGCGCGCGCTTTCGATGCGGGCTGCCTGGGACCGGTACTGCTCCGAGATGAAGCGGGTGTCCGGAAGCGTCGCGCAACCGCTCGCGAGCAGCACGGCCAAAGCGGCCGCAAACCTGGAAGTGCGAATCATTGTTTCTCCTGGGGTCGCCAGTGGACGCCGATCGGGCCGCGGCCTCTGTGCGCTGGCGGACACAGGCGAGGCGGCGGGGGCCGGTTTCGCGCCCTAAGCGCGGCACCGAACGGACTCTGCCAGCCCATGCGCCTATGGTGCCGCTGCACCCTCGTGTAACCGCAAAGCATCCCGCAGCGGCATCCAGTCATACAAAAAAGGAATTCCCATGAAGTATTCGATAGCGCTGTCAGCCGTACTCCTCGCGGTGACGCTCAGCGCGTGCGAGAAAGCCACCGTCGTGACCCCGCCCGCCGCTACTGTTGTTGTGCCGGGCCCGGTGGTTGCAGTTCCGGGCCCCGCCGGCGCGACGGGCGCCACCGGTTCCAGCGGTTCGACGGGCTCCACCGGCGCCACTGGCGCAACGGGCGACAAAGGCAGCACCGGCTACACCGGCAATACCGGCTCCACCGGCTCCACCGGTTCCACCGGTTCCACCGGCGCAACCGGCGCAACCGGCGACACCGGCGCGCGCGGCCGCACTGGCGACACCGTAGTCGTGGTGCCGGCGCCGTCCTCGACACGCTGACCAGAACCTTTCATCCACCCGCTTGCCATTCGCTTAGCAGCGGGTGGCGCGCGTGGCTGTTTGTGTGCACTAGCGAACAAACACGAACGCGCGTCGCGGGTAGGCTGGGTCAATCGAAAGCTTTTTTCAGGAGAAGCACTATGAACTTCAATTTCAAGGCCGCAGCCCTCGCCTGCGCAATTGCAGTCGCTTACGCCGGCGGCGCCTCAGCCGCGATGGACCGCGCCGCCATGAAGACCGAGAAGGAAAAGATCGAGGCGCAGTACAAGGCCGCCAAGGACGCCTGCAAGAGCATGAAGGCGAACGCCAAGGACATCTGCATGGCCGAGGCCAAGGGCAACGAGAAAGTCGCCAAGAAAGACCTCGACATGCGCGACAAGGGCACGCCGAAGTCGCAGTACGAGGCGAAGAAAGCCAAGGCCGACGCCGACTACAACGTCGCCAAGGAAAAATGCGACGACCTCAAGGGCAACCCCAAGGACGTCTGCAAGAAGGATGCGAAAGCCGCGCACGTCACGGCCGTCCAGAACGCCAAGGCCGACATGAAGACCAGCAAGACAATCACCAAGGCCGGCGAGAAAGTGGCCGAGGTCAGGAAGGACGCCGCGGAAGAGAAGCGCGATGCCAACTACAACGCCGCCAAGGAGCGCTGCGATGCGCTCTCCGGCGATGCCAAGACCAAGTGCGTGAACGACGCCAAGGCAAAGACGGGCAAGTAAGCCCCGCAGCCTCAAGGACTCCTCGTAGGGATTAACGGGCCGTCAGGCCCGTTTTTTTTGGCCGCTTTTTTGGCTATTTGCCGCGAGGTGCGACCGGCGCCTGCGCCGCGGCCACCGGCGCGTGCGGCACGATCCGGCGCACGTCGTGGATCAGCCGCGCGCATTCGGGATCGACGCCCGGCCCCGGCTCGATGAGGGGCAGCAGCGCCAGCAGCGGGTTCACCAGGCCCAGCAGCAGGGCGCCGGCGCTACGCGCGGCGATGCGCGGCACGTCGAGCTTCACCTGCGGGTTCGAGAACGTCCCGCGGATGTAGATCGGGCCTCGCAGCGCCACCGGGCTGAAGTGCTTGGACTTGGGCGCGAGCGTCAGGTCGAGCGTTTCGCGGCCGAGGTCCACGCTGCCGCGCCCCATCACCGTGGTCACGTCGGTATCCAGGATCAGCGCGTTGGCTTGCATGACGCCGCCCTTGACGGTGAAATCCGCCACGCCGCAGCGCAGGTTAACGCGCTTGTCGCCGCTCAGCTTGAGCTTGAGGATTTCCACGAGGTGCAGGCCGACCTGCTGCATCAGAAGCTCACTGATCTGGCCGTTGGCCACCATGAGCCCGGCCCGGCCGTTGGAGGTCGCGAGCATTCGCCCGACCGAGTCGCCGCTGCCGGCCAGGTCGAACTCCCCGTTGACCTCGCCGACGCTCGCCTTGGTCGTGTCCAGCGTCGGGAAGAGCTTGGCGAGCTGCACCTTGCGGGCTGAGATCTTCGCCCGCGCCTGGATCGGGTTCTTGCGCCCGTCCAGCGAGATCAGGCTGCTCAAATGCCCGCCGGCGAAGCCGAAGTCGAGCGGCTCGAGCGTGAGTTGCGAGTCCTTCATCTTCAGGTGCGTGTTGAGGTTCTCGATCGGCAATTGCTTCGCGCGGGTGATCGTGCCCGCACGCAGGGTCGCGTCGGCGTCGACAACGGACCAGCGCTCCGTTTTGAACGCGACATCGGGCAGCACATGCGGGCCGGCGACGGCGGCCGGGGCGACCGCGGATTTGCGCGTCGCCGGCTCCGAGGAAGGCTTGGAGCCGATCAGCGGGCCGAGGTCGGCGATGTCGAGCACTTTCGAGACGAGCGCGGCGCGCACGAAGGGGCGCACGCCGCCGGTGTCCACCTGCAGGTCGCCGGCGAGGTCGCTCTTGCCGACGACGCCGCTGAAGCGCTGGTAATGCCAGTTCTTGCCGCTGTGCGCAAGGTGCCCCGACGTGCGGTAGGCATTCGTTTCGGGAAACGGGATATGGAAGATCGGGTAGAGCTGCGCAAGGCTCGGTCCGCGAAGCGAGAGCTGCACGTCGAGCGCGGCGAACTTGAGCAGGCTCGTGATCGTGCCGTCGGCGCTGATCGCGGTCGCGCCGACCGTGCCGTCGACGCGGATCGGGTAAGGCGTGTCCTGGTCGTTGAGCTTGAGCACTGCGCCGCCGCTGCCTTTGCCGTTCAGCGCGAGCCCCTTGTACGTGCCCTTGGTGCTGAAGACCACGCCGGAGGTGTCTTTGCTCGCTGCGTCGGGCGTTGGCGCACCGCCGGGCTGCGCGTCGCGCGTGGAAATCTCTGCGCGCAGGCTGGTCTTCGCTTTCGCGTCGTCGTAGCCGAGCACGCCCCGATCCAGCGTGAGCCGGCCGACCGGGATCCGCGCTTCTTCGTCGGACTGGTCGCGGTCAAGCAGCCATGACTTGCGTCCGTCCGGCGCCTGCTCGAGGAAGACCACCGGGCGCGTGAGCTTCACTTCGGGGAAAGAGAGCCGCCGGCGCAAGAGCTGCGAGAGGTCGATCGTGAACTCGACGTCGTCGATGGCGAACATCTGCTTCTCCCTGGCCCACGCAGGATTCGCAAACGTCACGCTGCCGGCGTGCAGGCGGGGTGAAGGCCAGGCGAGCTTCGCAGTCAGGTCGCCGCCGATCGCGAGCTGGCGGCCGGTCTTCTCGGTGACATAGCGCTCGAGCGGGCCGCGCGCCCAGTTCCAGCCGAAGATGAGCACGAACAGGATCGGCGCAGCCACGACGACGAGCAGCAGCGCTGCGTACCCGGCCAGCCAGCGGTGCGCTTTGGTAAGCATGAATGGATCCACTTCTCCCCAGCTTGAGAGGATCCATGACGCCGGCGCAAGAGTCCGTGCACCAGCGCACAGAGGATGGAGTGTCGCGCGCCTACCATCGGGGTCGTTCCATTTGCCGTCCTGCGCCGATGTTTTGCCGCCTCACCCGCTGGCTGTTCCTGCCCTTCGCCTGTCTGATTGCGACGCATGTCTTCGCGGCAGAGAACCCGTACGACAGGGCTGCGGCCGCTGCGCGGACGCAGTACAAGGTCAACGCTGCCAAATGCCGCGACCCGGATCCCGAAGCGCGCGCCGCGTGCCTCAAGCTCGCCAAAGCGGGTGCGCATGCAGCGTTGAGCAGGACTTACGGCGATGCGGTCGTAAGCGCCAAGGCGGTGTATGCGCACTCGAGCGCGCGATGCAAGCCGATGAGCGTGACCGAGCGACGGCGCTGCCTGCGCACCGCTCGAGCAGAACGCAACATTGCCCTCGGCAAGGCGGAGGAAATCCGCAGCGCGCCGCTTGCGATGGGCCCCAGCAATAACTGACCCCGGTGCGCGCCGCGCACCGGATTTTTCGCTTTTACAGAGGAGAAACGACGATGGAACCGAACAACCTGAATCCCGGCGCCACCCCCGGCAACGGCAAGATCGGAACGGCTGCGGGCAGCGCGCACGATGCAGTAGACAGCGCAGTCAACAGCGCGACCTCGGCGATCGAAAACGCTGCGAGCAAGGCCAAGCCGATCATCGGCCGCGCAGCCGAATCGGCGCACCAGGCGGTCGACAAGGCAGCGAAGCTGGCCGTTGCGCCGGCCGAGTGGATCAGCAAGAAAAGCGAAGATCTCAAGGGCACACAGGAGAAATTCGTCACCGACGCGCGCGAATACATCCTCGCGAGCCCGATCAAGGCGGTGGCGATTGCATTGGCAGCAGGATTGGTCATCGGCCGCCTGATGCGCTGAGTGCCTGGTGTAGGAATGCGCCTACCGTACAGAGGCGTAACTCCGGACGCCAACATCAGACTGACTCCCATAGTGGAAGCAAGTTCGAATAGCTACATTGGCACTGTCGTCGAGACCAGCATCAAAAAGCTCACTTGGTCCCGAAACGAATCAACCTTTCGAACTCGTTTTCACTTGGAGGCACTAATGAAATCCGAAATCCGCTTGGCCCTGCTGGCCCTGGCGACCGCTTCTGCGGCCCCAGCGTTCGCGCAGGACGTGCCGCAGTGCGCGGCGTACTACAACAATTCACAGCAGTTCTTCACGGCCGCCGGAGCCCCGGAAGGCGCGCTCAACCGCCAGTGCTTCCTGACGGTGATGCCGGCGAACGGCCCGCAGTCGGTTGCGGATTTCCCGCAGCTCTCGGCGTATCCCGGCCCGGTCCTGACCGAAGGCACGTATGAAATCACGTTGTCCGGCGGCGGCGGCGGCGGCGGCGGCGGCGGAATCATCGCTTCCGGCGGTGGCGGAGCCGGTGCGGTTCCCTACAAGACGCAGCAATACCTGGCCCCCGGCGTCTACAAGCTGACGCTCGGCACGGGTGGGCGTGGCGGCGAGCAGGGCTTCGTCGTCGGCGGCAACGGCGAAGACGGCGCCCCGACCTCGATGACCAAGGCTTACACCAACGAGACGGTCGCGGGCTTCCGCGGTGCCGACACGTGGGCCGGCCGTAACAACTCCTACATGGTTGCAGCCAACCGTCCGATCCCGGCTCCCCGCGCTGACGGCATCATCGCCGACGGCCAGGGCGCGCGTGGCGTGAACGGCCTGGGCAACGGCGGCGACGGCGGAATCCTGCCGACCCGCGAGCATGGCGAGCGTCCGGCGCAGGACGGCGGACCGATGATCGTTGCAGGCATCCCCACGGGCCAGCCCGGCCGCGGCGGCATGCGTGACGGCGGTGGCGGTGGCGGCGCCGGTTACGGCGACGGCGGCAACGGCAAGTCGGCTGTCAACAGCTCGGACTACCAGCGCGGCATGAGGGGTGGCGATGGGTTCGTGAAGCTGGTGCCTGTCCAGCTCGCGCAAGCGACGCCGGCTCCGGTCATCGCCCCGGCAGTTGTGCAGCCCGCGCCGTATGTTGCGCCGGCCGCTGCCCGTCGCGACCGTAACTAAGAACGCACAGGCCTCGCCTCACGTCAGGAGCATTCGACATGCAGGCGGGGAGAACCTGTAGTTCCAAAAAAGCCTGCCGGCCAGGCACGGGAGTCCCCCGTGCCCGGGCCGGCAGGCTCGTTGCTTTTGCAGCGGGCGTACTGCTCTCTGCCCTCGTTTCGCTCCCTATTCCAGTAACCGCAGCGCCTCCGCTAAAAGACGCGGCTGCGGCCAGCTTTACCCGCGCAGATTTCGGCCATGAGTCGCCGTCGAGAGAAACGCGGTATGTCGCGGACTGGATCGTGCACTCGAACGATCACGCCGGCCTGCCTTTCGCGATCGTCGACAAGGCCCAGGCGAAAGCTTTTGTGTTCTATCCGAACGGCAAGCTGCGCGGCTCGGCGCCGGTCCTGCTCGGCATCGCCAAGGGTGACGATTCGGCGCCCGGCATCGGCGAGCGCGAGCTCTCGGACATCCCGGTCGAGTTGCGCACCACCCCCGCGGGGCGCTTCCAGGCCTCGATCGGCCGCAACGCCTACGGCAAGGACGTGCTCTGGGTCGACTACGACGCCGCGATCTCGATGCATCGCGTGATCAACACCAATCCGAAAGAGCGGCGCCCGCATAGGCTCGCGACACCCACGCCCCTGGACAACCGGATCTCTTTCGGCTGCATCAACGCACCGATCAAATTCTTCGAGGAAGTCGTGCTGCCCGCCTTCAGCAGCGGCACGCACGGCATCGTCTACGTCCTGCCGGAAGTGCGTCCTCTGGACAAGGTCTTCGCGGTCTACGACGTCAACGACGCACCGACGAAACTGGCCGCCGAACCGGCCCCTGCAGCCACTTCCACGCTCGCGAGCCACTCGGCCTCGACCCGCCCCGGCGTTACCGCCGGCCAGTAATCCCGTTGTGATTTTTTGCCGCGCATCCAGCGCGTTTCGCGTGATATCGTCCCGCGAGACAGCTGTGTGCGCCAGCGCACAGAATGGTGTAGGGCGCCGGCGCAATCATCTGTCCGTGCGAGCGGCATGCCTGTGTAGTCGTTGGGAGGCAGCGTTCCATGTGCCAGTCGATCGGCAGCAGAGTGTTGCAAGCAGGACCTTCCGAAACCACACAGGAGAAACAGAAATGAAATCGATGCTCAAGAGGATTCTTTGCAGCTTCCTCGTAATCGCAATGGCATGGGTGCCGTTCACGACCCAGGCAGGCATGATTGGTTCGGATGCGGCGATCGTCTCGGCTGCCTCCCAGGCCGATCGCAATACCGTGACAAACTTCCTCAACCGCACCGATGCAGCCGCCCAGCTGCTGTCGATGGGCGTTGACCAGAAGTCGGCTCAGGCTCGTGTCGCTTCCATGACCGACGCCGAAGTCGCGCAACTCGCGGGCAAGATCAACTCGCTGCCCGTCGGTGCGGATTCGGGCCTGGGCACGCTGCTCCTCCTCGCCCTGATCATCTGGGCGGTCTGGTACTTCGCGTTCCGCCGGTAAGAAGCAAAGAGCAGTAAAGGCACGCCGGCCTCGATTCCTTCAGCAGGGAAAATGATTCCGGCTGCCTTGTATCGCGGCGCCCGCCTCCTGGCGGGCGCTTTGCTTTTCGGGCTCCTGCTATCGGGCTGCGCCTCGATGGTGCCGCAAACCATGGGCCTGCGCGAAGGCTGGCCCGAGGGCGTGCCGACGCAGTTCGAATTAGCTGATGTCCCGTTCTTCCCGCAGGAAGACTACCAATGCGGCCCCGCCGCGCTCGCCACGGTCATGGTCAATGCCGGCGTGAAAGTGACGCCCGAAGACCTCGTCAAGCAGGTCTACATTCCCGAGCGGCAGGGCAGCCTTCAAATCGAGATGCTCTCGACGCCGCGCCAGCATGGCCTCATCGGCTATCGCCTCGCGCCGCGCTACAACGACCTGCTGCGCGAAGTCGCGGCGGGCAATCCGGTCGTGATCCTGCAGGACCTGAGCCCGGGCATCATCAAGAAATGGCATTACGCGGTCGTCGTCGGCTGGGACTATCCCGCCGGCGAGCTCTATCTGCGCTCCGGCGAGAAGAAGCGCGAGGCGATGCCTTTCACGATGCTCGAATACACCTGGAAGAAGGGCGACTACTGGGCCATGGTGGCGCTGCCGCCGGGACGCATCCCGGTGACCGCGAACGAGCAGGAGTACGCCGCCGCCATTGCCGCAATGGAGCGCGTCGGCGACAAGGCCGCAGTGACAAAAGCCTATGCGGCCGCGCTCGAGCGCTGGCCGGCGAGCCTCGGCGCAAGCATCGGCTTGTCGAACCAGTACTACGCGCAGGGCAACCTCAAGGAAACGGAGGCGATCCTGCGCCGCGCCGCCGAGAACCACCCGACTTCAGTGGTGGTGAGCAACAACCTCGCGCAGACGCTGTCGGACCAGGGCCGCGATGCGGAAGCGCTGGCATTGCTGGATCGGGCAGGCACACCAGAACCGCCGTTTGCCGCCGCCGTGGCCGAAACGCGCGCGCTGATCCTCCAGCGCCTGGCAAAATCGAAGTAACAAAGTCAAACTTTTATTTTCGCGTAGCCAATATCCACGCAGTTCTCAAGCCAGTTGGATTTTCTGATCCGGCAATACAAACAAACGTTCTAATCCTTCCTGTCGGGCGGCTTGCATGTGCCGCTGCCTACTTTGGCGGATCGTCCGCCTCCTACCAATGGGTTAGTCTTCGCGCGTGAATAACCTCGCGCTGTTCGCCACGTGCGTCGCCATCTGGAGCACGACCTGGTTCGCGATCACTTTCCAGCTCGGGCCGATCGCCGCCGAAGTCAGCGTCGCATGGCGCTTTCTTTTCGCCGGGCTCCTGCTTGCGGTGTGGTGCCGGGTGCGCGGCGAGTCGCTGCGGTTCGGCGCTGCAAACCACGCGGCGCTCGCGCTGCTCGGCCTCACGATGTACAGCGCGGGCTATATCTGCGTCTACCGCGCGGAGGAGCACCTCGCCTCCGGCCTGGTCGCCGTGGGATTCTCCGCGGCTCCGCTGCTCGCCATGTTCGGCATGCGCTTCTTCTTCGGCCAGCCGCTCACCGCGCGCATGGCCGCAGGCTCGCTCTTCGGCATCGCGGGCATCGTGCTGGTGTTCTGGCCCGAGTTCGCGCGGCTCTCGCGCAGCCAGGATGCCGCAAACGGCGCGGTGCTCACGACCGTTGCGGTCGTCGTCTCGGTCGTCGGCGGCCTGCTCGCGCACCGCAACCATAAGCGCGGCCTCTCCGGCGCCGCGACGATGGCCTGGAGCATGGCGTATGGCGGGCTCTTCGCGCTGATCATCGCGGTGTGGCTCGGCCGCCCACTGCGGATCGACCTGTCGCCGGGGTACCTCGTCTCGCTCGTTTACCTTGCGCTCGTTGGATCGGTGGCTGCGTTTGCGGCCTGGCTCACGCTGATCGGACGCATCGGCCCGGCGCGCGCGTCCTACGTGGGCGTGATGGTGCCGGTCGTCGCGCTGGTCATCTCGTCGGTCTTCGAGAACCTCAACTGGCACCCGCTGATGATCGCCGGCATGCTGGTGTCGATCGCGGGCAACGTGCTGGTGCTCGGCGACCCGCGCAAGAAGACGGCGGTCGGTGCAGCAGCCGTGCGAGGGATTCCCGGCGAGCCTTCGGCCCGTACGTAGGAGAATTGCGGCCTTACTAGCAACCCTCGGTCGCGCCCGGGCCAATGTCCTCCCTGCTGGACCCTTTCATCCTCATCAAGATCGCCTGCGCGATCGTGATCGTCGTCTCGGCCTCGCGCGCCACCGAGCGGCTCGGGCCTTTCCTCGGCTCGATGATCGCCACGCTGCCGGTGTCGACCGGGCCGATCTACGTTTTCCTCGCGATCGACCACGGGCCGCAGTTCATCTCGGATTCGTCGCGCATGGGCGTCGTGGCGGTGGTTGCGACGGTGGCCTTCGTCGGCGTGCATGCGAAGGTCGCGCAGAAGCACGCGACGTTCGTCTCGTGGCTGGCGGCGACGGCTTCGTGGTTCGTCGTCGCATGGCTCTTGCAGCTGCGCGAGTGGAGCTTCGTCGAGGCGTGCGCGCTCTTCGCGGTGTGCTTTGCCTCCGCAATCTGGGCTCTGCGGCGCTACGTGGTCGAGATCAAGGCGCCGGCGATGCCGCGCGTGCGGTTCGACCTTGCGTTGCGCGCGGGGCTGGTGGCCTGCGTGGTGATCGCCACCACCGCGGCCAGCAACGCGGTCGGTCCGGCGGCAACCGGGACGCTCGCGACTTATCCGGTGGTGTTCACTTCGCTCGTGCTGATCCTGCAGCCGCGCTGCGGCGGGCCTTTCACCGCATCGCTGCTCGTGAATTCGCTCAAGGGCCTGATCGGCTTCGGCAGCGCGCTGGCCGTGCTCAGCCTTGCCTCGGCCCGCTGGGGCTCCACTGCCGGCCTGCTGCTGGGCCTCGCCGTGGCGGTGGCTTGGAATTGCGGCCTCTTCCTGCTGCGCCGGAAATAATCAGGGACAGACCACGTTTCCCGGCTGCGGAAATCGACAGAAACGTGGTCTGTCCCCTATTCCCCTATTGTCAGGTTTGAGCCTGGCCCCTTTTATCCGGGAACCTTTTTGCTGTGTGCGTCATAGCACAGACCGCGCGCGCCCATCCCGGCAAAGTACGCCCTAGTGACCGCGGTATCTCTCCGCTTTTGCCGCCGGTCAGAGGGACTAGCCATACCCAGGCAAGGCGGAAAGTTTAATTTTGTTTAGAAGGGGATTTCATGAAAACCTCAGTTCGCATTGCCCTGCCTTGCGCAGTGCTCTTCGGCGTCTTTACCGGCGTCGCGCAGGCGCAGTTCTACAGCCCCGTCGACCGCGAGGTCTGGGGCGAAAGCTCGAGAACGCAAGTCTGGATGAACGCCTATGGCCAGTGCTGGCAGAGCGCCTTC
>JANMDK010000291.1:0-3742 GCA_031376265.1 Pseudomonadota bacterium
ATACCATCCCACGGCGGCGTGGCGCTTCGCTTCCCGCCGCACTCCATGGGGCCAGCCGTGTCTTCGGCCTCCTGCTCAAAGAACGACTCCACTATTGGTGGAATCGCCCTATCCGTTGCCGAAGAGGGCGCGGCGGTAGTCCACGAACATGCCGCCGGAGACGTCGGCTCGCAGGGCGGCCCACTTTTCTGGCTCGGCTCGGATGTCGCTCAGCAATTGCCGGGGGACGCTGTATTCGTCCTCGATGTCCTCGGTGCTGGTGCGCAGCCAGCCGAGGATGAGTTCGTCCTTGGTGGCACCGACGAGGCGGAATTCGCGGTCGGCGCTGAGCTTCATGCCGCCGAGGGTGCGGAGGGTGGCGAGCTTGGCCATCTCGAGTTCGACGTCGTCGATGCCGTGCTCGGCTGCGATGATCTTTTCATTCAGCGCGAGCCAGCCAAATACGCAGCGGGCGAGAAGACCGTCGGCGAGGGCGGCGCCATCGCTGCCGGGGCCGAAGGCGGTGTTGTAGGAAGATTGCGAGCGCGCTTCGAATTCCTTCCATACCGCGAGGTGCGCGGGGGGCCAGACGGCGAAGAATTGTTTGCGGTGGATATCCAGATAGGTGAACTGCGGCGCGACGCGGAAGGTGGTGGCGCAACTCGGGCAGGGCTGGCGCTGGAAGCTGCGGTCGAGGATGGCGGCGCGCAGGTCGGGACGGCGCGCGGCGTTCACGCTGTGGACGAGATTAAAGGTGACCGCGGAGCCGCAGGCGGGACAGGCGAGCTGGGTGGTGTTGAAGACGGACATTTGGGCGGTTTCGTGGGATTAGACCTTGAGCGTGGAGAGCCACTTCACCGCCGGGTGCGCGGGCTTCAGTTTCTTGACTTTCCATGCGGCGTACAGCTCGGAGAACCATTCGCCGGGTGCGCGGAACTGATAGCTGGTGATGCCCTTTTTGCGCGCGTCGGCGAGGTAGCTGACCCATGTGTTGGGGTAGGCTTCGTGGTAGATGCGTGTGCCGAGGGTTGCCTTGTTGGATTCCGACTGGCTGTCCCAGACGTTGTCGGTCTGTGCGGCGGTGATGAAGGTCTCGAATTTCGCCTTGTCGCCTTTCACCGTGGTGGGCGGGATGGCGGGGTTGCGAAGGATGCGGTCGGTGACGTATTTGCGTTCCTCGGGCGTGGTGCCGAAACCGGTGGCCTTCACGACCGCATCGACGATGGGTGTGATGTTGCCGCCATGCTCGATCCAGCCGCCGTGGTCGGGCTTGGTGCCGTTTTTGCCCATGTAGTTCTTGGCGTCGTCGATCGAGTGGGCGAGTTCGTGGAGCATGTTGAAGTCGAAGAGGTCTTCCGGGTTGTTATTCGCCGGCTCGCAGCCGGGATCCCTCGGCGGCAGGAAGCCGGTGGCGCCGGGCTCGAACTCGGACTTGTTGTATTGCTTGGGCCGGGAGTTCATGACGACTTCGTTGTCGCTCGCAGTGTAATAAGGGAAGTCTTGCGAGGCACCAGAGCCGTCGGTCTTGGTCACGCGGCGGTTGATGCGCTTGAGGCTGGGGTTGCCGATGACATCGTCGGGGATGTCCTTCATCAGTTCGCACATGCGCTTCATGGATGCCTGCTCGTGGCCATCGGCCTCGGCGAGGAAGTCGATCTTGAAGCGGGCATTCGCGAGGTCCATGAACACCTGCTTCCCGAGGGTGTCCGGCAGTTTCTGGATGAGGGCGTCGAGTTCCTTGGTGGCGCCGGCTTCGGCCAGCTTCTTTGCCTTCTCCGCAAGCTTCGGATCGGGCGGCGTTTTCTTTGCCATTCCCTCGAGTTCGGCGGCGCCGATTGTTTTGAGGATCGCATCGATGGCCTTGTCGGCACCGGCAAAGTCGAATGCCGTGGCGAGGTCGCGTGCCTTTTTCAACTCGATGAGCTGCGCGATCTTGATGGCGGCATAGGCGGGCTTGTCCAAGTCGAGTTGGGCGAGGCCGGCCCGCATGTCGAATGCCTTGCGCGAGGCCAGCGCGGCGTCGGCGGCACCGGCGGCGGTCTCGCCGGCATTCAGCGCGGCCATCGCCTTGGCGTGGTCCGCCTTTTTCTCCGCGGCATCGGCGTCGGCCAACGCCTTTCCGAGCGAATCCACCTTGGCCTTGATCTTGAAGAGCAATCCCTTGTCCTCAGTGTGTTGCTTATGCCTTGCACTCAGCGCGGTGTGCCGCTCGACGAAGCGCGCGTGCTCGATCTCGATGCGCCGCGCTTCGGTCACTATCTGCGCGGCAGTGGCGAGCGCCTTCGCGGCGGGCTCTGCCTGCTTGGCGTCGATCTTCTGCTTTGCCTCGTCGAGCGCGGTCTGGGCCTTGGTGAGTTCGTCCTTTGCCAGTGCGGAATTCTTGTCCTTCTTCGCCGCGTCGAGCTCCTTCCCGAGCGCGGCGGCGGCCTTGACGAGTTCGGGCAGGCCGGCCCCGCCTTTGACGGCACCATCCACTGCCACGACGCCGCCGAGGCCGTCGGCTAGTTTGCGTGCGGAGGCGAGGTCGGCGCGGGCTTGCGCGAGGCGGACATTGGCGGTGGCGATGTCGTGCTTCGAGCGGTCCACACCGAGCGCGAGCACGGTGCCGGGGGCGCCTTTGTCGCCAGCAGCCTTGGCAGCCTCATCCAAGGCGCCGCGGGCCACGTCGAGTTCGGCTTTGATTTTTTCGGCAGCAGCGTGCTTGCGCAGCGTGTTCAGCTCGGTGGCGAGTGCGCCACGGTCGGTTGTATAGGTCTTGGCTGCACGCGCCAGACGGTCGAAGGCCTCGGTGTCCTTGATGACTGCCTGCACCTGCGCAGTGGCGTCCTCGAACTGCATGCCGGCCTTCGATGCCATGGTGTCCGCGGCTGTGAGTCGCTTTTGGAGTTCCGCGAGCGGTGCGGCGATCGCCTTGGCGTCGTTGCCCTGCAATGCCTTCACGGCGACATCGGCCTTCGGGCGCTCGGTGTCGAAGGCCGTGCGTCGCGTGGCGATCTTCGTGGCCATCGCCATGCGGCCTGCAATCAGACCGGCGTTCAATCGCACCTCGCGCCATTGCTTGCCGGTGATGCCGGTCTCCTGTGCCGTCATCAGCTTGTCGATCTCGGCAATCTCCACGGCGATGAACTTCGCACCGGCCAACGCCTTTAGCGCGGCGATGTCGGGCTTCACGTCGTCAACGTAGAACTTCTTAAAAAACGGAGCCAGTTTCGCGATGACGTTATTGTCGAGGTCCGTCTTGGCACCGGCATAATTTCGCGTCGGCGGCGCAGCTTTCGTGTCGGCGGCGGTAAGCTTCGCCGGCAACGCGTTGATGCCGGTCCAGCCACTGGTCTGCGCGGCGGTCAGCACGAGGTTCGCCTCGGCCCGCTTGGTCAGGTAGTCCGCGAAGCCGTCGGCAAAACCCTTCCCGTCCTCGCATGCCTTCTTCGCGCTCGCGAGTTCGGCCATCGCCTTCGGCCAATCCGGTTTCGCCGCGTGCGTGGCGGCGGCGGCCAACGCGGCGTCTGCCTGCGTGGTCTTGTCGGACACGTGGGCCGCCTGCTTGTGCCGGCCAAGATCGGTGCGCAACTTCGCCACTGCCGCACGCTCCTTGTCGTATGCGACTTTTTCCGGGGACATTCCCGCCTTCGTGCCGCCCGGCCCTGCTGCACCACCCTGCGCACCGGGTCCCGGTTGCACACCGGGCCCCACGGGGACTGCGCCGCCCACCGGGGGTGTTCCCGCTTTCGCACCGCCGGGACCGTCGCCTGCGGCGACGGTC
>JANMDK010000318.1:0-41589 GCA_031376265.1 Pseudomonadota bacterium
GCCCAGCATGAGCGCCGCGCCAAGGGGCGCGCGGTCGAGCACCACGAGGTCTTCGCCGATCAGGAGCGCCATGCCGGCCATGCCGAGCAGGAGCGCGACGACTTTGCGCGCGGTGATTTTCTCGCCGAGCAGCCACGCCGACAGCGGCACCGACCAGACCGGCATCGTGAAAGCGAGGATCGACGCGCGCCCCGACGGGATCATGGTGAGGCCGAACGCGACCATCATGTTCCAGCAGGTGACGTTGAAGAAGGCAAGGACGCAGAGCCGCGCCCACAGGTGCCGCGGGACGCGCAGGTTGTTGCCGGCCAAATAGGCCACACCGAAAAGCAGCAGCGAGCCGAAGAAGATGCACAGGCTGCGGAAGATCCACGGCGTGAACTCGCCCAGCGCCACCTTCATCGCGGTCCAGTTGAATCCCCACGCGAACGTAAGGCCGGCGAGCGTCCACCACAGGGACCTCGGCATCCGCTGGTCGCTTTGCGGCGTCATGGCCGGCGCTCCGGCAGGATCACGGTGGCGATCGCTGCGGAAACGAGGACGAGCGCCGCATAGTCCTGCCAAGCGGGCACTTCGCCGAGGAAGAGCATGCCGCTGAAGACGCCGACCACCGGGATCATCAGCGACGAAAGGCCGGCCACGCCCGCGGGTGCGCGGTCGACGATCTTGGTCCATGCCCACCAGCCGAAGATGAAGACGAGGAACATGTTGTAGAGCACGCCGAGCGCCGGCCACAGGCTCACGCCTTGCAGCGACATCACCTGCTCGCGCTCGAAGAAGAACACCAAGAGGAAGATCGGGATCCCGCCAAGGAGCCCCATCCAGCCGGTAAACGAAGCGATCGGCAGGTCCACCGGCAGACGCTTCTGCAACACCGTGCCCATGCCCCACGCGAAGGCCGAGCCGAGCATCAGCAGCACGCCGGCAAACCCGCCTCCTGCCGCGGGCGCGTCCTTGAGCACGAGGACCAGCACTGCGGAAAGGCCGAAGGCGACGCCGGCGAGTCGGCGGGCGGTCAGGGCCTCGCCGAGGACGAATCGCGCCAACAGCACGCTCATCGCCGGCATCGTGTATTGCAGGATTACCACGCGCCCGGACGGCAGCAGAGGCAGCGCCAGCATCAGGAAGAAATTCTGCAGCGCCACGTTGAAGAAGGCGATCAGCGCGATGCGGCCCCACTGCCCTTTGGGCACGCGGATCGCGAGGCCCCGGGCGTTGGCGATCGCGAGGAGGCCGATGAACGCCGCGAGGAAGCACAGGCTGCGGAAGAACCACGGCGGGACCTCGGTGATCACCACCTTGAGCACCGTCCAGTTGAAGCCCCAGATCAGCGTCAGCGCCGCGAGCATCGAATACAGCGACGGCGGCAGCCTGTCCGCAACCGCAGCGCCGCTGCCGCGATTCACCGCGCGACCCGGACCGGCATCGACTTCATCCCTCGGAACACCATCGAGTTGATCCACTCAGGCTCGCCGGCGAATTCCATCCCGCGGAAGTGCCGCGCCACCGCGGGGATCGCGATCTCGCCCTCGAGGCGCGCCAGCGGGAACCCGAGGCAGATGTGCATGCCGAACCCGAAAGTGAGGTGCGCCACGCCGTCGCGGCCGAGGTCGACGCGGTCCGGCTCCGGATAGGCGCGCGGATCCCGGTTCGCGGCGTTCAGCATAATGAAGACGCGGTCGCCCGCTTTGAGCGTCTTGCCGTGCAGCTCGTGATCGACCTGCACGATGCGCACCTGCGCGCCGCTAGGACCGTCGTAACGCAGCAACTCTTCGCCGGCGCGAGCGGCAAGCCCGGGATCGGCGCGCAGCTTTTCGCGCTCGCCGGGAAAAAGCATCAGCGAGCGAGTTGAGTTGGCAATGTGGTTGGTGGTCGTCTCGTGGCCGGCGAACAGCAGCAGGATGCAGGTCGCCACCAGCTCGTCGTCGGTGAGCCGGTCGCCGTTGTCCTCGAGGTGGACCAGCTCGGAGAGCAGGTCGGCCCTCGCATTCGCGCGACGCTCGCGGATCATGTCGCGAAAGAATTCCGCCATCTCGCGCGTCGCTGACTCTGCCACCTCGTATTTTTCTGAAGAAGTTCGCGAGCTGCCGATGAAGAGCGCCATGTCGTCCGACATTCTCTTCACCTTGGCAAGCTCGCTGCGCGGCACGCCGAGCATGTCCATGATCACCAGCGCCGGCAGCGGGCCGGCAAACGCCTCGATGAAATCGAACGCTTCGCGCTCGCCGATCCCGTCGAGCAGCATCTGCGTGAGGCTCTCGATGTTCGGCCGCATGTCGCGCATCGACTTGAGGTGGAACACCTTGGAGGTCAGGCGGCGCAGGCGCGTGTGCTCCGGCGGGTCGAGGAACACCATCCAAAGCGAGAGGTAGCGGATGATGTCGCCGATCTTCTGCGCCTCCGGCCCCGGCATCGACGCGAAGAAAGGCCGCAGCCGGTCCGAGGACATCTCCTTGTCGAGGCAGACGCGCTTGATGTCCTCATACCTCGTCAGCACCCAGGACTTGATCTTCGGGCTCCAGTGCGCCGGGTCCTCGTCCTGCATGCGCCGGTACAAGGGGAACGGGTCGGCGAGGTAGTCGGGGAGGTCCGGCCTGAAATCGAGCGGGGAAAGGGTTGCGGACAAGGCGCTATTCCTTGGTTGCGTTGGAAGTGACGAGCCACACGCCGGCGACGGTGATCGCCATGCCGAGCGCAGCCCAAGGCGAATACGACTCGCCGAAGACCAGCCAGGCAAGGATCGCCGTTGTCGGCGGGCAAAGGTAGATCAGGCTCGCCACCGCGGTCGCGGCGCCACGGCGGATCAGGCCGAAGAGGAGGAACACTGCGCCGAGCGACAGCCCGAACACCATCCAGCCCAGCGCAAGCGCGAACTGGCCTGTCCACTGCACGTCGAGCGAATCGAAGAGGAGCGCCAGCGGCGCGGTAACTGCGAAGGCCGCGACGAACTGGATCACCGAGTTGGTGCGCATGTCCACGTGCGCGCAATGCCGTTTCTGGTAGAGCGTGCCGTACGTGATTGCGACCAGGCCGACGATCGCCGCGATCGCGCTGCCCCAGGTGACCATGCCGAGCGTCATCTTGTCCCAGACGACCACCATCACGCCCAGGAACCCGAGCACCAGGCCGATCCACTGGATGCGGTTGGCGCGCTCGTTGACCATGTGGCCCGAGAGGAACGCAGTGAGGATCGGCTGCAGGCCGACGATCAGCGCAGACACGCCGGCGGGCATGCCCAGGCTCAGTGCGACGAAGACGCCGCCAAGGTAGCCGGCCTGGATCAGCGCGCCGGCCACCATCACGTGCCCGAACTCCGTGCGGCTGACGGGCCAGGTGGCGCGCAAAAGCAGGCACACCGGCAGCATCACCAGCACTACGCAAAGGAACCGAAGCGCCAGGAAGGTCAGCGGACCGCAGTACGGCAGGCCCAGCTTCGCGCCAATGAACCCGGAACTCCAGAGGAAGACGAAGAGTCCGGGGATTGCGAGGCCGCCCACCGGCGACGAATTGGCAGCCGGCACGGCGGGCGCAGTCATGCCGTCATTGTTCCCGCTTTCGGATTGGGCGTCCCCTGCGTTTCGCCCCGTCGCAGGGCATCGGATCCGGCAGAGTTTCAAACGAAGTGGTTACTGACTTTCCGGTAAGGGCAATCAAATTGAGGTATAATCTTTTTTAGTTCATGTACTTAGCCAAACTCAAAAAAATTCTTGACGCACTGCAACAACGCGCCTAGAATTTCAATTGTTGCGACGCACAAGGCGGTCGCAGAACAACCTGCATTACACCGACTACGCAATACCCGAATCACCAACTTAAAGGAGTTGACCATGTACGTAACCCCCGAGCAGATCACCGCCGCAAGCAAGTCCAATGTCGATGCCGCCCTGTCGATCGCCGCGACGCAATTCGCCGCCGTCGAGAAACTCGTTGGCCTCCAGACCACGATGCTGAAGTCTTTCTTCGAAGACGGCATGGCCAACGCCCGCGCCCTGGCCGGTGCCAAGGACGTGCAGGAGTTCGTCACGCTGCAGCAGGCTTTCGCCCAGCCCGCCGTCGAGAAAGCCGTCTCGTACTCGAAAGGCGTGTACGCGATCGCCGTCGAAGCGAACACGGAAATGTCGAAGTTCGCGGAAGCCAAGGCTTCGGAACTGAACCAGAATTTCGTCACGCTGCTCGACAAGGCCAGCAAGAACGCCCCGGCCGGCTCGGACGTCGGCGTCGCCGCGGTCAAGTCGATGCTGTCGGCAGCCAACTCGGCCTACGACACATTCTCCAAGGCCGCCAAGCAGGCCACGGAACTGGCCGATGCCAACGTCTCGGTCGCGACCGAAACGGTGAAGGGTTTCGCCAAGGCAAAAAAGGCAGCCTAAGCTAAAAGTAATTCGCTTCAACCAAAACCCCGCTCAGGCGGGGTTTTGTTTTTCTAAGCCAACGTTTCTTTGAAGGGATGGCCGCGCCGCGTGATTTCGGCGCGGATCTCCTGCATCGCCTGTGCGACTTCGGCAGGATCGCCGCGCACGCCGAGCTCGATGTGCCCGCGGCTGCCGTCCTTGCCCATCGTCGGCAGCGAGAAGAGCTTGAGCTTTTTCCACTTGGCCTCGACGCCGTACATGAGGTCCGAGAGCATGCTCTCCCCCGCCTCGAACACAAAGATCGACTCTTCCTTGAGCGCATGGGTGTTGTGGAGGTGGCGGTATTTCTCGTCGAGCACCCACTCGATCATCGGCCAGGCCATCTGCGGGAAGCCCGGCACGAAATGGTGGTTGCGGATCGAGAAACCCGGCACGCGATTGACCGGGTTCGGGATGATCTCCGAGCCGGCGGGGAACTCGCCCATCTTCAGCCGCTGCGGCGTGATCTCGACGCCGAAGCGCGCGCGAATTTCGTGCTCGGCATCCGGATGCAGCGCCAGCGACACCCCAAGCGCATCCGCGGCGCATTGGCGCGTGTGGTCGTCCGGGGTCGCGCCGATGCCGCCATAGCTGAACACCACATCGCCCGAGGCGAAAGTGCGGGCCAGCACCTCGGTCAGGCGCGGCGGATCGTCCGCAAGGTATTCGCAGAAAGCCAGGCGCAGGCCGCGCTTGGCGAGTGCGGCCACGAGAACGCTGAAGTGCTTGTCCTGCCTTTTGCCGACGAGGATTTCGTCGCCGATGATGAGTGCCCCGAAGCCCATGCGGTCAACCCCCGTGATTCCTGCGCCAGCGCCAGACGGCAGCCGCGATCATGGCGGCGGCCTGCACGGCGAACACCGCCGCCGCGAACCCGGGACGCTCCCAGAAGGGCGGCAGGATGAGATCCGCGACGCCGTTGGCGCCCGCTGCACGCAGCAGCATCGGCACCAGCCAGTAGAGGAGCAATAGGTAAAAGAGCGCCGCCGCCTCGGCCCGGCGGGGCTGGCGCGCGAAGGCAAAGAACATGACGAGCGCCGCATCGCGCGCGGCCAGCAGGAAGAGCGGCACCGGTGCAAACACAAGCGCGCGCAGCACATCCTCGGATTCCCGCGGCTTGCCCGCCAGGAGCATCGTGAGCACGCAGAACACCAACGCCATCGCAAGGCTCACCGGCCAGAGCGGCGCTTCCTCCAGCAGCCTGCGCCATTCGCGCTGCTTGCCGCGAAGAAGCAGCCTTCGCACGGCCATGGCGCCGCCGGATTCGGCGATCAGCATCGGGTAAGTCGCGGCAAGCGTTACCACCAGGCCGCCGATCAGCAGCATGTTCAGCTGCTGGCGCGCGGTGTCGCTCGGGCGAATGCCCAACCCTGCGATATAGACACAGACGAACAACAGGAAGGCGACCCACGCCCACGGCACGGTGCGCACCCGAAGCTCCTGGCACATCAGCCGGTACGCGCCAAAGATGGCCCATGCCGCGAAAAGCGTCGTCGAGACGAGCAGGAAATCGATGCGCATCCAGCCCCTGCCCCACCACGAAATGTCGCTTTCCCCCGAGGTCAGGATCGACATCCACGGACCAACGATGACGAGCGCAATCCCGATCACCCAGGCCGTCGACGAACTGCGCACGACGGCTTTGCGCGAGGCGATGGTGCTGGCAATGAGCGCGATCGCGCTGACCAGCACCGCCCCCGCGATCAGGAACAGCGTCGTCTTCGGCGCACTTGGCGACTGCGAGGCCACCAGGTAGACGGCGATACAGACCGCGCAGCCCAGCCAGGCGAACGACGGCGCGCCGGCAAGCTTTCCCCAGGTCATCGACCAGGGCTCGATCGCCGACATCCGCTGGCCGTCCCAGGTGCGGCCGCGCACCTCGCCCATCACCGCATCGCCGGCGTGTGTTCCTGCCCAAAGCGCAAATCCGACGAACAGGGTCACGGCGGTCGTGACCGGCGTTTCGGCGCGATGCTCGGTCGACCAGGTGTGGACGAGCATGAAGAGCAGCCCGAGCCCGACCGGCAGGGCGACCAGGCGGTGAAGCGTGAGCTCCAGCCAGAAGTTTCGGCGCAACTCCGGGTTCATGCCGCCGCCTTCGACTGCGCGTCGTCCGCCACCGTGCGCAGGTAGGACTCATGCAGGTTTTCTCGCTCCGGCGCGAACGCACTCACTGCGAGACCTGCCATCACCAGCGAGCGCAGGACTTCGCTCTGAATCTCGTCGCTGCCGGCGATCTCGACGAGGGCTTCGCGCCCCCGCGCTTCGACCAGCCTGAGGCCCGCGACAGCCGCGAGCGCGCCGGCAAGATCGGGCACCTCGCGCGCAAACTCGACGCGCACGCGACGCGCGTCGGCAGCCGCGCCGGTGACCGGCTTGGCCTCGAGGATGCGGCCATTGCGCATCACCAGCATGTCGGTGGAGTACTCGTCGAGCTCGGCAAGGATATGCGAGGACACCAGCAGCGTCATGCCTTCGCCGCTCAACCGCTTGAAGAGCATTGCAAGCGCATGCCTCGCCTCGGGATCGAGGCCCGACGCCGGCTCGTCGAGCATGAGTACCTGCGGATTGTGGATCAGCGCCTGGCCGATCGCGACGCGCTGCCGCTGCCCGCGCGAGAGCTCCGCGGCGCGGCGGCCGATCAATGCGGTGAGGTCTAGCCTCTCGGCGGTTTGGTCGATCGCCCGGCCAACATCGGCCTCAGACACGCCATGCGCAGACGCCGCATGCCAGAAGCACTGGCGCACCGTCAACGCGTCGTAGAGCCCATAGAAGTCGGAGAGATAGCCGATGCGCCGGTGCACCGTGCGCGGCTCCTCGAGCACGTCGACGCCGGCCACTTCGATGCTGCCGGCCAGCGGCAGCTCGAGCCCGGCCAGGCAGCGCAGCAGCGTGGTCTTGCCGGCGCCGTTCGGGCCGACGAGCGCGGTGGCGCTGCCCGCGGCGACGCTGAACGAAACGTCGTCCAGCGCGCGCACCCCGGGATATTCGAACAGCAGGCTGGAAACTTCGATGGCGGAAGGCATTTCACACTAAGCTACGCGAAGCACGTTGCGCGCTCAAGTCGAAACGCACGTTGACAGCCCCCGACCACCCACCTAGCCTCGATTCGTGCATGCGCTGAACTCCTCCCCGGTCCCGACCACCTGCTGGGAGTGCTCCACCTGTTGCGGAGCGCTCGCGCATGTCGAGAACGGCCGGGTGACCCGCGTCGACCCGAATCCTGCGCACCCCGCCTCGCGCGGCGCCTTCTGCGTGAAGGGGATTCGCGGACTATCGGAGCTGACCTACGGCGAAAAACGCCTGCTCCACCCGTTGCGCCGCGTGGGCGAGCGCGGCTCGAACCAGTGGGAACGGATCTCGGGGGACGCGGCGCTCGATGCGATGGCCGAAGGATTCTCGGCAGCGAGGGCGGCGCACGGCCCGCTTTCGCTTGCCGGCGCAGTCGGCGGCGCGTTCTTCTCGCGCGGACCCGTCGTGGCCCTTGCCATGCGCGCGATGGGCTCGCCGAATTTCCTCATCAACCAGGACCTCTGCGGCGGCTGCCGCGGTGTGTCCGACATGGTGACCGGGCTTGCGATCCAAAGCGGCGAGGACGTGGAGCGCGCTAACACGGTGCTCATGGTCGGCGCGAACCCCCACGCTGCGAACCCGGTGCAATGGACGCGCATCAAGGCCGCCAAGGCCCGCGGCGCGAGGATCGTCGTGCTCGACCCGATGAGGTCGGAGGCCGCGAAGATCGCGGACCTTTGGCTTCAGCCGCGCCCCGGCACCGATGCCGCAATCGGCCTGGCGATGATGCATGTGCTGATTGCCGAGGGCCGGCAAGACAAGGCTTTCATCTCGCACTGGACCCGGGGCTTCGACGAGCTTGCCGCACGCGTACACGAATGGACGCCTGCGCGGGCATCGGGCGTAAGTGGCGTCGAGGCCAGCCTCATCGTGGAGGCCGCGCGCGCGTATGCGAACGGCCCGTCGGCTTTCGTCTCGGGCCATGGCATCGATGCGGTCACCAACGGCGTGCAGACTTTCCGCACGTTCCATTGCCTCGTGGCCATCAGCGGCAACCTCGATCGCGCCGGCGGCAACCGGCGCGCAAAGCGGCCCAAGGGCTTTCGCAATTATCTCGACGTGATCCACGACGCGGCCTTCCAGTTGCCGCGCGAAGTTGCCGCGAAAACGATAGGCGCGGACCAGTTTCCGCTCTGGGCCGGCCCCGCCGGCTGGCAGACCGCTTGCCACAACCCGAGCATCATCGAAGCGATCCTCACCGGCAAGCCCTACCCGGTGCGCGCGATGTACGTCTCCGGCGTGAATATCGCGGTCACCTACCCGAATTCGCAGCGCACGCTGGCGGCGCTTCGCTCGCTCGATTTCCTCGCGGTCGCCGCGCACAGCATGAACCCGACCGCGGCGGTGGCCGACATCGTGCTGCCCAAAACAACCACGCTCGAAGAGGAAGACATCTCGGTCAATGCGCAGGGGCCGTGCGTGACCTGGACCGCCGCGCTTGCGGAACGCGTCGGCGAAGCGCGGCCGGACGTCGAGATCGCCGCGGGATTGATCGAGCGGATGGCGGCGCGAGGCACGGCCGACCGAAGGTTCCTGCCGTGGCGGACGCAACGCGAGTTCAACGCCTTCCTGGTCCGGGACACGAACCTGGATCTCGAGGCCATCGCGCGCGACGGGTACGCGGCCTTCGACTATTCGCAGGGCGATTTCGCCAGCCAGGCGTTCAAGACGCCGAGCGGCAAGGTCGAGCTCTGGTCGCAGCGCATGAAGGACGCCGGGCTCGACCCTTTGCCCGACTGGGTGCCGACCGGCGCCTCGACGCAAAACGATGCCGCCTTCCCGTTCACGCTCCAGACCGGGCTGCGAGAGAAGACGTACCACCACTCGCGCTTCCGCGAGCAGGCCTGGGCGCGCAAGGTTTCGCCCGACCCGCTGCTGAGGATCCATCCGCAGACGGCGGAATCGATCGGCATCGCCGAGGGCGACTGGGTCAAGGTCGAGACGCCGCGCGGCGAAGGCGCCTGCCGTCTCAAGGCCGCGCTCACCGACGCGACTGCGCCCGGCATCGTTGTCACCGGCATGGGGTGGTGGCTGCCCGAATCGCCCGGGCCGGAGTTCGGCGCGCTCGACGTCAACATCAACGCGGCGCTCAGCTATTCGGGGCCCTACGATCCGGCCAGCGGTTCGGCCGACACGCGCGGGCTGCCCTGCCGCATCGTGCGGGCGTAACGCGCTCGCCTCAGCCGCGCACGACCTCGCCTTCGATGACGCGGCCCTCGCCGGGCGCGGGATCCATCGGCATTGCCCGGCCGCCGCTCTCGCCGTTCTGGCCACGCAATTCCACCAGCGAGGACAAGCCGAAATGGATGAAGGCCAGCGCAAACAGCATCGGCGCGAAAAACCCGACCACCGGGATATACGCCACTAGCGCGAGCACCACGCCGAGCAGGTAGAAGCCGCCCCGCCTAGAAGAGAAAAGCGCGCGCATTTCGTCTGGAGACGCATGCTCGGCCACCGCGTCGTAGCGCAGGATCTTCTGGTTGACCCAGCCCATGACGGCCACCGGCACCATCGCCCACAAAGGGGGGATCAGCAGGAGCGGCAGCGTGACGAGGAACATCAGCACCATGCCGCACAGGGCCACCACGCCGTTCCACACGCTGCTCGCCGTGCCGCCGCCTTTCTTGCGCAAGAGGGCCGGGTAGTGGCGCGAGGCCACGTGATCGACCATCGCTTCCATGCCGACGACGCCGAGGATGATCAGCGCCGTGAGGTAGACCAGCGGCACGAACAGCAGGATCAGCATCACGTGCGCCGAGAAGAGCGTGATGCTTGAGACATCGAAAGGGATCCACGCGGTGAAAGGCCCTGCGAGGCGCGAGAGCTGGCCGGCGATCCACACCGCGGTCTTCACCCAGAGGAGGAAACCGGCCACGCCCCAGAACACGAGCGACACCAGCACCGGCCAGATCATCAGCCAGAGCATGCGCCGGTTGATGAGGCTCACGAACGCGAGGAAGAGCGACTTGCCGATGCCGATCATGTTGCCGATGCTAACATTCGCGCCCCTTCTCCAGTGCAGGGCAAGACACCTTGAACCGCAGCCTGATCCTCGGACCGCGTGACGGCTGGTCGCTGGAGCCCATTGCGTCCTGGCTGTTGAGCAAGGGCCGTTTCCTGCCCTCTGCTGTCGAGCTGATGGACGGCCTCGCCGCGCAGCTCGACGCCGCCGGCGCGAAGATCGATCGCATCCGCCTCACCATGACCACGCTGCACCCGCAGTTGCTGGCGTGGGGCGTGTTCTGGGACCGGCCCCTCGGCGCGCGCCCGTGGAGCGCGGAGCATGGCGTGCAGTTCCTCGACGCCTACATAGGCAGCCCGAACCAGTACGTGCGCGACGAGCGCCTGACGTTCCGCCGACGGCTGGACGCGCCGCCCGAATCCGACGACCACCCGACGCTCGACGACCTGCGCGCCGAAGGGATGGTCGATTATTTCGCGTTGCCGCTGGTGTTCAGTTCAGGCGTCGCCAACGTGCTCACGGTGGCCACCAAGGTGCCGCAGGGATTCAGCGATGCCGACCTGGAAAGGATCGCGGTCCTTTCGAGCCTGCTCGCCCCGGTGTTCGAGATCCTCGCCATGCGGCGGATGACGCTCGGCCTGCTCGATGCCTTCGTCGGTCCGCGCATCGGCGAGCGCATCCTGCAGGGGCAGGTCAGGCGCGGCGACGGCGACCGCATCGAGGCCGCGTTCTGGTATTCGGACCTGCGCGGCTTTACAGGGCTTTCCGAGTCGCTGCCGACGAAGGACCTGCTGCAGCTGATCAACGACTACTTCGAGTACTGCGCGGCCGCAGCATCACCGCGCGGCGGCGAGATCCTGCAGTTCATCGGCGACGCGATCCTCATCGTGTTCGAGATCGAGTCGCCGGAAAAGCAGGCCGAGGTCTGCGAGTCCGCGCTCGACGCGGCGATCGACGCCTTCGACTCGCTCGCCGTGGTCAACCATCGCCGCAAGCATGGCGGCATGCCGCTAATCGAGTTCGGGCTCGGCCTGCATCTCGGTGAAGTCACGCATGCGAACGTCGGCTCGCCCTCGCGCCTCGCGTTCAACGTCGTCGGGCCGGCGGTCAACATGACGGCGCGCATCCAGTCGCTCACCAAGGAAACCGGCGAGCCGCTGCTTCTTTCGCGCCCGTTTGCGAAGCTCGTGAAGCGTCCATTGCGCAGCGTCGGTGAATTCGACCTGCGCGGCGTGGCAGGCAAGCAAGAGCTGTTTACGCCAGTCGAACTCTAGGTCCGAGCCAGCTCAGCGGATGCCTTGCCAGAGCTTCGCCAGCCGCTTCACCGAAACCGGCACCGGGGTCCTCAATTCCTGCGCGAAGAGCGACACCCGCAGCTCCTCCAGCAGCCAGCGGAACTGCTCGATCTCGGCGGTGACCTCGCCAAGCTTCGCGCGCGAAGCGAATTCGCGCAGCCACGCCGAATAGAGCGGCGCGAATTCGGCCAGCAGGCGCGCATCGCGCGTGGGATCGGCGCGCATTTTGTCCAGGCGCAGCCCTGCGCCCTTGAGGTAGCGCGGAAAGTGCTGCAGGCGCTCGTAGGGCGTGGTGGCGATGAAGTGCGGCGCCAACAGCCGCGCCAGCTGCTGCTTCACGTCGTCGGCGGCTGCCGGAAACCCCTTGGCCGCTGTGACGAGCCTTTTCTGCAGTTCGCGGTGCTCGGTGAGGATCGCGGTCGCGAGGCGCATGAGTTCCTGCGCGATCAGGTTAAAGCGGTTCTTTCCCTCGATAACCCGTGCGGCGAAATCCTTGGCCGTCATTGGCAGGGACTCGGCAAGGAAGGTGCGGTCCAGCGCCGCCGAGATCAGGTCCTCCTTGACCGGCCCGAGCGCCGGATCGCGCGAAAGGGACTTCTCGAGATCGCGGATGCGCTCCTTGAACGAGATCGACAGCAGGCGCTTGACGCCCTCGCGATGCAGCGACTGGGCATTCTCGGGGGAGTCGACCACCTGCAGCGTGACGCCGTCACCCGCATCGACCAGCGCCGGATAGCCCACCAGCGTCTGCCCGCCGCGCTCGAGCTCCATCATTTCCTCGAGGTCGCCGAAGGTCCATGCCGTGAACTTTTCCCCCTCGACGATGGGCGCCTCGTCCTGCAGCACCGCCTCGGTTTCCTCGCGCAGCGAATTCTTCAGCTCGGCGAGGTTGCGCCCGATCGCGAGCTGGCGGCCATGCTCGTCAACCACGAGGTAGTTCATCGACAGGTGCGGCGGCGCCGAGTCCGGCCGGAAGGCATCGACTGGCACGTCGAGGTTGAGCTCGGCGCGGATGTAGCGCGCAATCGCGGTGGTGAGCGGCACCTCCGAAGGCTTCGCCGCCGCGGCAAAGCTTTCGGCGAACTCGGCCAACGGCCCGAGCTTGTGCCGCAAACGCTGGGGAATGGATTTTGCGAGCGTCTGCACTTTCTCCTTCAGCAGGCCCGGCACCAGCCAGTCGGTGCGCACGGCGCTGACCTGGTTCAGCAGCGCGACCGGCACCGTCATCGTCACGCCGTCTCGCGCCGAGCCCGGCTCGAAGTGGTAGTCGAGCCTGAACTCGTTCGCGCCGAGCTTGAGGGCCGGCGGGAAAGTGCTGGTCGTGATGCCGGCCGCCTCATGGCGCATGAGGTCGTCGCGCGAGAGGAAGAGGAGCTTCGCATCCTCGCGCTCGGCTTCCTTGCGCCACTTGTCGAAGTCGGCGCCGTTGTGGATGCCCTGCGGCACCCGGCTGTCGTAGAAGGCGTAGATGAGTTCGTCGTCCACGAGGATGTCCGGGCGGCGCGACTTGTGCTCGAGGCGCTCGATCTCGTGGATCAGCTTTTGGTTGTGAGCGAAGAAAGGCGCCCGCGTTTCGAATTCGCCCTCCACCAGCGCCGCGCGCATGAACACTTCGCGCGAAGCTTCCGGATCGATCGGCCCGTAGTGCACCCGGCGATTCACGTAGACCGGCAAGCCATACAGCGTGCCGCGCTCCTGCGCCACGACCTGGGCGCGGGATTTCTCCCAGTGTGGGCTCTCGCGCGAGCGCTTCATGAGGTGGCCCCCGAGCTCCTCCAGCCACTGCGGCTCGATGGCCGCCACGCAGCGCGCAAACAGGCGCGTGGTCTCGGTGAGCTCGGCGGCCATGATCCACTTGCCCGGCTTCCGCGTGCCCGAGCCCGGGTGCACCCAGAACTTGATGCCTCGCGCGCCCGTATAAGCGGAATCCTCGTCGGCCTTCATGCCGACGTTGCCGAGCAGGCCCGTGAGCAGCGCACGATGGATCGCGCGGTAGCCCTCGGGCTTCATCGGGTCGGCTCGCGATGGCTTGAACTCGAGATCCTCAGCGACAACGCGCAGCTGGGAGTGCACCTCGCGCCATTCGCGCATTCTCGCGATCGAAAGGAAGTGCTGGCGGCAGAGCACGGCCAGCTTGCGGTTGGTGAGCTTCTCGTCGAGCGCCTCGGCAAAGAACGCCCACAGCTTGAGGTAGGCGACGAAATCCGAGCGCGGGTCGTCGAATCTCGCCTGCGCCTGGTCGGCGGCGGATTGCTTGTCCATCGGGCGCTCGCGCGGATCGGCCACCGAGAGTGCGGCAGCGATGATCATGACCTGCTCGAGGCAGCCCTCCTTCGTCGCCGCGACCAGCATGCGGGCGATCCGCGGGTCGAGCGGCAGCCTCGCGAGCTCCTTGCCGGTGGCGGTCAGCTCGTTCTGCTCGTCGACTGCGCCAAGCTCCGCCAACAGCGCGTAGCCGTCGGCGATCGCGCGCGGCGCCGGCGGGTCGACAAACGGAAACTGCGCTACATCGCCGAGGTGCAGCCCCTTGGCACGCAGGATCACCGAAGCGAGCGACGAGCGCAGCACTTCCGGGTCGGTGAACTCGGGGCGCTTTTTGAAATCCTCCTCTTCGTAGAGCCGGATGCAGATGCCGTCGGACACCCGCCCGCAGCGGCCCGCGCGCTGCGAAGCGGAGGCGCGCGAGATCTTCTCGACCTGAAGCTGCTCGACCTTGTTGCGGTAGCTGTAGCGCTTGATGCGCGCGTAGCCGGTGTCGACCACGTAGCGGATGCCCGGCACGGTGAGCGAAGTCTCGGCGACGTTGGTCGCCAGCACCACCCGGCGCTGACCCCCGGGCCGGAAGACGCGATCCTGCTCGGCGGCCGACAGGCGCGAGAAGAGGGTCAGGATTTCGGCCGACGAGCGGGTGCCCGCCTTGAGGCTGCGGCCGAGGACATCGGCGGCCGTGCGGATCTCGCGTTCGCCCGGCAGGAAGACGAGGACATCGCCGGGGCCGGTGTTGCAGAGCTCCTCGACCGCGTCGACGAGCGCGGCCTCCTCCTCGTCGCGCGTCGTGTCCTCGGCGTCGCCCTCCACCGGCCGGTAGCGCACCTCCACCGGGTAGAGCCGGCCGGACACTTCGATGACCGGCGCGCCGTTGAAATGCCGCGAGAATTTTTCCGCATCGATGGTGGCCGAAGTGATGATCAGCTTGAGGTCGGGGCGCCGCGGCAGCAATTGACGCAGGTAGCCCAGCAGGAAATCGATGTTGAGGCTGCGCTCGTGCGCCTCGTCGATGATGATCGCGTCGTAGGCCCGCAGCATCGGGTCGCCCTGCGTCTCGGCCAGCAGGATGCCGTCAGTCATGAGCTTCACGTACGACTCGCGCCTGACCTTGTCGTTGAAGCGCACCTTGTAGCCGACCTCCTGCCCGAGCTCGGTCTTGAGTTCCTGCGCGATGCGCGCGGCCACTGAACGCGCCGCGATCCTGCGCGGCTGCGTGTGGCCGATCCAGCCTTTCACGCCGCGCTGCATCTCGAGCAGGATCTTGGGAATCTGCGTCGTTTTTCCCGAGCCGGTCTCGCCGCTGATCACTACGACCTGGTGGCCCTCGATGGCCGCGCGGATGTCGTCGCGCCGGGCATTGACCGGCAGCGCGGGATCGAATTCGGGCTTGGGCAGCCGGGCGAGGCGCTCGGCCTGGAGGCTGGGGGGAATCAAGGCGCGCGGATTCTACCGCGCTCGATGGAGACATCCCCGGCCTGGATAGCCCTTGACGATCGGGAGCTGCCGGAAACGGCTCCTTCTCCGATCGAGCCTCTTTAGCCCGTCTGAACCTGACAAAATAATTGGATAGAATGGCCAACTTCCCGGGGGGCAGTGCCCCTACTTCTATTCGGGCAGTGCCCCTACTTCTATTCGCCGCCGTGAAGCTTCGCACCCACCTGCTTCTAATCGTTTTCGGCACCGCCGTGCCCGTCATCGGCCTGTCGATATTCCTCGCCGGCTCGCTCGCCGATCACGAGCTCGAGTTGTTTCAAAAGCGCGCTACGGAACGCGCGAGAGCCGTGATGTCGGCGGTGGAAGCCGAGGTGCGCGGCCACGTCTCGACGCTGGATGCCATCGCTGTTTTCGATGAGATCAAGAAGGGAGATCTGCGTGCCTTTCATGCGGAAATGGTGGCGACGCTGGCCACCCAGCCCAACTGGCGGAACCTGACCCTGCTCGATCCGGAAGGACAGCAACTGGTAAATGCGTCCAAGGCGTTCGGCGGCCCCTTGCCGAGCGGCGCCGATGTCCCCATTACCCACGAAGTCGTCAAAACCGGCCGGTTCGCGGTCGGTAACATCGTCGTGGGGCCGGTTCTGGGCGTCCACGGAATACCGGTCCGCGTTCCGGTGCATCGGGACGGGAAAATCGCCTACGTGCTGAGCGCGTTTCTGAAACCGGAGGTGTTCAGCCACCTCATCGCGCAACAGGAGCTTCAGCCCGGCTGGGTGATCGGCCTCATCGACAAAGAGGGCGGCTTCGTCGCGCGCTTCCCTCCTCGCCCGCTCGGTTCGAAAGCTTCCCGGGAGTTTCGCGCCGCATCCCAGTCCGGTTCGAGCGGCTGGTATCGCGGTCTCACGGTGGACGGTCAGGATACCTTTACCGCATTCGTCGTGTCGCCGTCGACCGGGTGGGCCCTGGGCCAAGCCATCCCGGTCGCGGACATCCAACTCGCCTCCCGGCACGCGGCGCAGCAGTTCGGCGCCGGGGTGCTCGCGTGCCTGCTGTTGGCCCTTGGCATCGCGTACCTGCTCGGCCGGCGGGTCACCGAGCCGATCGAGACCATCGCCGAGTCGGCGCGCGCGCTCTCAGCCGGCAGCGTCGTCCCGCCTCCGCCGCCAGTGGCCGTGACCGAACTTTCGGACGTGGCGCGTGCCCTGTTCGACGCCTCACAGGCGGTCCGCGAACGTGAAGTCCGCCTCGAGCGGCAGGCCGCGGAACTGCGCGCCGCAGACAACGCCAAAAACGAGTTCGTGGCAATGCTCAGCCACGAGCTGCGCAACCCGCTAAACGCGCTGACGACCTCGTCTTACGTCCTCGCTACTGCGGGCTCGACCGACCCCAAGGTGCTGTATGCGCGCGGCGTGATCGAAAGGCAGACCCGCAACATGACCCGGCTGGTTTCGGATTTGCTGGATGCCAGCCGCCTTGCTCTTGGCAAGGAGCAGCTCGAGCGCGAGCCTTTCGACCTAGCGGAGCTCGTCGAGCATGTGGTGAAAGAATGGGACCACGGCCGCGACAGCGACCCGGCGCGGGTGCTGGTCAGCGTGTCGAGCGTGTGGGTGAAGGCCGATCGCCTGCGTATGGAGCAGGTTCTGGTGAACCTCCTCGACAACGCCCGCAAGTTTTCGCCGGCCGGCACGCAGATCCGGGTAAGCACGGGCCGGCAGGCGGGGGATGCGGTGATGGTCGTGGCCGACGAGGGGGAAGGCCTGACGGCCGACCTGGCCGGGCGCGTATTCGATCTGTTCGTCCAGGCGGATCAGGGCTTGGACCGCACCCGCGGCGGCATGGGAATCGGCCTGGCCCTGGTCAAGCGGATCGCGGAACTGCACGGCGGCGCGATTTCCGTCCAAAGCGCGGGCCGCGGGCAGGGCGCCACCTTCAGGTTCAGCCTGCCGGCTACCGAGGCCCCCGCACCGGCGGTTCAAACTCCCGCGCCCGGGAGCGTCGCGGGGGCCCGCCCGGTCCGAATCCTGATCGTCGAAGACAATGAGGACGCACGCGAGAGCCTGCGCATGCTGCTCGAGTCCGAAGGCCACGAGGTTCTTGTTGCGGGGAATGCCGACGAAGCCCTTGGACGCGTGGACGCGCAGCGTCCGGCAGTCGCTTTGATCGACATCGGACTGCCCGGGCGCGACGGCTATGAAATCGCGAGGGCGATCCGCTCTGGCGCCAACGGATCCCGCATGAAGCTAATTGCGCTCACCGGGTATGGACAGGCCGACGACCAGCGCAGGGCGACAGAGGCGGGATTCGACCGGCATCTCACAAAGCCGGTTTCGCCACCGATGCTGTTCGAGGTGGTGGCGGCAGTCGTGCGGGAGCTGGACCGATAAAGGCCGCCGACCCGCACCAGGCGCTTCGCATGCGGCTGACCGGGAGCGCGGGATCGAATTCGGGCTTGGGCAGCCGGGCGAGGCGCTCGGCCTGGAGGCTGGGAGAGATCAAGGCGCGCGATTTTAGCAAGCCCCGCCGGGAACCCTTGGAATAGCGCGCCGGCGCGCCGATCTGCTGCTAAGATTTTTCCCTCCACCAGGAGAAGATCCAGCGCGGCATGAGCAAGTTTTCCAATTCCGGCAAGTAAACTGCCCTGAAAGTCAATCAGGAAGCCATTCCGAAAGATCAATTGTTGGACTTTAACCGACAGGGCGCCGTAGCTGACGCCCCGCAGGCCCTGCGTACGCGGCGGTTGCTCATGGCGGCAGCCTCTTCGCTGCTGATCCCGGTGATCCTCGGGATCGCCGCGGCGCTGGACATGGCGGAGTACTCGGTCGCGGGATGGAGCGCGGTGCTGGTGCTGTCGCTTTCCACCGTGTTCTACGCCTTTTTCCGCTCCGGCCTCAACCTGCGCTTCCGTGACCCGAGCATGAGCGCGGAGATCAGCCTCGCGGCAATCCTCAGCGTGGCGCTCGTCAGCTACTGGGCGGACGACGCCAGGGGCGCCATAGAGATGTTCTACGTCATGGCGCTGATCTTCGCCGCGCTTCGCCTTAAGGCCAGACGCCTGCTCGGGCTGGCCGCGGCGGCCCTGGTCGCCCATGGCGCAATGCTGCTGTTGTGGCATTCAAACAATCCCGGCGGCAACGTCGCCGAATCGCTCGTCGACTTCGCTGCGCTCGCCATCGTGCTGCCGTGGTTCGCCGCCATGGGGGGCTACGTCAACGCGTTGCGCTCTCGCCTCTCGGATTCCAATCGCCGGCTGACCGATGCCCTGGCCCGCATCGAGAGCATCGCGGTGCATGATGAGCTGACAGGGCTATACAACCGCCGCTTCCTGCTCGAGATGCTCGAAAAGGAAGCCGCCAGCCTGAAGCGGACCGGGCGGCCTTTCGCGATCTGCCTGCTCGACATCGACCACTTCAAGAGCGTCAACGACACCTACGGGCACGGTACCGGCGATGCGGTCCTGAAACATTTCGCCAAAGTGGCCGGCACCGGCAAGCGCGGCGCCGACGTGTTCGGCCGTCTCGGGGGCGAGGAATTCCTGCTGGTGATGCCGGATACCGGGCTCGCTGGCGCAATTGCGTGCGCCGAGCGCATGCGCACCGCCGTCGAAGCCGGCACCTTCCCCGAGGTGCCGGCCGAACGCCGCATTACGGTCACTTCGGGCATTGCGCTTGCAAGCAGCGACGAGGCGGTGGCGGCGCTGCTGGCGCGCGCGGACGAGGCGCTCTATAAAGGCAAGGCGTCCGGCCGGAACTGCGTGATGACTGCGGTGTGATTACATCCCCATGAATGGACGCGGGGATACGTCCTTTCGTTCAGCCCAATGCCTGTTTGCACCAATGCCGTTCTGTGCGCTTGGTTACACACCTGCGTCGGGCGATGAAACCACATGCCATTTGTGGCTACACTTGGGCTAGTCCAGCGGGAGGGAAAACGCCATGGGAGAGCCGGCACGCAAGGAAGACCCGCTTCCGGAGCCACAGGAAGCCGAGCCCGCTCGTGGAGACGACAAGGCGCCCGAGACGACCAACCTGCGGGCCGTGGGCGACCCACCGGCGGACGAATTCGTCGAGCGACTGAAAGACAAGCATGGGGTGCTTGCGATCGGCGCCCTCCTCGACCTCCTCCTGCAGTGGGATCCGACCAGCGCGTTTCCAAAACCGCCTGACGGTTTACCGATCGAGGTCGTCGAAGAAGCGCAGGGATTCCTCCATGCGCGCGGCGTCCTCGACGGCGCCTTCCCGGAGATCTTCTGGCCGAAAATCCATCGCGCACAAAGGCTCTTCGCGAAATTCGAGCGCTCCGGGCTGATCGTCCTCGGCTGCGCGAGCCTCCCCGCCTGCTACGCTTTTCCCGGCGTCGCCTCGGTGCTGATGGGATCGGGACGCTTGTCGGTGCAGGTCACGAGGCGGCTGCAGGACACCATCGCTTTCCTCACCAAGGTCATGACGCCGGGGTCGCTCGACCCGAAAGGCGAAGACAAGAAAGAATCCGGCGACGGCACCTTGTGGATCCGCAAGGTTCGGCTGGTGCATGCGCTGATGCGCTGCCTGACGCTGGCCGACCCGAAGAACCTCGAGGAAGAACTGGCGCTCGACCGGGCTTCGCATTTCTTCCTCAACCTCGACTGGCAGTCCGGCGAGAACGCAAAGAAGGACCTCATGCCGATCGACCAGTGCGAGCTGGCCTTCGTGCTGCTGACGTTTTCGTGGCTGCTGGTGCGCGGGTTCAGGCGCCTCTACGTCCCGATGAGCGCGAAAGAGGCGGACGACCACATCTACACCTGGTCGGTCATCGGCCACGCGCTGGGCATCCGCGAGAGCCTTCGCCCTGGGACGGCAAAGGCCGCCGAGGCGATGTTCGACGGCATGGAAGCGACGCTCGAGCAGGGCACCGAGGGCGGCAGGCTCCTCGCGGCTGCGCTGGTCGTCTATATCGTCGGCCGTCAGCGCGAAGCGGTCCTCGAATACCTGCCGCATCCGCGAAAGCCGTGGGTGCAGTCGCTGATCACCCTGATCAAGCCCTTCGCCGAAGCGTGCCTCGAGAGCCTTGCGCGGACCTGGGTGCGAAAACTCGCCGGGCCGCGGACCGCGAAGTTCCTGTGGATACCGCGTGCGCCTTTCATCCACTGGGTGGTCGGAAAAATCCTGCGTACCGCCATGCGCTGGCTCGAGCAGATCCGGCAGCGGGATTTCCGCCCGCGGATCTTCGGCGGCAAGCGCAGCGAAGCCGGGCTCGCGGCGCGGATCGGCTATCGGCTTAGAAGCGTCCAGAGAAGCGGCCGATGAAGTGCTTCCGCTGCGCGCAGGAGAACCCGCCCCAGGCGAAGTTCTGCTTCGAGTGCGCGGCACCGCTGCAGTTGTCCAACCAGGCGCCGGCCGCCTACCTCCCGCCGCACCTGGCCGAGAAGATCCGCGCCGGCCGCGTGGCGCTCGAAGGCGAGAGGAAGCGAGTGAGCGTGATGTTCGCCGACGTCGAGGATTCGATGGCGCTGCTGGCCGGGCGAGACCCCGAGGAAGCGCGCGTGCTGCTCGACGGCGTGCTCGAACGCATGATGGAAGCGGTGCACCGCTACGAGGGCACCGTCAACCAGATCATGGGCGACGGCATCATGGCGCTCTTCGGCGCGCCGGTCGCGCACGAGGATCACGCGCTGCGCGCCTGCTACGCGGCGCTGCGCACGCAGGAGGCGATCGGGCGGTTCGCGGCCGAGGTGCAGGCGCTCGCCGGCAGCACGATCCGCGTGCGGATCGGGATCAACTCGGGCGAGGTGCTGGTGCGCTCGATCGCAGGCGACCTGCACATGGATTACACGGCCATCGGCGAGACGACCCACCTCGCGGCGAAGATCGAGCAGATCGCCGAGCCCGGGGCAATCTACATCACCTCGCAGGTCATGCGCCTGGTCGATGGCTATATCCAGGCGCGCCCGCTGCCGCCGCGCCTGATCAAGGGCCTGCCGACGCGGATCGACCTCTTCGAAGTGACCGGCTCGGGTCCGTTGCGCACCCGTTTCCAGGTGGCCACCCGGCGTGGCCTCAGCCGCTTTGTCGGCCGGCATACCGAGATCGGCGCGCTCGAGCGCGCGGCGTCGATGACGCGCAACGCCAAGGGGCACGTGGTCGCGGTCGTCGGGCAGCCGGGCGTCGGCAAGTCGAGGCTGGTCTGGGAATTCACCCAGGATAGGCGCCACAGCGGATGGGCGGTGCTCAAGGCGAACACCACCTCGCACGGCGAAGGCGTGGCCTACCGGCTGGTGATCGACCTGCTCGCGCGCTATTTCGACATCGCGCCCGGCGAGGAGCGCTCGAGGATCGCAGACAAGATCAAGCGGCGCCTGGCCGCGCTCGACGAGAAACTGCTGCCGCACCTGATTGCGCTCGGCGCGCTTTTCGACGTGCCGGCCGGCAACCCGAGATGGGACGCGCTGGACCCGCCGCAGCGCCATCGACGGACGCTCGACGCGGTCTGCGCGCTCTTCGTGCGCGAAAGTCGCGAGACGCCGCTGATCCTCGTCATCGAGGACCTGCACTCGATCGACGCGGAATCGCTCGAAATGCTCGACGCGATTGCAGGCTCGCTCGCGAGCGAGCGTCTCATGCTGCTGGTCGAGCATCGCCCGGAGTTCAAGCACGACTGGCGCGAGGAATCGCGCCCGGTGCGGGTCGATGTCGAGCCGCTGGCCGCGGCGAGCGTGGCCGAGCTCTTTCGCAACCTGCTCGGCGGCGACGCGTCGCTGGCGCCGCTCGAGCGGCTGGTGCTCGAGCGGACCGAAGGCAACCCGTTCTTCATCGAGGAAAGCCTGCGCTCGCTGGTCGACACGCGAGCCTTGGAACCCACGCCCGGCGGATACCGGCTGGCGCGCCCGGTCGACGCGATCGAGATCCCGGCCACCGTCCAGGACATCCTTTCGGCCCGCGTCGACCGGCTTGCCGAGCGCGAAAAGGCGCTGCTGCAAACGGCGGCGGTGGTCGGGCGGGACGTGTCCTACGAAGTCCTCGAGCGCGTGGCCGGGCTAGACGAGGGAGAGCTCTCGGCCGGTCTCGCCGAGCTGGTCGGCGCCGAGTTCCTCTCGGAAACCAGTCCCTACCCCACCCCGGAGTTCTCTTTCAAGCATTCGTTCACGCACCAGGTTGCCTATTCGAGCCTGCTGCAGAACCGCCGCAAGGGGCTGCACGCACTCATCATGGGGACGCTGGAGAGGCTCTATGCCGACCGCCTCGGCGAGCACGTCGAGCGCCTCGCGCACCACGCAGCCCGCGGAGAGCAATGGCTGCCGGCAATGCAGTACCTTCGCCAGGCGGCGCGCCGGGCGACCGAGCGCTCGGCCAACAGCGACGCGATCCGGCACCTGGAAGAGGCGATCCGCATCCTGCCGCACCTGCCGCGCGACCGGCAGTCGGCCGAGCTCGCGATCGACCTGCGCCTGGACTTGCGCAACCCGCTCGTGGCGCGGGGCTCGTTCGGCCGGATCATTCCGGTGCTGCGCGAAGCCGAAGCGCTGGCCGAGGCGCTCGACGACGACGTGCGGCGAGCTCGGGTGGCCGCCTACATCGCAGGGTATTACTGGCTCGCGGGACAGCACGAGGCTGCGGTCGAAGCCGGGGAAAGCGCGCTGCGCAAAGCAACACCCGCGGCCGAGCTCGCGGTGCTGGTCACCACGCGGTTCTACGTCGGCGCCTCGCGGCATTCGATGGCCGAGTACGCGACGGCGCTCGAGATCCTCAGGACCAACATCGCGAGCCTCGACGGCCCGCGCGCCCTTGAGCGGTTCGGCATGGCCGGCCCGCCCTCGGTCCTGTCGCGGTGCATCCGCGCCTGGTCCCAATCCGAGCTCGGCCAGTTCGCCCCGGCGCTTGCCGAAGCCGGAGAGGCTCTCTCGATCGCCGAATCCGCCGGCCACCCCTTCAGCATCCTCACCGCCTCCTTCGTCACCGCGGTGATCCGGCTAGGGCGCGGCGACCTGCCGGACGCGATCCGCATCCTCGAGCAGGGCCTTGCCCTCAGCCGCGCGGAGCGCATGCGCATCTGGTATCCCGCTTTTGCGATCCTGCTCGCGCAGGCGATTGCGCTTTCCGGCAAGGCGGCGACTGCGGTGCCGATGATCCAGAAGGCGATTCCAGTGCCCTCCGACGCGATTTACTTCGCGCCGTTCGCCGTGGTTGCCGCAAGCGAGGTGTACCTCCTTGCAGGCGACATGGGCGAGTCCGGCAGGTTCGGCACCCGTGCGCTGGAGCTCGCGAAGAGGAAGCGCGAGCGCGGCTACGAGGCGTGGGCGCTGCGCGTCCTGGGCGAGCTTGCGGCCAAGCGCGACCCGGCCGACGTGCAAGTGGCCGAGGCGTATTTTCGCGATGCTCTTACACGCTCCACAGCGCTCGGCATGCGCCCCCTCGCAGGGCGATGCCAGTTGGGGCTTGCAGAGCTTTACCGCCATGCCGGATCGCTCGCGCAATCGCAGGAAGCGGTCAGCGCCGCGGCGGCGCTGTTCGAGGAGATGGGCATGCGCTTCTGGCTGCAGCGGGTCAGGGAAATGGCTCTCTTTACGCGGTGAAACAAGGCTGGCGCGGGCTCACGCCCCTAGGCACCATGTCCACCCATGAAACCCATCGTCGACGAGATCATCGCAGCCGGCGGACACTGGTCCGGCGTGATCCCGCAGGGCGCCACGCTTCGCCTCACCGACCTCGAAGGCCGGCAGGCGGTGGATTTCCTCTGCTACAACGCGAAGAACCCCTGCGACCGCTACAACGCGGCCGACACGATGAAGATTTCCGGCAACCTGTTCGTCGGCAAGGGCACGAAGCTTTACTCCGACATGGGCAACGTGCTCTTCACGGTGGTGGAAGACACCTGCGGGCGCCACGACACCATCGGCGGCTGCTGCAGCAAGGAGAGCAATTTCGTGCGCTACGGCGTCAAGGAAGGCCCGAACTGCCGCGACAACTTCCTGCGCGGGCTCACCAAGTTCGGCCTCGGCAAGAAAGACATCGTCGCCAACCTCAACTTCTTCATGTACGTGCCGATCACGCCCGAAGGCGGCATGGCGATCGTGGACGGGCTGTCCAAACCCGGCGACCATGTGGACCTGCGCGCCGAGATGGATGTGCTCGTGGCCCTGTCCAATTGCCCGCAGGTGAACAACCCGGCCAACGGCTTCAGGCCGACGCCGATCCGCATCACGGTGCGCGCCGAAGAGCGGCCAGGACAATGAGCGAAGGGATGCCCTAGGCGACGGCCGGCTCGTGCGCCTTCAGGAATCGCCGGGCGTGCCCGACCACTTCGTCGATGTGCGCCTGCGAGTCCTTCCACGGGTAGATCGTCACTTCCGCTTTCGCCAACTCGGCAACCTCCATTGCAACCTTGTACGGGTGCGGCGGCGAGTCGTCGGGCGCCACGAGCAGCGGCGTGCGGATCGAGCGCACGAAATCGCGCGAGACCGTAAAGACGAAGTCGGCTCGGTTGGTGTACATGCTCGTCAGGAAGTCGTGGATCTGTTCCATCGTCACGCCGGGCTGCTTCTCGCAGACGCCCGGCCCCCAGCCCTTGATGTTGTTCTCGTAGAAAAGGTTCGGAAGCTCCGGCCGGTAGCCGCTCGGCTGCATCATTGCCGCCGCCACGATTCGCCCCGGCGCGCGCTTGATGAGGTTGTGGATCATCGGCCCGCCGATGCAGAAGCCCATGACCAGGAATTGGTCGATGCCGAGGTGGTCCATCAGGCCGAGCTGGTCGTCGGTGTAGGCATCCCAGGGGCGGTCCACCTCGACCGGCCCGCTGGATTTGCCCGGATTGGCGTTGCGCAGGTCGGCGCAGATGCAGCGGAAGTCGGCGGCGTAGGCTTCCATCGGTTTGAAGGGGCCGAGCTTTTCCCATGTGGCGAACGAGGAGTTGAGCCCGCCGCCGGGAATCAGCAGCAGCGGGAAACGGGTGCCGACCTCCTCGTAATAAATGCGGACCGCGCCTTTTTCATAGAACGGCATCGATTGCCTCCGTGAACGTAAGAAAACCACCCCTTCCTGCAAGGTCCGCCAGAAGTTACGCTTGGAAGGCGAGCAACACAATCCTGCTTTCACTGTCACTTTCACTGGCCACCACCATGCCCTTCGCCCCCGTCAACGGCATCGACCTCTTCTACGAATCGCAAGGCAGCGGCCCCGCGATCGTCTTCCTGCATGGACGCGGCGGGAACCACCTTTCGTGGTGGCAGCAGGTCCCGGCGTTCGAAGCACGCTTTACCTGCATCACGATCGACCACCGCGAATTCGGCCTTTCGCGCGAGGCCGACAAGGGGCCGGGGCGAAAAGCCTTCGCGGATGACCTGCACCAGCTGCTGGATCACCTGAAAATCGACCGCGCCTGCCTCGTCGGCCAGTCGATGGGCGGATTTACCGCGATGTCGTTTGCGGTGCGCGAGCCCGATCGCGTCGCGGGGCTCGTGCTCGCCGACACCACAGGCGGGATCGTCTCCGCCGACATCGGCTCGGAAATGCGCAAGGGCCTCGCCGCGCTGCCGGCCGAACCGCTGGCGCGCTCGTTGTCGCTTACCTTCCCGCAGCGCGAGCCGGCGCTAACGCACTTGTACTCGGCCATCGGGCGCCTGACGCTCTCGATCCGCGAAAGCCTCGAAGACCTGCTGCTGAATAACGACGGCCCGAGCCTCGCGGATCTCGCCGACTGGTCGGTCTACAAGGTGCCGACGCTCGTGATCGTCGGCGCGGAGGACGTCCTGGTGCCGCCGGTGGTGGCGCACATGGTCTCCGCGCACCTGCCGGGCTCGAAGCTCGAAGTGATCCAGGGCGCCGGGCATTCGGCGTACTTCGAGAAGCCCAAGGCGTTCAATGCGGTGCTGGAGGATTTCCTGGCGACACTGCGCTTCTAGGTTTGCCTGGGCGCCCGTATACTGCGCCGCCTTTCCCCGCTTTCCCCTTCCCCGCCTTTTCCTCTCTTCCCCATGTGGCTCAAGAACCTCACGCTCTATCGCCTGCCCGAAAGATGGCCGGCGCGACCCGACACGCTTGAAAAGAAGCTTGCCGCGCAGCCGCTCGCGCCCTGCAGCAGCCTGCAGATGGAAAGCCGCGGATGGACCCCCCCGCGCCCCGACGGCGATTTCCTCCATCACCAGGCGCATCACTGGCTGGTCGCGCTCGGCGTCGAGCAGAAAATCCTGCCGGGCTCGGTAGTGCGCCAGGCAACCGAGGAGCGGGCCGCCAAGCTGGCCAAGAAGCAGGCGCACCCCGTCGGCAGGAAGCAGATGCGCGACTTGAAAGAACAGGTGCTCATCGAGCTGATGCCGCGCGCGCTCGCCCGCCGCCGCATCACGCACGGCTGGATCGACCGGGACAACGGCCTGCTGGCCGTCGACGTGGCGGCCGATCCGAGGGCCGAGCTGTTCATGGAGATCCTGCGGCGCGCCGACGACGACCTGCAGGCGCTGCGCATCGACACGAATCGCTCGCCGGCTTCCGCGATGGCCGAGTGGCTGGCCAAGGGCGAGGCGCCGGGCAAGTTCGGCATCGACCATGACCTCGAGCTTCGCGCGCCGGACGCGAGCAAGGCCACCGTGCGCTACTCGCGCCACGCGCTGGAGGGACGCGACGTGCGCGACCACCTCTCCGCCGGAAAGACCGTGGTCAAGCTCGGCCTGACCTGGAACGACCGGATCTCGTTCGTGCTGACCGACACGCTGCAGGTCAAGCGCATCGCCTTCCTCGACATCCTCAAGCGTGAGGACGGCGGCGAGGAAGGCGAAAGCAGTATCGATGCCAAGGTCGACGAGGAGGAACAATTCGCGATCGACTTTGCGCTGATGACCGGCGAGCTGTCGCTGCTGGTCATCGACCTCGTCAAGGCGCTCGGCGGCGAGAAGACGCGCGAAGCCAGGGTGGCGAAAGCCGCTTAGGCTTCTTCGCATGGCCTGGCAGAAGACCTTCGAAATCCGCACGCGCGGGCGCGGCACGACCGACGTCACCGCCGAGGTGGCGCGCCTCGTGGCTGCCTCGGGCATCGCCACCGGCGTGGCCCATGTCTTCGTGCAGCACACGAGCTGCTCGCTGATGATCACCGAGAACGCCGACCCGGATGTGCTGAAGGATCTCGAGACGCTCGCCAGGCGGTGGGCGCCCGACGGCGACCCGGCGTACCGTCACGACACCGAAGGCGACGACGACATGGCCGCGCATGCGCGCTCGCTGCTAACGGGGACTTCGGTCAGCGTGCCTGTGGGCGGCGGCGCGCTGTTGCTCGGCACCTGGCAGGGGATCTACCTGTGGGAGCACCGCACGCACGCCCATACGCGCACGGTGGTGGTGACGGTCACGGGGTAGAAAGTCGAACTTTAAATACCGTAGATCCAATCGGCGAGCGGCTGTCCGTCAAGTTGGATTGCCTAATCCGGAAATATAGATTGCAGCGCCAGCCGGGCGACTTCGCTGGCCGGATCGCCCAGCTGCTGCAGCACCTCGAAGTGGTTTACGCCGGAGATTTCGACCAACCGCGCCGTCTTGCCTGCCGACTCGAGCGCCTCGAGAAACGCTTTCGGCTGGCGCTTGAACTCGGGCGTTTCCTTTTCGCCGTAGACCATCGTAAGCGGGGCACCGAGCTTTTCCGGCTGCAGGATCGCGCTCAGCTCGAGCACTTCGGCCTCCGAAAGCTTCACATAGCTGCTGCGCGCCGAAAGCATGACCGGGCGCAGGTCGTACATGCCGGAGATCAGCAGCGCGCTCTTGATGACATCGGCAGGCACGCCGAAATCCTTCTCCCAGTCCGTCAGCAACGCGACGCCTGCCAGGTGCGAGCCGGAAGAATGGCCTGACAAATGGATGCGCTGCGGATCACCGCCGAAGCTCGCCGCGTTCCGGTACACCCACGCGATCGCCCGCCGGACCTGGTCGACCATCTGCGGGATGCGCACCTTGGGGATGTTGGAGAAATCGATGACCACGCACGCTGCGCCGGCGTTGGTGAACACCGGAGCGATGAACGATTCCTCGTCCTTGGTGAACAATGTCCAGCGGCCACCGTGGATATGTACGTGGACCGGTGTCAGGTTTGAGCCTGGCCCCTTTTGGGCTGGGAAGATATCCAGCGTCTCGTCTTCGCCTTCGCCGTACGGGACGCTGCGCTGGTGCGGGACGCGGGCGCGCACTTTCGCGCTTTCCGCCCCGTACCACGCAACGATCTCCTCGCGGTTCGGCGCATAGACGCGCTGGTCGTAGGCGGCGTCGAGCTCGGCCTGCGTGTAATCGAGGTAGACCTTTCCACCCGCGCCCAATTCAGCGCGCGTCCCGCTCGTCGGTGTACCAGTCGGGCATCTGCGGGTAGTGCGGGCCGTCGTAGATTTCCACCAGGATGCTTTCCTCGCGCGCGATCGTCGGGCCGTGCACGTTGCCCTTGGGGTTGCAGTAGAAGCAGCCGGGCGTGAGCACGGTGTTGGTGGCCGTGTATTCGTAGCGACCCTCGAGGCAGAACATGAACTGGTTCGAGGCGTGGCTGTGGGGCTTCGGGATGCCGGCGCCTTTCTCGAACTTGTTGAGCGAGATCGTCGCGCCGGTGGCCTCGTCGCGCCAGAGCATCTTCTCGTGCACGCCCTTGAGCGATTTCTCGCGCCAGGGCATGTCTTTCGTCTGGATCAGGATCTCGGCCAGGTTCGGCGCCCCTTTGGGCATCGCCGGCATTTTCGCTTCGCTCATTTTCGCGGTCCCGCAAACTGGTTCGATAGGGCTGATTGTAGACGCGCTTACATTTCGGGCACCCGAATTGCCCCAGAATGCGCCTCCCCGTTTCGCACACTGCGTCCATGCGCTCCCTCCTTCTCGCCTGCCTTGCCCTCTGCTTCTTCACTTCTGCGCATGCGCAGCGGGTGCCGCCGTGGCAGGCGCTCAACGAGGAAGCGCTAGCACTCTTCCAGCAGGGCAAGTACGAGCAGTCGATCGCGGTCGCGAGGAAAGGCCTCGAGATGGTGGAGCGGCTGCAAAGCCCGGAACACCAGGGCGCCGCGGTGTTCCTGAATCGCATCGCCGAGTGCTTTCGCCTGACGGCGCGCTTCGAGCTGGCCGAGCCGCTTTACGAGCGATCGCTCAGGATCATCGAAAAGACGCTGGGCGCGGATCATCCCAGGATGGGCCAGGTGCTCTCGAACTTCGGCGTGATGCGGTTCGCGCAGGGACGCCACGGTGAAGCCGAAAAGATGCTGCTGCAGGCCATAGCGATCCGCGATCGCGAGCAGGGCGCCGACATTGCCACGCTTGCGCAGACGTTCGGCATCCTGGGGCAGGTGTACATGGTCCGGGGCGAAGTGGACAAGGCCGAAGCCGCGCTGCGGCGGGGCCTCGAGATCTCCGAATCGGCGCGCGGCCCGGAGCACGCCGACGTGGCGCGCAGCCTGACCGCCCTGGCTGGGTTCTACACGCAGCAACGCCGCTTTCGCGAAGCCGAGGTTGCGTACAACCGCGCGCTCGCGATCTGGGAAAAAGTGAACGGAGCCAACCACCCGCTGTCCGCGCCGACCCTGATCGGGCTGGGTGACCTCTACCGGGCCGAGGACCGCCTGGAGCCCGCCATCGAGGCCTACAGGAGGGCGATCGATATCGTCGACAACACGCTCGACCGGGGCCACCCGCGCATGGCCCAGGCGCTGGCCGGCGCCGCCTCGATCCACGCGCTCGTCAACGAGTACGAGGTCGCGGAGGCCTTCTACAGCCGCGCCCTCGAAATCCGCGAGAAGGCGCTGGGCCCGAATCACCCCGAAACCGTTCGCACGATGGAAGCCCTGGCCGAGGTCTACTTCAAGCTCGGCCAGAACGCCGAAGGCGAAAAACTCGAGGCGCGCGCGCTCGACATCCGCACCCGCAAGCGCTAAGGGAGGGGTTCGATGTGATTTTGCCCCCGGGCCGTTGACTGGGCGCGGGGCCTGCACCATCCTAGGAAGGTCTATTTCAGGGAGAAATTCATGACATCCAAGCCACGCCTCCTCCTGCTGGCCGCAGGACTCGCCTTTTCATTCGCCGCCGGCGCGCAGGACATCAAGATCGGCCTCGTCGCCGCACTCACCGGTGCGTCGGCGCAATCCGGGGAGGCGATCACCCGCGGCCTCACAATCGCGATCGACGAACTCAACGCCAAGGGCGGCGTCATGGGCCGAAAGGTCGTGCTCGTACGGCGCGACGACGAATCCAGCCCGCCCAAGGGCCTCGCAGCGGCGCGCGAGCTGATCTCCAACGAAAAGGTGGCCGCGCTCTTCGGCGGCATCGATTCGCCGGTGTCGCTGGCGATCATCCCGGTGGTCAACAAGGAAAAGGTCCCGTTCATGGGCGTCTGGGCCGCCGCGACCAACATCACCAAGAACGGCGCGAATCCCAACTACGTCTTCCGCGTCTCGGCGCAGGACGACCTGGTCGACGTCAAGCTCATCCAGTACGCGATGAAAACCTACGGCGTGAAGAAGCCCGGCCTGGTGCTCATCAACAACCCGTGGGGCGAATCGAACGAGAAAGGCCTCAAGGTAGCCGCCGAAGCCGCGAAGATCGGCATCGCCGGCATCGAGAAGATCGAGCCGAACGACGTCGACCTGACCGCGCAGCTCACGCGCCTGCGGAACGCCGGCGCGGACGCGCTGATCCTCGTGGCCAATGCCGCCCCCGGCGCGCAGATGATGAAGGCCCGCGAGCGCATGGGCTGGAAAGTGCCTGTGGTGTCGCACTGGGGCATCTCGGGCGGCCGCTTCGACGAACTGGTCGGCGCCACCGCTGGAGACGCGCATTTCGTGCAAACGTACTCCTTCTTCGGCAACCTCAACGACGCCGGCAAGCGGGTGTTCACCGCGATGCAAACGAAATACGGCGTGAAGAGCCCGGCCGACGTGCTTGCGCCGGTCGGCACTGCGAACGCGTACGACGCGATGCACCTGGTGGCGCGCGCGATCGAGAAAGCGAAGAGCACCGACGGCGAGGCGATCCGCAAGGCGATGTACGAAATCGACGACTACGCCGGCCTCATCAAGACGTACAAGAAGCCCTTCGGCCCGAACGACCACGAAGGCCTCGCGCCCGACGACTACATCATGGTGAAGTTCGAGGGCGGCAAGATCGTGCCGGTGAGCAAGTAAGACACCACTAAAAGAAAGAAAGGCAGGCCCCGTCCTTCTTTACGGGGCCTGTTCTTTTTGGCATGGACCTAAATACATTTTTCTCCGCGGTAGTCGCCGGCGTCGGCCTGGGCAGCATGTACGGGCTCACGGCGCTCGGCTTCTTCGTGACCTATTCGGTCTCGGGGACGGTCAACTTCGCTCAAGGCTCGACCCTGATGCTCGGCGCAGTGCTGTCGTTCGCGCTCGGCGTGAAGCTCGGCTGGCCGATGTGGGCTGCCGCGCCGGTCGCGCTTGCGGCCTGCGCCGCGTGGAGCGCGCTGGTGGAAGCCATCGGCGTGCGGCCTTTCGCGCGGCGCGGTTCCGAATCGTGGCTGCTGGCCACAGTGGCGCTTGGCCTGATCCTGGAGAACGTGGTGCTCTTTACCTTCGGCAAGGATCCGCGCGGCATGCCGGCGACCTTCCTCACCAATACCGGCTTCGACCTCGCAGGCTTGCGCGTCACGCTGCTGCAGGTGGCGATTCCCGTCGTGGGTTTTGGCATCGCGATCGCGCTGAACACGTTCGTCACGCGCTCCGGGGCCGGCAAGGCGATGCTCGCCGTGGCGCAGAACCGCGACGCGGCGCGCCTCATGGGCATCAACGTGGCGCTGGTCGTCACCGGCGCATTCGCGATCTCGGGCGTCTTCGCCGGCGTGGCCGGCATGCTGATCGCGCCGCTGTACACCGTGTCCGCCGGCATGGGCACGCTGTTCGGCATCAAGGCCTATGCGGCGGCCATCCTCGGCGGATTGGGCAACCCGTGGGGCGTGATGCTCGCCGGCGTCCTGCTCGGCACGGCCGAGGCGGTGATCACGGCCGGCTTCGGCTCGACCTGGACGCAGATGCTTTCGTTCGCCCTGGTGATCGTGGCGCTCGCCGTACGTCCCCAAGGCCTCTTCGGTTACGCGACGGTGAAGAAAGTATGAAGGCCGATCGCGCAACGCTCGTGCTGGCCCTTTTCGGCGTTACGGCCGCGACGCTCGGCGCCTTCTATGGCAACAACTATCACCTGCTGATCATCGGCACGATAGCGGTCAGCGCGATCGTCGCAACGGGCTTGAACGTGCTCTTCGGATTGGCCGGCCAGATCTCTTTCGGCCATGCGGGGTTCTTCGCGATCGGCGCTTACACGGCCTCGATCCTCTCGGCCAAGGCCGAGGTCCCCTTCCTGCTCGCGGCGCTGGCCGGATCGGCCCTCGCAGCAGCCGCGGGTGCCCTGCTCGCACTGCCGGCACTGCGGGTGCGCGGCCCCTATCTCGCCATGGTGACCATCGCCTTCGGCTTCGTGATCGAACAGGGCGCGGCCGAATGGAAAGGCGTCACCGGCGGCTGGAACGGCTTCATGAACATCCCGCGCCCGGGCTGGATCGGCGGCCCGATGGACGACCGCGCGCTGGCTATCGCCTGCGCGGTGCTGGCCGGACTGCTGCTCTACGGCTTCGCGCGATTCGCGAGCACGCGCTGGGGCCTTGCGATGCGCGCTACGCGCGATGCAGAGATCGCCGCGCAGTCGCTCGGCGCCAACCTCGTTGCGGTGCGCACACTTGCCTTCGCGATCTCCGCCGCGGTCACCGGATTCGCGGGCGCGCTCTTCGCGACGCTGCAGGGGTTCATCAGCCCGGAGTCGTTCCCCTTCTTCATGTCGATCACGTTCGTGCTGCTGGTGCTTGTCGGCGGCCAGGGCAGCGCCTCCGGCCCGCTGCTCGGCGCGCTGGTCGTCGTGCTGCTGCCCGAGATGCTTTCCTCGCTGGCCGAGTACCGGTTGATGTTCTTCGGCGGGCTGCTGCTGCTCGTCCTCTGGATCGCGCCTTCGGGAATCGCGGGGGCTGCGGCCGCGTTATGGGCGCGTCGTGCGAGCCACAAGAGCCAGCCAAGTGCGGTAGCCAGCGATGAGCCGCGCGTCTCGCGCTTCCTCTCGCGCGAAGGCAACGAAGCGCTGGCCGTTGAAAAGATTTCGGTGAGCTTCGGCGGCAACCGCGCGGTGGACGAGGCTTCGCTGGTTGCACTACCCGGCCGGGTGACCAGCCTGATCGGCCCCAACGGCGCGGGCAAGACCACCCTCCTCAATCTCGTCTCCGGATTCTATAAGGCCGAGTCGGGCAAGGTGCGCATCGGCGCGGCGGAAATTACCGGCGCGTCTTCGTACGCCGCGGCCCGGGCCGGCGTGGCGCGCACTTTCCAGACCTCGCAGCTTTTTTCCGGCATGACGGTGCAGGAAAACCTCCTAGTGGCGCTGAATCGCGGCGAACTCGCGGGCAAGGCGCCGGTGCCGCCCTCGGAAGGCGCGCGGCTTGCCGACGCGCTGCTCGCTTGGGTCGGCTACGCGGGTTCCTCGCAGCGCTCCGCCGGCGAGTTGCCGCACGTCGACCGGCGCCTGGTGGAAATCGCGCGTGCGCTTGCGACGCGCCCCGCCGTGCTGCTGCTCGACGAGCCGGCCGCGGGACTGTCGTCCGAGGACACCGAGCGCCTCGGCGAGGTCGTGCGCCGCATTGCGGGCCTTGGCATCGCGGTGCTGATCATCGAGCACGACATGCAGCTCGTGATGGGCATCTCGGACAAGGTCTACGTGCTCGACGCCGGCCGCATGATCGCCGAAGGCTCACCAATCGAGGTGCAGCAGAACCCGGCGGTGCGCCGGGCGTATCTCGGGGATGCCGGCGAGGAAGAATTCGCCGCAGCAGCCCGGCCGGCGCAGGCTTCGCGCCCGCCGGACGCTCTCGTGGTCGGCGGCCTCACCACCGGCTATGGCGCGGCGCCGGTGTTGGAAGGCGTGTCGCTCGCGGTGCGCGAAGGCGAGCTGGTCGCGCTGCTCGGCGCCAACGGCGCGGGCAAATCCACCCTCATGCGCTCGATCGTCGGGTTGCACAAGCCGATCGCCGGCAGCGTGAATTTCGGCGGACGCGAGATCGCGCATGCCGAGGCGCACGTCATTGCGCGCTCCGGCCTTACGCTGGTACCCGAAGGGCGCCAGGTCTTCCCCGAGCTCAGCGTCGAGGACAATCTGCGGCTTGGCGCCTATGCCAAGGCGCCGCTTTCGGAGGAGCGTGTCGAGGAATTGTTCCGGCTCTTTCCGCGGCTCGCTGGCCTGCGCACCCGGCGCGCGGGGCTGCTCTCCGGCGGCGAGCAGCAGATGCTGGCGCTGGCACGCGGCCTCGCAGCGAACCCGCGCGTGCTGCTACTGGACGAGCCTTCTCTGGGCTTGGCGCCGGCCATCGTCAAGGAGCTATTTTCGTCTCTCGCGCAATTGCGCGCCGAGGGGCGCACCATCGTGCTCGTCGACCAGATGGCGCGCCTCGCGCTGGCGCTGGCCGATCGCGCCTACGTGATTTCGTCGGGCAAAATCGTGTTCGCAGGCAGCACGGAAGAGTTGAAGAACAACCCCGTCCTTGAGAAAGCCTACTTAGGAGGCGGCGCGTAGGAACGCGCCTCAGCGGCGGTACCTCACAACAACGGAGACCAGCGTGACCAGACCCCTCAAGCCGCACGACCGCTACGACTACGTGCCGATCCACAAGCGGCCGGACTACAGCTTCCCGGGCGGCAAGCGCCTCGCGGTGTACCTCGGGTTCAACCTCGAGCATTTCGATTTCGGCGAGGGCCTGGGTGCGCGCATCGGGCCGGAAAGCCCGCAGCCCGACGTGAGCAACTACGCGTGGCGGGACTACGGCAACCGCGTCGGCGTCTGGCGCCTCATCGAGCTCTTCGACCAGCTGAAACTCCCGGTCGGTGTGCTGACCAACACCTCGCTTTACGACTATTGCCCCGAGGTGCTCGAAGCTTTCGTTGCGCGCGGCGACGAGATCATCGGCCACGGCCACACCAATTCCGACCGTCAGGGCACGATGCCCGAGGCCGAGGAGAAGAAGCTCTTCGAATATTGCCGTGACCGCATCTCGAAGGAATCGGGCAAGGCGCCCAAGGGCTGGCTATCCCCCTGGCTTTCGGAAAGCCGCACCACACCGGACCTCATGACGGAGACCGGCTACACCTACACGCTCAACTGGTGCATCGACGACCAGCCGGTCAAATTTCGCACGAGGAGCGGCAAGGCCCTCTGGTGCATCCCCTACCCGCAGGAAGTAAACGACATCCCGATGATCGTCGCGCGCCAGATGGACGGGAAAGACTTTGCCGACCTGGTGATCGACAACTTCGACGAGATGGTCGCGCAGTCGAAAGCGCAGCCGCTGGTGATGGGGATTGCGCTGCATCCATACCTGGTGGGGCAGCCTTACCGGTTACGGCACCTGCGGCGGGCGCTGGAGCACATCATGACGAGCAACAAGATCTGGTTCACGACGCCGGGCGAGGTGTGCAATTACATGGATTCGCTCGGCAAGTAGGGCCGATTCACTCCCCGCTGCGCAATACCCGCCGGTAACACCCGAAGAACTCGGCACCGGGCTTCGGATCGGCGAGGCAGATGCCCGCTGCTGCAAGCGTGCGGCGAACGTATTCCGCCTCGCTGACCTTGTAGACCGTCGTTCCGGTGGGTCCACGTTCAGCCAGGTACGCTAGATCGATCGCATTCAGCCCCAGCGGCGCCAGTTCCGAGAGGTCGAGATATCTCGTCTGGTCGGAGGGCGTCGCCATCATCGCGGTGAACAGCGCTTCCGGCAGCCCCATCTCGGCGAAGTATTCGCGCGAGCGCTTGTTGCCAGCCTCCAGCGCGGCTGCGGCGTTCGGGTTGGTCGCAGCATTGATGTCCACCACGCCGATGCCCTTCACGAAGGTGGTCAGGCGCGGGCTGTGGATGCCGATCGCGCGATCGCGCGCGATGCCGCGCACCACGCCGCCGGCGAGCACGTAGACGCACGCGCTTGCGCAGCGATTGCGCACGAAGACGTGAGCCTTGGCCACTCGTAGAAGGCGGCCGATTTCGATGGCGACGAGCCCATCGCCGCCGTTGCTTTCCAGCAGCACCACCAGGCCCGATGGGAAGCGCCCTGTCTCGACGTTTTCCACTGCGGGCCGGATCTTCTCCAGCAGGCTCGGGGTAATAGCTCCTTTGATCTCGATCACGCGGATGCCCGGCTGGATTGCGGGCGGCGGCACCTGTGCCGCGGCGCAAAACGCAGCCGCAATCAGCGGCAGCGCAGTCGCCACGGCCGTTTGCAGCGAGAATACGCGCCTCGACGGAGGGAGTGCCTTCATGAAAATCGTCCTGTTTGCCTTATGCCTGCTGGTCGCCGCCGGAGCGCGCGCTGCGCCGCCGTCGGTGTTCATCGAGGAGCTTACTTGGATGGAGGTGCGCGACGCGATCGCGGGCGGCGCCTCGACCGCAATCTTCTATGCCGGCAGCACCGAGCAGAACGGGCCGCACATGGTGACCGGCAAGCACAACTTCATCGCCCGGCATGTCGCAGGACGCATCGCTTCGACGCTCGGCAACGCCCTCGTCTACCCGGTGCTGCCATTCGCACCCACCGGCGGCGCCGCGGACCGATCCGGGCACATGCGCTTTCCGGGCAGCGTCACGGTATCCGACGAAACCTTTGCGGCCGTCGCCCGCGATGTCGCCGCGAGTGCCCGCGCCTCGGGTTTCAGGAACATCCTCCTCATGGGCGACCACGGCGGCGGGCAGAAGACGCTCCAGGTCGTCGCCGTCACCCTCGACGCGCAGTGGGGCGCCGGCGGGACCCGCGTGCACTACATCCCCGACGTTTACTTCGGCGCCGAGCAGCGGGTCGCGAACTGGCTGCGCTCGCGCGGCCTTTCCGTAGGCGCTCATGCCGGTCTTCCGGACACTTCCGAGCTCATGGCCATCGACACCGCAGGCCGCTGGATCCGGCGCGAGCGGCTGCAGGCGGGGGATCCGAGCTACGGAGTGGATGGCGACCCGCGGCAATCCTCGGCCGAGCTGGGAAAGACTTTCCTCGACTACAAGGTGGAAGCGGCGGTCGCTCAGATCCGGCAGCGCGTGCGCTAGGATCGCACCGCAGGAGCGGGCCAACTACTGCGGCGCGCTGCGGCGGAAAACGTCGCGCAGCCGCTTCAGGCAGCCGCTGAAAGGCTGCACGTACATGCGCGTCACGCTGTGCCAGGTGCTGTCGGTGCCGTCGCCCAGGCCCATGCGAAACGTCTCCGGCTCGCGCTCCGGCATGCGCAGCGTGCCGTACCAGCGGTCCCAGATCGCCAGCGAAAAGCCGCGGTTGCAGCCGTAACGCCCGTTGACTTCGTGCCGCGGCTCGCAACTGTGGTGCAACTGGTGGTGCGCCGGGCTCACGACCCACTTGCCGACGCGCGGCCCGTAGGTAATCCACACATGCGAATGCCGCAGGTTGTCGATGAGGTTCACCGCCCAGAGGACCACGTGCAGGCCGAGAAAAGTGAAGAAGCCGATCTTGCCCGGCGAAACGAGGTTGAAGCCCCAGGTGACCAGTCCCGTCAGCACCGCGGGGACCCAGGCCATGACCAGCAGGTCGACCGGGTGCGCGCGGTAGGCGGTGATCGGCGTGAGCACTTCGGCCGAGTGGTGCACCTTGTGGAATTCCCAGAGCGCGGGCACGTCGTGCAATAGCGTATGCGCGATGAAGCGGCCGAGGTCGTAGGCGATGAAGAACAGCACGGTGTAGAGGAGCCGCAGCCCGAAGCCGGCGGCAGGCACTGCGGCGGGCGCGGTGCCGGCCGGCGCGGCCGGCCGTCCGAGCGCGGCATCCAGCAGGGCGCCGACTTGCGCGTCGCTGAAAAGCAGCCAGGCGAAGACCGCCGGCAGCACCAGCGCATTGACGAAGTAGAGCCGGTAGTCGGCGCGCGCCGAGGTGTGTCCCCAGACGCGCCGGCTGAAATAGTCTCCGAACTGCTGCCGCCACGTACGCCCCTGCGGCGCATGGCGCGTCGCCATCCACGCCGCCAGCACCATGATCAGCAGCGTCGAGAGGATGAAAGGCCAATAGAGGTACGAATCGCGCTGCAGGAAAGCGAGCACCGCCTTCGCGAAGTGGAAAATCGGGTAGTACAGGTAATCCGGAAGGACGGTCATCGCGCAGTGATCGCTCGGTGATCGACCGAGGTTCGTTCCCGGCTCAGCGCGACGGCTTGGCGAGGCGCGTGTTGGAGAGCGCCAGCCGGTCCACCACGTTGCGCAGCAGCGCGCGCAGCAGGTGATGGCGGCAACCCATGCTCGTCTTTTCCAGCTCGCCCACCGAGAACTCGGCGACCGTCGCGTCGGTCATCGATTCGATGGTCGCCTGGCGCGCGATCTCGCCGCCGCCGATGTAGGACATCTCGCCGAACCATTCGCCCGGCCCGATCACGTTGAGGAGCTGCCCGCCCTTGGTGACCTTGAGCTGGCCCTGGGCGAGGAAAAGCAGCGAGTCGCCCGCAGTGTCTTCCTTTAGCAGCGCGGTGCGCGCCGGCACCCGCGACCAGCGCCCCACCTTGACCAGTTCCCAGATCTCGCCATCCGCAAGATTCGCGAGCATGCCGACCGCGCGCAGCGCCGCGTACTTCTCGATGTCGGGAATGCTGTGCACGTAGACACTCAACTTGCCGATGCTGGCGATCTCGAGCGCGAAGTCCGCCCAGCTCGAATAGCGGTCGTCCGGCTTTTTTTCGAGCGCCTTGAGCACCAGCTGGTCGATGCCGGCCGGCAATTCCTTGCGCACCGTGCTCGGCGGCACCGGCGCCTCGGTGAGCACCTTGCGGATCAGCGCCGGCATCGTTTCGGCGACGAAGGGCCGCTGCCCGGTGAGGAGCTCGTACATCATCACGCCGGCGCAGTAGATGTCCGTCTTGTGGTCGAGCGGCTGGCCGTTGAGCTGCTCGGGCGACATGTAGGCCGGGGTGCCGATGCTCACGGTGTCGTTGACCTTGCCGGTGCGCAGCAGCGCGGCGCCGAAGTCGGTCACCTTCACGTCGGTGCCGCCGGCGACCATGACGTTGGCCGGCTTGATGTCGCGATGGATGACGCCCTCGCGATACGCGTAGTCGAGCGCGCCGCAGCACTTGAAGGCGACCTCGATCGCATCGCCGATCGAAAGCAGGTTGGCGGGGTTCGCGTAGACCGACAGGTTGGTGCCCTGCACGTACTCCATCGCGATGTAGCCGGCCTCCTCGGTCACCACCGCGTCGAGGATCCCGACGATATGCGGGTGGTTGAGCTTGCCGGCGAGCGAGGCCTCGTTGAGGAACTGCTCGCGCAGCACCTGCCCGAATTCCTCGTCCTTGAAGATGGCGGGATTGAGCACCTTGAGCGCGACCTCGGAGCCTGAGAACGAATCCGTCGCCAGGTAGACGCTCGCCGACGCGCCTTCGCCAAGCAGCCCCTTGAGCTCGTATTTGCCGACCCTTTCCATCGATTGCCGCCCCCTCCCGCGCACCTTCAAAGAGGCACGCATTCTGCCATGCCGGGCAGGGGAAGGATTGCCGTAAAATGGCGGCCTCCCTATGAAACGGGGCGTCCCGCGCCCCCGAGATACTCCCATCAAGACCCCCAAAAGACTCGTGCCGCTGATCGAGGAAGGCCTCGTCGACGAAGTCATGCGCCAGCTCATGAGCGGCAAGGAAGCGACCGTTTACGTCGTCCGTTGCGGGCAGGAAATCCGCTGTGCAAAGGTTTACAAAGAGCCGGACAAGCGATCTTTTCGTAAGGCCGTCCAGTACACGCAGGGCCGCCGGGTCAAGAACAGCCGCCGCTCGCGCGCCATGGAAAAAGGCACGCGCTACGGCCGCGAGCAACTCGAGGCGGCCTGGCAGAACGCCGAAGTGAGCGCATTGCAACGGCTGGCCAAGGCGGGCGTGCGCGTGCCGAAGACGTACAACTGCCTCGACGGGGTGCTGCTGATGGACCTGGTCACCGACGCGCAGGGCAACGCCGCTCCGCGCCTGAACGACCTCGAGCTCTCACCGGAGCAGGCGCGCGAATTTCATGCGGCGCTGCTCGCCGACGTGGTGAAGATGCTCTGCGCCGGGATCGTGCACGGCGACCTCTCCGAATACAACGTGCTCGTCGACAGCCACGGGCCGGTGATCATCGACCTGCCGCAGGCGGTCGACGCCTCCGGCAACATCGGCGCCGGCCCGATGCTCGAGCGCGACGTCGAGAACCTCACGGCGTTCTTCGGCCGGTTCGCCCCGGAACTGCGCACCACGGACTACGGCAAGGAAATCTGGGCGCTTTACGAGAGCGCCGAGCTCGTGCCGGGCGTGGTGCTTACCGGTCGCTTCGAGCGGGTCGAGAAGCCGGTCGACCTGCAGGGCGTGATGTACGAGATCGACGACGTGAAAAAAGAAGAGGCCGCCCGCCAGCTCTACCTGCAGTCGCTGGAGCGGTAGCGCGCGGTCAGCGGCGGATGCGGTACCCCGGAATCGGGGGGGGCGTGTGCCACGGCATCGAGTTGCGCACCTGGTCGGCCTGGTACATCGAAACCATGCAGTTGCGGTGGTTGTCCGAGCCGGTCGCGTACCCGAGCTTGGTGCAGGTCGGGCCATAGCTATCCGTGATGTAGCTCGCCATCTCCTCCGCGCGCTGCTCGGGCGTCGCGCAAGCGGACAGGGTAAGCGCCGCGATGATCGGGATAATGCGCACGAAATGCCTCCTAGGCGCAGTAGACAATGCGCGGCCGCGTTAGTTCGGCTCGCGATGCCCGCCGCTAGAAACCCCATCGCCGGGAACCGCGCCTGCCCGAGGCGCCTTTGGCGGCGTGCGAGGCGCGCTTGCTCTCATAACTCCCCGCGGCCATCGCCAGGCCTTCTCGATCGATGGCCGCAACGGCCCGAACCCCAGCCTCGTCGAGCCCCGAATCGCGCGCCACACGCTCCGGCGAGCGCAGGAAAGCGCGGCGCAACGCGTCGTCCGTGTAAAGCCGGGCAAGGAAAGCTTCCAGCGCCGCAGCATTCATGCAGCTTCCCTCCGCAGCATCGCGGCAGCCGCGCGGCCCCTTGCCAGCGCGGCGCGGGCCTGCCCGACCTCCGCGAGCAGGCATTCGAAGGCGGGGAAATTGCCGTCCCGCTCGATGATCACGCTGAGCGGCTGCGAGACCGAAGCGGCGAGCGTTTCGAGCAGCCGGAACACCGGGCCCGGCACATCGTGCAGGTGGTCGTCGAGCA
>JANMDK010000333.1:0-2097 GCA_031376265.1 Pseudomonadota bacterium
CATGATCTCGACTTCGCTTCGCGCCATCATTTCGCAGACCCTGCTGAAGACCAAGGACGGCAGCGGGCGCGTCGCCGCGCACGAGATCATGATCGGCACGCCCGCGATCAACAACCTGATCCGCGAGGCGAAGATCGCGCAGATGTACTCCGCAATCCAGACCGGCGCGTCGATGGGCATGCAGACGCTCGACCAGAACCTCGCCGATCTCGTCAAGCGCAACGTAATCTCGGTGGCAGAGGCGCGCAGCAAGGCAGCCAACAAGGACAACTTCGCGGGCTAGCGAAAGGAGCGGACCATGGAAAGCGAACAGGCAACAAAATTCATCTACGACCTCCTGCGCGCAATGCTCGCGAAGAAAGGCTCGGACCTCTTCATCACCGAAGGCTTCCCTCCCGCGATGAAGGGTGACGGCAAGATGCAGCCGCTTTCGCAGACGCCGCTCACCGCGCAGCACACGGCGATGCTCGCGCGCGCGGTCATGAACGACAAGCAGGCGGCGTCGTTCGAGGCGACCAAGGAGTGCAACTTCGCGATCAGCCCCGTAGGCATCGGGCGTTTCCGCGTCAACGCCTTCATCCAGATGCAGCGCGTCGGCATGATCATGCGCACGATCACCACCTCGATCCCGGAATTCGACGACCTGAAGCTCCCGCCGGTGCTCAAGGACGTGATCATGACCAAGCGGGGCCTGGTGCTCTTCGTCGGCGGCACGGGCTCGGGCAAGTCGACCTCGCTCGCCGCGATGATCGGCTACCGCAACGCCAACTCGTACGGCCACATCATCACGATCGAGGACCCGGTCGAGTACGTCCACCCGCACCGCAACTGCATCATCACGCAGCGCGAAGTGGGCGTGGACACCGACTCCTGGGAAGCGGCGCTCAAGAACACCCTGCGCCAGGCGCCGGACGTGATCCTGATCGGCGAGATCCGCGAGGCGGAGGTCATGGAGCACGCGATCGCGTTCGCCGAAACCGGCCACCTGGCGCTCGGCACGCTGCACGCGAACAACTCCAACCAGGCGCTGGACCGGATCATCAACTTCTTCCCGGAGGAGCGCCGCCACCAGCTGCTCATGGACCTGTCGCTGAACCTCAAGGCGGTCGTCTCGCAGCGCCTGATCCCGCTCAAGGAAGGCAAGGGGCGCGCTGCCGCGGTGGAGGTGCTGCTCAACTCGCCGCTGATCTCGGACCTGATCTTCAAGGGCGAGGTTACCGGCATCAAGGAGATCATGAAAAAGTCGAGGGAACTGGGCATGCAGACCTTCGACCAGGCCCTCTTCGACCTGCACGAGGCCGATCGCATCAGCTACGAGGATGCGCTGCGCTACGCCGACTCGACCAACGAGGTGCGCCTCAACATCAAGCTCAACGGCAAGGGCTCCAAGAGCCGCGACCTCAACGAGGGCATCGCGCACCTGGATATCGTATAGATGCGCGTTTAAGCGGCGCGTCCGCAATGCGGCGCAGCGAGGGACGCGAAGGCGTCTCTCGTCGTTTGAAGATACTGGAAATGTTATACGAATTGCCCTGAGAGCGGCTCCCGGAGCCATTCTTGCGAAATCAATGTTTGGAATTCACAAGGAATACGCATGAAAAAGACCGATCTCGAAAAGCTCAAGGGCCTGCGCCTGAAGCCCCAGGCCGGCGCTCCCGGCGCGGGCGGGCAGTTCGGCAAGACCCCGCCGGCGCAACCTTCGCGGCGCGAGCAGCGCGACCTCGACCGCGCTGCGGGGCTGGTGCCGTTCGCGGTCAAGCTCAACGAGGCGCTGGTCGCCAAGCTGCACGAGCTCGCCACGAACCACGCGGGCGGCCTCAACGAAGTGGTGACCGAGCTCCTGACCAAGGGCCTCGAAGGCGGCAAGGCCGGCAAGGCGACCAAAGCCAAGTAGGCATGCCGCACGGCGCCGACATCGTCATCCCCGAGAGCGAAGTCGAGATCACCGCCGTGCGCGCCCAGGGCGCCGGCGGCCAGAACGTCAACAAGGTTTCCAACGCCATCCACCTGCGTTTCGACGTGCGCGCCTCGTCGCTGCCGGAGGCCGTCAAGGAGCGCGTGCTGAAGTTTGCCGACCAGCGCATCACGCGCACCGGC